>NZ_JBCPDN010000032.1:0-24164 GCF_040915425.1 Collinsella aerofaciens | reverse complement strand
AATTTAAACGGCTGAAAAAGGGGCATCGACCTGCGCCGATGCCCCCAACGTGGACACACATTTTGTCCTATAAGCCTCGGTTTTTTATGTTGCGCGCCCCGGTACAGTCATAAAAAAGGACCCGCAAACTGCGGGTCCTTTCTAGGCACTAAATTGTAGGCCGAATGTTAGTCCAGGTCGTCAGCGGCAAAGTTGTCAATCGGGGCGAAGGGATCGGCCACAGGGACAACCGGGTCAGCGACGGGCAGCGGCTCGGCGGGAACAGTCACCGCAGGAGAAGCGGCAGAACCGACCGGCGTGGAGGCCATGAGGTCGGCCGGGAAGGAGTTCTGGGCATCGTCCATAAAGTGCTGGATGAGCTTGAGGTACTCGGCCTTGAACTCCTCACGGGAAGCCTTCAGACGGTCGATTTCCTCGAGCTCGGCCTGCTTTTCAGTCAGAGCCTGGCGGATAACCTCGCGGGCCTTGGCGTCAGCCTCGTTGCGGATACGCTCAGCGTTCTCATTGGCATCGTTGACGATGGTCTCAGCGGTCTGCTGGGCAGCGATCAGGGCAGCGGAAATCTGGCGCTCCTGAGCGGAGAAGTCAGGGGCGGGAGCAGCCACGGGGGCGGCAGGAACGGCCTGGGCGGTGGCATCCTGAGCCTGGGCAAGCTGAGCCTGCGCATCGGCAAGCTGCTGCTCGGTAGCAGTCAGACGACCCTTAAGGTCGACGATCTTAGCGAGCATAGCGTCAACCTCGGAGGACAGCGTCTCCAAGAAGACGTCGACCTCAGCAGGATCGTAGCCACGCTTGGCCTCAGAGAAAGTCTGAGCCTGGATGTCTGCAGGGGTAATAGCCATAACAAGTCTCCTTTTTCATCGCCTCGGCGCTACACGCCCGACGTAAGTTACTAAGTCAGTTCTACACGAGTATACCTATAAGAAGCTGCAGAACCAGCCTCTGCACCAACTGCAACGCAATAATCGCAACGACCGGCGAAAAATCGATACCGCCCATCGGCGGGATGAAACGACGGAACAGGTTGAGCCACGGACCGCACACGCTATCGAGCACCGCGGCAATATCCTGAAGCAAACCACCCTGCTTCATGGGAATCCACGTCATAAAGCAGTAGACGACAATAAGCGTGGAATAGAAGTTGAACAGCGTGTTGACCAGCTGGACGATAGTGTAGATGTTGATGGGAATCTCCTCGTCTTGTCTTTACTTAAGGTAGCCGTCCGCACGAAGCTTCTTGAGATCGGAATCTTTGACCTCGCAACCGGCGGGCAGCACCATGAACACGCGGTCGCCCACCTCCTTGACCGTGGCACCCAGACCGCAGGCAAAGCCGTAAGAGAAGTCCAAGACGCGCTTGGCAACTTCGGTGCGTACGCCCACAAAAATCAGTGCGACAGGCTGCTTGGTGCGAACGCGGCGCACCACGGTCTCCACGTCGTCATAGCTCTCGGGGCGCAGGACATAGGCCGGCAGCTGCGGTGTGGCGTTGATGATATTGCTCGCATAGGCCGAGGCATCGCTCGGTGCAGGCGCGGGCGCAGCGGCGGCACGGGCGCGGGTGTTCTCGGCGTAGCTCGACGGCGTGTCATAGGCACCAGGACGATAACCGCTCGCAACACTGTCCTGCGAGCGCGAAGGCGGATTATACGTCGTGGCATGGCGGGAGTCATCGCCGACCAGCTGACCGGAGCGCGTATACACGGCAACCGACTCAGCTTCACCGCGGCGCGTCTGACCAAGCAGGCCGTTGCTCGGCTCGTCTTGGGTGTAGAAGCCCTCGCCCGAAGCACCGCTGTAGCCGTTGCCCTGATAACTATCGTCATAGCCGTCATCGTAGCCGTAGTCGTCGTCCTGGCCATAACCCTGGTCGTAACCCTGCTGGCCGCCCAGGTGCATTTTATTTTTAATCTCGTCAAGGAAGCCCATGGTTGTGTCCTCTCGCGGTTTAGTGCAGGCGCCCCGATAATCAGTGCGCACTTCAGAGCCTTATTTTACTGCAAACTCCGGGCTAAATACTACCCTGCCCAGGCGAACGAGCGTAGAGCCCTCCTCAAGGGCAGACTCAAAGTCCTCGCTCATGCCGCAGGAAAGCTCAGGCAGGTTCAAATCGGGATGCGCCGCCTCCAGCTCATCCCTCAGCTCACGAAGCCCCGCAAAGGTGCGGCGTGCCACATCCTTATTCCCCCGGGGCGCCATAGTCATAAGCCCCTGCACGCAAATTCCCTCAAGTTCCGCAAGCTCACCCGCGGCGGCGCGAATCTCATCGGGCGAAAAGCCTCCCTTCGACTCCTCACCACTCACATTGACCTCGATGAGCACACGCTGGGGGCCGGCGAGCTCGCCTGCCTCAATCTTGCGGACAGCACGGCTCGAGATCGCCTGCGCCAGATGCAGCGAACCCACCGAGTGAATCAGCTCGGCTGAGCCCAGCACCGCATTGATCTTATTGGTCTGCAGGTTGCCGATCATATCGAAGCGTACCTCGGGCAGCTCCGGATGCTCCGCCAGACCCGTGAGCTTGCGAACCAGCTCCTGCGGGCGGTTCTCGGCAAAATGGCGATACCCCGCCTGGATGGCGGCAACGGTCTCATCGACACCAACGGTCTTGGACACGGCAATGAGGCGCGCGGCGTCGTGGGGACGGCCTGCGCGATCGAGCGCCGCATAAAAACGTTCCAGAATCTGCTCGCGGCGAGCGCGCATCAAGTCCAAATAGTTATCCATTGCTAATCGCCTCCGCTGACAGCCAAACAAGTAGTCCCATGCTAACGCAAGAGCGCGGCCCCGCATGTGCAAGGCCGCGCTCACTTAGGTATTTACAATCTTTCGACGAACGGGGTTACTTACTCCTCGTCGTCCTCGCCATCGTCCTCATCCTCAAGATGATCGAGCAGGTAGCGAAGACCCTCGCTGACCTCGTTAGCGGGCACCTTGGCAACGTAGCGAGCGTCGACGGCGGGCCTCATGATAACACCCTCGCCCGAAGGCACGCGCATGCTCTCGAGCTCATCCTCATCAGTGCGGGCGATATCGCCGGCATTCATGCGCTGACCAGTCAACAGGAAGGTCAGACGGCAGGCGGCATCGATGGAAATCGAGGCGATGCGATCGAGGTAGCGCGAAACCATGATGGCGCGGCGCAGGTCGTCATAGTTGCTGTCGTCGTCCATAAAATCGCCCGTGTCCATGCGGTTAAAGGTGCGGAAGAACTTCTCGTACGCCGCATGCACCGGCTCGTCCTCGACGGCCAGGCTGCAGATGATGGACATGTCGTTAGTGACGAGCGCAGAAAGCGAAGAGCCCAGCACCTGGTAGACGGCCTCAGCCTCGGCCTCGACCGTACCGACGAGCTCCTGGGGCAGCGAGATGTCGGCCTTGATCATATGACGCGTGGCGCGGCAGATCTGGCGAACCTTATCGGTCATGCGCTGCAGGTTAAAGTCGACGTAGATAATCGTCTGCAGCAAGCGGAAGTCGGAGGCGACCGGTGACTGCGTGGCGATCAGGTTGTAGCACACGGCCTCCAGGTTAGCGCAGCGCGCGTCAATCGAAAGCGTGCGCTTCTTGGTCTTGGTGGCGAGCTTGCGGTCGTCGGTCACATAGGCCTTAACGGCATCGTGGAGGGCCAGATCGACGGCCTCATAGATGCTCAGCATCTCGTGACGGGCCTCGACGAGCTGACGGGAAAACAGTTTGCGCATGGTTCACTCCAATCAGTTGGGTGCGGTCATGCCGCCCGCACAGTGAATATACACCGGACCAGGTCCGATCAGCTTGGGACTAGTCGCACCGATCAGCCAAAGCGGCCGGTGATATAGTCTTCCGTCCGCGAGTCCACCGGACTGGTGAAGATCGCGTCGGTTTGACCATACTCGATGAGCGTGGCGGGCTCGCCGGCAACTTCCTGCAAGAAGAATGCGGTGTAGTCGCTAATACGAGCTGCCTGCTGCATTGAATGCGTGACGATGATGATCGTCATCTCGGGCGCCAGCTCGGCCATCAGATCCTCGACCTTAGAGACGGACGTGGGGTCGATGGCGGAGCAGGGCTCGTCCATCAGGAGGACATCGGGTTGCACCGCGAGCACGCGCGCGATGCACAGACGCTGCTGCTGACCGCCCGAGAGTGCCAAACCATCCTTGTTGAGCTGATTGGATACCTCTTTCCAGAGGTTGGCGCGCTTGAGCGATTCTTCCACGATGTCATCGAGGTCACTTTTGCTAGTCACGCCCTGCAGACGAGGGCCAAAGGCGACATTCTCGTAGATGGATTTAGGAAACGGGTTGGGCTGCTGAAAGATCATGCCCACGCGACGACGGAGATCGACCGGGTCGACACCCTCGGCATAGATATCGTTGCCGTCGAGCGTCATGGTGCCCTCGATGCGCGTGCCCTCGATCAGGTCGTTCATGCGGTTGATGCAGCGCAAAAACGTCGATTTGCCGCAGCCCGAAGGGCCAATAAACGAGGTGATGGCGTTTTTGGCGATGTTGAGGTCGAGCCCCGTCAGCGCATGAAAGTCACCGTACCAAAAGTTGAAATCCTTGGCCGTAATGGCCGCTTGCTCCAGCGTGGGAGCGGACTGATAAACGGACATGGGACTCCTTAACTAGCGACGCTTGCGCGACAGGAAGCGCGCAAACAGGTTGAAGGCCAAAATGATCACCATCAGCAAGAGCGCGGTGCCGTAGGCTGCGTTCATGTTGATGCCGTCGTTGGCAAGCAGGTACAGGTGAACCGTCATGGGGCGGCCGGAATCGAGCGGCGAAATAGGTAGATTGATGGCCTGCCCCATGGTGTAGAGCACCACCGCGGTCTCGCCAATGGCACGGCCGATGGCGAGGACGATGCCCGTGGCAATACGGCCAAAGGCAGAAGGAAGCACGATCTTGGAGACAACCTGCCACTTGGTGGCGCCCAGGCCGTACGCGCCCCAACGGATATAGCGCGGAACGGCGCGAATGGCCTCTTCGGTGGTGCGCATGACGATGGGAAGCATCAAGAGCGCGAGTGCCAGGGCGGCAGAGACCATCGAAAGGCCCAAGCCCATGGCCTCGACAAACAAGGCGTAGCCAAACAGACCCATAACGATGGAGGGCACCGAGGCCAAAGCGTCAGCAGCGTAGCGAATGAGCTCGACGACCTTGCCCTGCTTGGCGTACTCGGCCAGATAGACGGCTGCCAGCACAGCGATCGGCGTGCAGATAAGCATGGCGAGCGCCGTCACATAGACGGTCGAGACGATCGTGGGCCAAATACCGCCCTCGGCGTTGACGCCCTGGGGCCAACCGAAGATAAAGTCGAGCGAGATGTGTGGCAGGCCGTTGATGACCACGTAGGCGATGATAGCGACCAGCACCAGCGTGGTGATGTAGGCAGCGGCACGGAACACGCCAAGCATGATCTTGTTGGACAGGTCCTTGTTGATGCGGCCCTTCTTGCCGTGGGAAAGGGCACGCTTGATGCGCTCGCGCGACGAGGTCGTATCGACCGTCGTGTCAACGGAATCGGACATAGCCTACCCCCTCTTCTTCTTGGAAATCAGACGGACGATGCCCACCAGCGTGGCGGAGATGATAAACAGGACCACACCCATGCCGAACAGCGCCGAGCGGTGCAGACCCGAGGAATAGCTCATGTCGAGCGCAATCTGGCTCGTGAGCGTCGAGATGGGGCTCGCAATGCTGTCGGGAATAACCGGGGCGTTACCTACGACCATGAGCACGGCCATGGTCTCGCCGATGGCACGGCCCATACCCAGCACGATGGCATCAACGATACCCAGCTTCGCGGCAGGTAGCACGACCTTATAGATGGTCTGCCACTTGGTGGCGCCCATGGCATACGATGCCTCGCGAATGCCCATGGGAATGGAATTGAGAGCATCGATGGTGAGCGTGGTGATGGTAGGGACGATCATGATGGCGAGCACAAACCACGCCGTCAGCGCACCAAAACCAAGGCCGCCGGTCAGTTGTGCGATAAACGGGCGGATGATGATCATGCCGAAAAAGCCGTAGATGATAGAAGGGATGCCGGCCAGCAGGTCGACGGCAGGGCTGATGAGCTTGCGCACGCGCTTGCCGGCGATCTCGACCAGGTATACGGCCGTACCCACACCTAGCGGCACGCCCATGGCGAGCGCACCGACGGTCACCAGACCTGAGCCGGCAAGCAGCGACATGATGCCGTAGTGGCCCTCAGAGGGCGCCCACGTAAAGCTAAAGAAGTCCGCCAGACCGATGTCGGTAAAGACGGGCAGCGCCGAGTACGTGGTAAAGACAAAAATCAGGATGACGGTAACGACCGCCAAGAACGCGCAGGCAAAGAAGATCCACTGCAGCGCCTTCTCCTTGATATAGGTACTGCGCGATACGAGCGCCAGCTCGCGCTTCTTGGGCGTCTGAACATTCTGCTCAGTCTGGGAGTTTTCCTGTGCTTCCATGCTACTCACTCCCCTTCTCGTCGTTGGTGACGGGGATAAAGCCCGCCTCGCGAATCTGCTTGTCCATCTTTTCGGACGTCACGTAGTCGATGTAATCCTGCGCCTGCTGCGAAGGCGCACCCTTCACAAAGAAGTAAAGGTCGCGCGAGATGGGATAGCCGCCGCTCGCGACCGTCTTCTCGGACGCCTCAACATGATTGACCGAGACGGCCTTGACCGAGGTCTTGGCGTTGAGGCTATCGACGAAGCCCAGCGAAATGTAGCCAATGGCACCGCGCGAACGAGATACCACGTCGCGCACCTGGCCCGTGCCCGAAAGAACGGCCGAGCGGCGATCGAACGGGGTGCCGTCCATCACGATGGTGCGAAAGGCCTCACGCGTGCCGGACGCCTCATCTCGGTTGATAACCTGAATCCTCAGGTCCTCGCCACCGACTTCTTTCCAGTTGGTGATCTTGCCGGCGTAAATATCGCGGAGCTGCTCGGTCGAGAGGTTATCGACCGGGTTATCGTCGTTCACGATGACCGCGATACCGTCGTGGGCAATGACGATGGGAGTCAGGCCCAGATCCTGTTCGTCGGCATTGAGTCCACGGGAGGAGCTGGCGATATCGGCCGTGCCGGCGCTGACGGCCTCGATGCCAGCGGAAGAACCCAAACCGGAAACGAGCACGTCGATGCCGGTCTCCTCCTTAAAGCCCTCGGCCGCAATCTCGGCGATAGGAAGGCAGGTCGTGGAGCCAGCGACAGTAATGGAAGAGGTAGAAGATCCCGAAGAACAGGCGCACAGCGTAAGTGTAAGCACAGCGGCGCTCAGGACCGATACGATCTTTCTCATAGCATCACGCCGATCGCAGCATGGCGCCCACAGGTGCCGTCCTCGTTACGGTAGGAATAAAAGCGGTCGTTCTGACGCACGGTCGAAAGCTGGGTATCCACGATATTATCCGCGTCGACACCGACATCTACCAGCGCCTCGCGAATGGCAGCGGAAAGATCGAGCATGCGAGAGGCACTCGCATCGATGCAAGAGAACTCGGCGGCAAAGCGATCCATGAGTTCCTGGGATACCTCATATTCGTCACCCAAGATATGGGGGCCAATATAGGCGGAAACGTTGCTCGCATCGCAGCCGGCAGCATCGCAAAGCGCCTGGCACGCCTTGGCAGAAATACGTGCAATCGTGCCCTTCCAACCGGAGTGCACCACGGCAAATCCGCCAGGGGCCACCAGCACCACGGGAACGCAGTCGGCAAAGCAGAGCAGCACGGGCACGTTATGCGCCGTGCAGACGATGGCATCACAGCCCTCAGCAATCTGCTCGCGAACGTCCTCAAGGTCATCGGTGCCGTTCGAGGTCACCGCAACGATATGATCACCATGGACCTGATTGGGAACGAGCAGGTTGTGCTCGCACTCGGCGGCACCCATAGCTTCGAGCGCACGACGACGATTTTCTTGAACAGCAAAGGGGTCATCGCCAACATGCGAGCCCAAGTTGAGTGAGGAGTACGCATCTTCGGAAACGCCACCGGCGCGCTCGGTGAAGGCAAAGCGAACATCGGATGTCGCGCCCTCCACCAACGTAACTCCATCATGGTCGACACGCGAAACGTTGTCCGCACGTGCTGCCATACTAAAGCCTCCTAATAACACAAGTACCGCGGCATCGCCGCTACAGCCCGCGTTTATACGGCTGTCATACTTCTCTAAAAGGATACCTGCTGCGCTGGAGGCAATCGTAAAGGGAACGTAAAGAGATTGGAGGTTCTAGTTTACAAAGTCGAAATAAAAAGGGCGCGTCCATACGGACACGCCCCTGTGCAGAACAATGCAAAGAACGACTTAGAAGCTACCGCGCTTCAGGAAGTCGGGAAGCTCGAACTGATCGTTGCCGAAGTTAGGAAGCTCGGTGCCACCGACGTTGCGGGTCGGAGCGGCCTGAGCCGGGCTGGTGGCCGGAGCGGTGCGCTGCGGCTCAGCGGAAGCAGCGGCCTTGCTCTGAGACTGCTGAGCGGCAAAGAGCTCATCCTGACGGTTGACGTTGGAGTCGGAGAAGCCCGTAGCGATGACGGTGATACGCACCTGATCGCCCAGGGACTCGTCGACAACGGTACCGAAGATGATGTTGGCCTCGGGGTCGACGGCGTTGGCGACAACGTCGGCGGCGTCGCTGATCTCCTGGATGCCCAGGTCCTTGGAACCGGCGATGGAGAGCAGCACGCGTGTGGCACCATCGATGGAGCTCTCGAGCAGCGGGCTGGAGATGGCCTGCTGGGCTGCGTCGACGGCACGGGTATCCCCAGAAGAGGTACCGATACCCATCATGGCGGTACCGGCCTGCTTCATGATGGTCTTAACATCGGCGAAGTCCAGGTTGATGATACCGGGGACGGTGATGAGGTCGGTGATGCCCTGGGTGCCCTGGGAAAGGACGCCATCGGCAATCGCGAAGGCCTCGAGCATGGTGGTCTTCTTCTCGGCGATGTCGAGCAGCTTATCGTTAGGGATGACAATCATGGTGTCGACGCAATCGGAGAGGGTCTTAATACCCTCCTCGGCACTCTTCTTGCGCTTGCGGCCCTCGAAGGTGAAGGGCTTGGTCACGACGGCGACGGTCAGTGCACCGACCTCGTTCATCGCGATATCGGCAACGATGGGAGCAGCGCCGGTACCGGTGCCACCGCCCTCGCCGCAGGTGATGAACACCATGTCGGCGCCAGCAAGCGCCTCGGCAATGTCGTCGCGGGACTCATCGGCAGCCTTGCGGCCAACCTCGGGGTTGGCGCCGGCGCCCAGGCCGCGGGTAAGGTCGGTGCCGATGTGCACCTTGATATCGGCATCAGAGATCGCGAGTGCCTGAGCATCGGTGTTGATGGCAACAAACTCGACGCCGCGGATGCCCTCTTCGATCATTCGATTGACCGCGTTGGTACCGCCGCCGCCGACGCCGACCACCTTAATGACGGCAAGGTAGTTGTTGATCTCTGTCTCGTGCATGTCGGTCCTCCGAACAAAGGTTATAGCCATAGCATGGGTCGACCCCTGCGCACATTAACCTTCAGGTTGAAAGTAAATGCAAAGGTAAACCGTATTATGTTTGCACATTATGAACGTATCAGTCAAATAATTGACCGTGAAAACCAAACAAACCAGATAAACGGCGTGGTATGGCCCCTCAACAAAGCATCAACCAGCGCTACGAGGTCGGAGCATTCCTAAATGTGTAGTTGCCCGGAGAGCGCACATTGATATACGTTACGCCCTCTACCTGCGAAAGCAACTTGGTGACTACGCGTTCCTTCTTGGCGATATCGTTCGAATCGCCCAGCGACACCTCAATGCCGTTATTGAGGTTTGCCGAGATGGCTTCGACCGAAGGCGTGGAAATATCCTTGACTTGTCCCAAGAACTCGCTCGAAAAACCACGCACATAATCCAGGCCGGCCTTAACGGCTTTGGAGCTCACCGCCTGGCCGGAAACCGGAGCGACATCCGCCGAGACATCAGTCAACAGCACCGCGCCATAATGCTTAGCGAGCGCCAGCGCGGCATCGATTCCGGTCAAGGTATTTGAGCCCTGCCCTGTCGTGATGACGTTGCCTTGGTCGTCCACTTCGACCGACGTCGACAGTGGGGCGATCCAGGTGTCATCATCCCCGATGGCCCAGGCAAGGTCATCGGAGCTGATATAGGCAATTGCGATGACCTTGCGCTCCATAGGCGTAATGATGAGCGTATGCGGGAACTGGCGCTGGACATCCACGCCCGAGACCCACGGGTTCTGCTTGAGATCCTCGGTAATCTGGTCGGGATCGACGTTAAAAAGCGACGTTCCCTCGGGCAAATCGATCAGCTGGATAGCATCATGCTTGGTCACATGCTCGCTGCCTTGAATCTGAATATCAGTGGCGGTAAACAATCCAGAGTTGATCACCACGATGGCAACGACGACGAGCACGGCAAAGACGGCCAGAACGCCGCCCACAATTTTGCCTTTGCCTGTAACAACAGAAGCGGCGTCTGACGTTTTATTTGCCATCGCCCCAAGTGAAGACAACGGGTTGACGCCTTTTTTACCCGAAGGCTTCTTGGCGGTAGCCGGCACCGATGTCAGCGAGCGCGGTTTCGATGCGCCCAGCGTGCGACCGGGACGCACCGCTTTAGTTCCCGTCGAGGGCTTAGGAGTTGCCATAGGACGGGCAGGCTTGGCGGCCATAACAGACTTTGATGTCACCGAGGGACGCGAGGACTTTTTTGCGGCCGGACGATTACCGAGCTGAGAGCCGACGACCGGACGACCGGCCTGTCGAGCATGCCCGACAGACTTAGAGTGCGCGACGGTATTGCGTTGAGGTTTGGCAGGCGCGCCGGAACGCCCTCCGGCGCGGCGGAAGGTGGGTTTCGATGCTCTAGAAGCCGAGGAATTTAACTTCCGGTCTGAGCTCGATGCCATACGCCTCCCTCACCTTTCCGTGCACATGTCTGATAACCGCGGCAACGTCATCGGCCGAGGCAGTTCCGTTATTAACGATAAAATTAGCGTGAACGGGCGAAACTTCCGCGCCGCCAATCGAAAAACCCTTTAATCCACAATCCTCGATAAGCTTGCCCACACTCGCATCGGGCGGGTTGCGAAAGACCGACCCGCAGGATGCGCGACCCATGGGCTGCGTACGCTTGCGCCTCGTCAGGTACCGTTCCATGCGCTCGCGAATGTCGGCCTTGGGCGCCGGTTTAAGCTTGAGCACGCACTCGAGGATGATCTCATTGCGGGGAAGGCTACATTCGCGGTAGCCCCAAGTGATCTCGGACCCCGCATAATGCTTGATACCGGATGCCGGGTCAAACGTTACGACATCCTCAACCAGCGAGCCAATCCACTCGGTCCGTGTGCCGGCATTCATAGATATCGCACCGCCGACCGAACCAGGGATGCCAACGGCAAACTCAAGGCCCGAGAGGCTACGCGACAGGGCATCGTTGACCAGGCGCGCAAACATCACGCCCGCACCGACCGTCAGCGTATAACCGTCATCGGCAACAACCGTGCGCTGAAACTCACGTCCGAGCGAAATGACGGCGCCGCGATAACCGCCATCGGCAACCAGCAGATTGGAGCCCTTGCCGATGATGACCCACGGCACCTGCTCGCGATCGAGCACCGCCACGGCGCGGCGGAGGGCATGATAGCTGTGGCACGTCACAAAGAGGTCGGCCTTGCCGCCGATACGATAGCTCGTATGACGCGCAAGGCGCTCGTCCTCGATCACATCCGTGTCGATCATGCCCGAGAGCGCCATGACGGCGTTAAACAGACCCATTAGACTTAAGCGTCTTTCTTGGCAGTCAGATACTCAATGAACTCGGGACCGACGGTCGTAACGTCACCGGCACCCATAGTGAGCAGCAGGTCGCCCTCGCCCACCATCTGCTCGAGCTCCTGATTGAGCTCAAGACGACTGGAGCAGTACACGACCTCCTTGCCAGGATGCTTGGCGCGCACGGAATCGGCGAGCATCTTAGAGGTAACACCCGGAATGGGCATCTCGCCAGCCGAGAACACATCAATCAGCAGCAGTTTATCGGCATTGGCAAATGCATCGGCAAAGTCGTCGCACAGGGCCTGCAAGCGCGAATAGCGGTGCGGCTGGAACACGACGTCGACATGCTTGTAGCCCAGCGACGAAGCGGCAGCAAGCGTCGCCTTGATCTCGGTGGGGTGATGGCCGTAATCATCGACCACGGTGATGCCACCGATATCGCCCACGTGGGTAAAGCGACGGCGGACGCCCTCAAAGCTCGAGAGCGCCTTGGCGGCGGCGTCGATGTCAAGGCCCAGGACATGGGCGACGGTAAGCACCGCCGTGGCGTTGAGCATGTTGTGGCGACCGGGATTGCTCTTGATCTCCACGGCATGCTCAGTGCCGTCCTCAAAGCGAACGATAAAGTCACTCTGGATGCCCTTGACATCCGGGTGCATGCAGACGATGTCGTTGCTCTCGGCAAAGCCGTAGGAAAGCACGTGACGGCCCGTCGACTTGGCGAGCTCGACCAGATGCGGGTCCTCACCGCAGACGATGACGGTGCCGTCCTCGCCCACCAGGCTCATGAATTTGGCGAAAGTTGCCTCGATCTCCTCGATACCCGAGTAGTGATCGAGGTGATCGGCCTCGACGTTGGTCACAATGACCACGTTGGGGTTCAGGAACAGGAAGGAGCTGTCGGACTCGTCGGCCTCGGCGACAAAATAGTCGCCCGAGCCGTTCTTGCCGTTCGTGTCATAACCCTCAACGATGCCACCGATCAGGAAGCTCGGATCCAGACCCATGCGGTCGAGCATGGTGGCGCACATCGAAGACGTGGTGGTCTTGCCGTGCGTGCCGGCAACAGCGACGGTAGTGTAGCCGTGGCCCAAGGCAGAGAGCATCTTGGCACGGGGCCACACGGGAATACCAAGCTCGCGAGCGCGCACGAGTTCAGGGTTGGACTCCGGAATAGCGGTGGAGACAACAACCACGTCGGGCTTGACCTCGTCGATCGTGGCGGCCTCATGGCCCACATGCACCTTCACGCCAGCGCGGGTAAGCTGGCGGATATAACGTGACGTCTTAAGATCGGAGCCGGTAACGGCATAACCGCGCTCGTGCAGAACGAGGGCGATGCCGCTCATGCCGGCGCCGCCGATACCGATAAAGTGGGCGCTCTTAAACTCGGGCGCGGAGGTTGCAGTCTGGGAATCAGCCATGTGCTCGTGTACTCCTTGCGTAAACACTGCCTGTAACCCGTTAACTGTACCGCACCTACCGCATCAGCGCGAGGGCGACCGACGATATCCCGTCTAACTAACGCAAACCCTCTACCGCATCCGCCAGAAGAGCGGCGGCCCTATCCTGAGCCAGACCACGTGCCGCCTGACGCATGGCGTCGCGCGCCGCCGCGTCATCGACCAAGTGCAGCAGCTCATCGGCAAAGGCAGAACCATCGATATCGGTATCGGCGCAGAGCACACCGGCCCCGGCGTCGACCAGATAACGGGCATTGGTGGTTTGGTGGTCGGCCGTCGCATGCGGATACGGCACGAGCACCGAGGGCACGGCGAGCGCAGCGATCTCGGCCACGCTCGATGCGCCCGAACGTGAGAGCACCAAATCGGCAGCAGCCAGCATATCGCCCATGTTGTCGATGTAAGGCTGGACGCGGTAACGCTCCGCCTCCTCGGGCGTCAGCGCCAAAGCGCGCTCGGTCTCCTCAAAGCCGTCGGCACCCGTCGAATGCAACACATAGAGGTTCTTGCGCGAAAGCAGCTCGTTTTTGAGCGAAACCACGCGCTCGTTGAGGTGCTGGGCGCCAAGTGAACCGCCAAAGACGAGCAGCAGTGTAGCGTCCTCGGGAACGCCAAGTGCCTTGCGGCCGCGAGCGCGATCGCCCTCGATTACCGAGCGACGTACGGGGTTGCCGGTCATGAGCACGTGGTCAGAGTCACCTTCGCGCTCAAAGACCGAGCGCGCTGCCGGCACCGAGATGCACACGCGGGCGGCGTGGGAGTTCATCATCTTGTTGGCCAGGCCCGGAACTGAGTTCTGCTCATGCAGCAGATACGGAACGCCCGCGCCCTTGCACCACCCCAGCAGCGGAACCTCGACATAGGCACCAAAACCGATGGCAGCGTCGGGCTTGCCGACCTTTGAGAAATGACTGGCGAGCGCACGCTTGGCCTTGTTGACACGCCATAGCGAGGTCAGCGCCGTCCAAGGACGGGAGCGGTCGAAGCCCGTGACCGTAATGGGCACAAAATCAAATCCAGCCTCGGGGACCAGACGACCCTCGAGCTTGCGCGACTGGCCCACGAACACAACGTGGTGGCCACGATCACGCAGCTCTTCGGCCAAGGCGAGCGCGGGGTTGATGTGTCCTGCCGTGCCGCCGGCTGCAATAGCAACGGTCATCTTATCGGTCATGGTAGTCCCTTCGTACACGCGGTCCCTGGTCGTCGGTGCGCAGACGCGCCGACGGGTCCGAGTTCAAATCGATTCGATTATATCCGCCGCCCGCGTTGCGAGGGCTGGGGCGCTGAGGACGACCTTGCGGCGCCGTTCGCTGACGCGGGCGGGCTGCCGGCTCGGTCGCAGAGCCATCCAGGACGGTAAAACCGTTACGCGTAGATCGCTCGCCGCGCACGTGGGGCACGCCGGCGGTGCTCTCATCCATAACGGCAAAGCTCTCGCGGCGACGGTCGTACTCATCGCGACGGGCGCTCTCATACGAAACGCGCAGGATCAGACCGGCGAGCATAAGCGACACAATAATCGAAGAGCCGCCGTAGCTAATAAACGGCAACGGTTTGCCCGTCATGGGAAACACGTTGAGGATGCCCAGCGCGTTAATCAAAAACTGCACCGCGAGAATGACCGCGGAGCCAGACGCCATGAGCGCACCCCGACGATCGGTCGCCTGCTCGGCAATGCGAAACGCCGAGTAGATCAGCATCGCAAACACCAAGAAGAACAGCACGGTTCCGACAAAACCGACTTCCTCGCCAATGATGGCCAGGATGTAGTCATTGTGCGCCTCGGGCAGATACGAGTACTTCATGGTTGAGTTGCCGATGCCACGGCCGAACAGACCGCCCGAGGCAAAGGCCATGATGGCAAGCGTGGCCTGATAGCCGTCACCATACTCGTCGGCCCAAGGGTTCAAGGCAACCTGAATACGCACCATACGGTACGGCTCTGCAACAAGCGCAATCACGATCACGAGAATGCCGAAGATTAGCACGCCGATGATAAATCTGGGGTCGAGACCCGCAAACAACGCCATGCACATGAGGGTCAACAGGATGATCAGGACAGTACCGAAATCGGGCTGGATAAAGATCAGAAAGAGCGAAATGCCCAAGTAGATGCCCATCTTGCGAAGGAATTCGTTGATGTTGCCACCGGGCGAAAAGAAGCGATCAAGCATGATGGCCGAATACGCAATGGCAAATGGCTTTAAAAACTCGGAAGGCTGGAACTGAATACCGGCGATGTTGAGCCAGCGCGTGGCGCCACGGCTGCCGCTGCCCACCAAGAACACCAGAAACAATAGCCCTATCATGCCGATGAGGAAGATCCTGAGCACATCCTCCCCAAACCAGCTGTCCGGCAAAACGCGCACGATGGCAATCAGCGCCAGAACACCGACCACGGCAAACGCGGCCTGTCGACCCAGAAAAAACGTCGCCGAGCCATTCTCGTGCAGCGCCTCGACCGAAGACGCCGAGTACACCATCAGCAGGCCAAAGCATACCAAGGTAAACAAGCAGGCCATGAATATCAAACGGGGACGCATGATGCGGGCGGGAACGCCGGCAATATAGCGTTCGCTAAACGACTGCCCGCCGCGACCGGAACGCGGTGTGCTGCGCCGCGAGGAGGCACGGTCCGAGTCGGGCCTCCTCATACCTTGTCGGGGGCTCTCCTCTCTCACCGGCAACCCCTATTCCATTTGCGATTTCGCCGCAGCGGCAAGCTGGGCCACATAGTCCTTAAACACGCGGCCGCGCTCCTCATAGCCCGAGAACTCATCGAACGAAGAGCAGGCAGGAGAAAGTAAGATCACGTCGCCACGGCTCGACAGCGAACGGGCGACGTCCACGGCATCGCGCAGGTCATCCGCCTGGGCGATATCCACATCGCCATCGACATCGGCCTCGTCCATAGCGGCGGTGAAGCGCTCGCGCGCATCGCCAAAGCAGACGACCGAGCGCACGTTGTCCATAACAACGCGCGCGAAGTCCGTGAGCGGCGTGCCCTTATCGTGGCCGCCGAGCAGCAAGATCACGTCGTCATCGGGAAATGCCGTCAGCGCCTTCTCGACCGCATCGGTGTTGGTCGCCTTGGAATCGTTGACGTAGCGCACGCCGTCAATCTCGCCACACGGCTCCACGCGGTGCTCGAGCGGCTGGAACGAGGCCAGACCGCGGCAGACACCATCGACATCGGCACCGACTGCCAGGGCAGCCGTGGCAGCGCACAGGGCATTGATAACATTGTGATGGCCCGAGATCTTGAGCTCGGATGTAGCGATGAGCGGGGTCTCGACGCCCTTCAGGCGCACGACCATCTTGCCGTCGCGCACAAAGGCGGCATCCTCGCCCTCAGGCTCGTCAAAGGCAACCTTGCAGATGCGACGACCCGGCGTGTAGATGTACTCATCGAACTCGTGAATGCCGGCGTCTTCGACGTCGACAACCGCCAGATCGTCATCGACCATATTGTCAAACAGTTTGATCTTGGCAAGCGCATAGTTCTTATGGCTCTTATGCCAGCCCAAGTGGTCGGGAGTGATGTTGAGCAGCACCGCCACGCGAGGGTGGAGCTCGGCGGTCGTAGCAATCTGATAGCTCGAGAGCTCAGCCACAAACCACTCGTTGCGGGCTCGGCCGTCAATCTCGTTGACCGGCGGCTCGCCGATGTTGCCGACAGCAACGCTGGCCTCGCCGGCAGCCTTGAGCAGATAATCAGTCAGCGACGTGGTAGTCGTCTTGCCGTTGGTACCCGTAATGGCAATCCAGTTATCGGGCGACAGGCGATAGGCAAACTCGGGCTCACCCATAATCTGAGCGGCATGCTCGCGCCCGGCCTTAAAGAAGCCCGAGAACTCCGAGATGCCCGGGCACGTCACGCATACGTCATAGGCGCCCTCGACCTGTTCGGTCCCATAGACAAACGACGCACCAGCAGCCTCGAGCGCACGCGTGGCGTCATTGGGCTCAGAGGTGCCGCCGCCATACACGGTAACGGCGCTTACGCGCTCGGGATGTGCCAGCGCCCAGCGGGCGACATCGAGACCGGATTTGCCCTGACCCAAAACGAGCAGGCTAAAGACATCAGCAAGAGGCATGAAAGACCACTATCCCAACTGGAAGAACAAAGCAAGGCCAACGGCACCAAAGGCCGCAGCGATAATCCAAAAACGGATGACGACCTTGGTCTCGGCCCAGCCCTTCTTTTCGAAATGATGATGGATGGGCGCCATAAGGAAGACGCGCTTGTGCGTAAAGTGGAAGTAGACAACCTGAATCATGACCGACAGGGTCTCAACGATAAACAGGCCGCCGATGATGAGGGAGACGACCTCGGTGTTGGTCATGATGGACGTGCAGGCAAACGCGGCGCCCAGGGCAAGCGAGCCGGTATCGCCCATAAAGATGCTCGCCGGATAGCAGTTGAACCACAGAAAGCCCAAGCAGGCACCGGCACACGCGGTGCAGAAGATGGACAGGTTCACGTCTCCGTGCAAAAACGCCATGGCGGCCATGGCGAGCATGGCAATCATGGAGGTGCCGCCAGCAAGACCGTCAAGGCCATCGGTCAGGTTCACGGCATTAGAAAGACCGGCGATCATCAGCCAGCAAAAGACAATGTAGAGCCACGGGAACGAAAGGCCGCAGATGGTGGTCGAAAGAACACCGAGGTCAATCGTCAGGCCGCCGGGAAAACGAATCTCGGGGGCGACGCCGCACCAGTTGACGGCAAGTACCGTAAAGGTGACGCAGATAATGGTTAGGCCGATCATCTTGGCATGAGGCGTCAGACCGAGCGAGCGCCCATGCGTAACGGAGGTCAGGTCGTCGATCAGGCCCAGCACGCCGGTCGCCAGCGTGGCGAGGAGCACGAGCACGAGCTCGGTAGTGAGCTTGCCCATCAGCAGGCAGGTCAGCGAGATCGCGACGAGGATGACAACACCACCCATGGTGGGCGTTCCCTGCTTAACCAAATGACGCTTGGGGCCATCGGCACGAACCTGCTGGCCGATACCCTCGACCTTGAGCAGCTTGATCCACCACGGCATGAGCAGCAGCGCAATGGCGGCGGCGATGCCAAGCCCCAAAAAAGCCTGATACGTTGGATACGAGGGATTGCCGAACATGGGCTAGCACACACCTTCCACAAAGCGGTCGAGCTCAACAAAGCGGGAACCCTTGACCAGTACAACATCATGTTTTTCAAGCGCGCCGCCCATGCGGTCGAGCACCTGCTGATAATCGGAGAACACCTGGATGCGGTCCTCGTCCATACCCATCATGCGCGCGGCATCGGCCATAAGCTGGGCCAGCTCACCACCCACGCACGCAAGCATGTCGAGCTTCTTGGCGGCGGCATAGGCGCCCACGAGCTCATGCATGCGAGGAGCCTCATCGCCCATCTCGCCCATCTCGCCCAGGATCGCCATGCGAGACCCCGTGCACGAAAGCGAGCACAGCAGATCGAGGCCAGCAGCCATGGATTCGGCACTGGCGTTATAGGAATCGTCGATGACGCGGGCACCGCTCTTGGCGCGCTTAATCTCCTGGCGGTGACCGGTGATCGTGAGGCCCCTAAAGGCAGTATCGATCTGCTCGGGCGTCACGCCCAGGCGATAGGCAACCGCGGCGGCCTTAACGGCATTAGGAACGGACTGCACGCCGGGGATGGCAAGCATGGTATCGATCGTCTCACCCTGGCCAAAATCGAGCGTAAAGACCGGACGGCCCTCGTCATCAACACGAATGTCGCGGGCACGGACCTCATCATCGTCCGAGACGCCGGCCAGCATCACGTCGATACCAGCAGGCTGGGCGAACGTATCGCGAATGAACGGCGTAAAGTCGTCCTCGCCGCCCAAAACCAGCAGCGGCAAGAAGTCGCCAGCGGCGCACATACCCTGGACAATCTCGGCCTTAGCGCGGGCGATGTTCTCGCGGCTACCCAAAATGCCGATATGAGAGGTACCAATCTTGCTCACGATGGCAAGGTTGGGATTGGCGGACTGGGACAGGCGCTCGATCTCGTGGAAATGGTTCATGCCCATCTCGAGCACCAGGACCTCGGTATCGGCCGGAGCGGAAAGCACCGTGAGCGGCATGCCGATCAGGTTATTGAAATTGCCCTTGGTGGCCCAGACGCGATAGCGCTTGGCGAGCACGGCGGCGAGCACGTCCTTGGTCGTCGTCTTGCCGATGGAACCGGTAATACCGACGACCAGGCAGCCAAGCTCCAGACGGTACGTGTGCGCCAAACGCAGCAGAAACTCCTCGGGATCATCGGTCAGCAAGATGGCACAGCCCTTGTCCTGCGCCAGCGAGACCAGCTCGGCCTCAGGCTCACGCGTCATCACGACGGCGCCGGCACCCGACTGGACGGCACGGGAAGCAAAATCATTGCCGTCGACGTTTTCACCGGGAAAGGCGACGAAAATCGTCCCTTCCTCGACCTGGCGCGAGTCGATAACGCACCCGCGGCATACCTGATCGGCTTCTCCCGTCACGGTTCGGGCCCCTGTTGCGGCCGCGAGGTTGTTGACGGCGATCTCTATCATTGCAGCTCCCCTGTAAACCTAATAATGCTATCGGCGTATTGTATCCCAGCGCCGCGCATGCGTGGTGCAGGGCATGTGAACACCCCTCATATGGGACAACAAACCACGCCCCAAAGATTGTAACCCCCTACTTCGTGTGCGGGATACCCAGCACGTCGAGCGCGTTGGCCATAATGGACTGGAACGGCACCGCAGCGGCATCTGAGCCGCTCGGCGTTCCGTCGAGCGTGATATAGCACAGCACCTTGGGCGATTGTGCCGGTGCAAAGCCCATAAAGGACGACATGTAGTTCTCCTTGAGGTAGCCGCCGTTCTCGTCGGCTCGTTCGGCCGTACCGGTCTTACCCGCCACGTCATAGCCGTCAACCGCGCCGCCAACGCCCGTTCCCTCGGACACGACCGTCTGCATGCACGATGTCACCTGGGATGCGGCGTCCTCCGAAATCGCGCGCTCGCCTTCGCCCCAGTCCTTCTCGTCGCCTTTGCTGGACTTATAGAAGTGCGGGGTCATCATCACGCCGCCGTTGGCGATGCCGCCCACGGCACGTGCGACCTCAATCGGCGAGACGGACAGCGCCTGTCCAAAGCTCATCGATCCCAGCGTGGCGCCGTCATACTGGTCACGCTCCTTGACGATGCCCAGGCTCTCGCCCGGAAAATCGACACCGGAGCTGTGACCGATGCCCCACTTGTCCACATAGGCGGCAAAGTCGTCGGCACCGATTTTGCGCCCCACCAGGACAAAGCCCACGTTGGACGAACGGCGCATCATCTCGCGCACATCCATGGTCATGGCATAGTCGCGCTTGTCGGCATCGGTGACGGTATCGTCGCCCACCTTGATGCTCGCCGGCACCTCAAACGACGTACTCGATCGCACGACGCCCAAGTCGAAGCCGGCGCCCGCCACGAGCGTCTTAAAGACCGAGCCGGGCTCGTAGGCGTCGGTGACCAGGCGCAGGTTCATATCCTCGGTCTTGGCGTTCTCCAGATCGGTCTGGTCGTAGGTCGGGTACGAGCAGGCGGCGAGAATTTCACCGGTCGTGGGGTCGGTGACCAAAGCCGAGCCGTTCTTGGCCTTTGTCTTCTCGACAGCCTCTGCCAGAGCATCCTCAGCCGCTCGCTGGATATTAACGTCGAGCGTCGTCACGATGTCAACGCCGTCGACCGCAGCCACCTTTTTATAGGCACCGCCCGCGATATAGCTGCCGTCCCTCGCGCGCTCGCGTACGAGAGAACCGTTCGTGCCGGTCAGAAGCTTGTTGTATTGCTTTTCGAGACCCGTCAAGCCGTCGTTGTCCACATTCACTACACCCAGCACCTGCGATGCCAGATTGCCGTATGGATATACACGCTTCATAGCCTGCTCGAAAAGCACGCCGGGCAGGTTCTTCTTCTCCAACGCCGCAGCATCGTCTTCGTCCACTTGGCGCTTGATATACACCCAGGTGCCATCGGACTCGACGAGCTTACGGCACGTCTTTTTATCGATTCCAGTTGCCTTGACCAGCGCCGACACCGTCTTGTCAACATCCTCGACAAGCTGCGGGTTCACGGCGATGTTGCGACATTCGACCGACGACGCCAGCACGTTACCGTTGCGGTCGTAGATGGTGCCGCGTTTGGCATAGAGAGTCTGCGCAAGCAGGCGACGCGCATCGGCACGCTCGCGCAGTTTATCAGCTTCGACAATTTGATAGTCGGCAAGGCGAAAGACGCCCAAGCCCAAGCCAAGCCCAATGAATCCCATGACGGCTTTGCGGCGAGGCAGAGGCGTGCCCGTGAGCCATTCGGTCGACGAACTCTTGCGCGACCTGGTGTTATGCACTTGAGGGCCGCCCGAGCCGCGAAGTCGCGACGCCGGGTCGTTGCCACGGGACTGCCCGGCGTTGTAAGATTGCCGACCCGTTCCTTGATAACCAGAACGTCCCCGCGACGAGGGACGTCCAGAACCGCGGCCCCCATCGGAACCGCGGCGATAGTCATTTGTCATACTCAGCTACCGTCTTGCTACTGAGCGGTCGCGGTCGCGTTGGCGCCCGCGGCTGCATCCTGCGAAAAGTCAAGTGTAACGCTCTCGCTGGGCTCCACCATGCCATAAGCGCCCGCAAGGTCGCGAATGCGCGTGTCGGCGCCATAGACCGAATGCATGACCTCCAGGTCGGAGCTCTCATCGGTCGCCTTTTCGAGCGTATTGGTAAGCTCGGCGTTGCTGTTGAGCACCTGGGCCGTGACGCCGGCGAGCGCCACGCGGGCGACGCCGATCGTCATGAAGATAGCCGCAATGATGCAAAACGTTTTAAGAACGCTCATGAAAACCGGGCTTACCGCCTGGTTTGCCTGACGGCCCGCGCCCGTGTAGACATCAAAGCGCGGCGTGCGCTGCTCACGGGGAGCAACGGGGGCCTGCGGCGTCTCACGATAGGCGGGCATGGCGTTCATATCATAGGCGAGTGCTGCGCTTGAAGTGTTGTAGCCCATGATATGCCGCCTCCCATCCCGAGTACGTTGGTAGTGTGTTTAAGCTTCGTTTATGGTGCGAGCGGGAGGTCCAATATCGCGCAGTCGCGCCTACAGACGCTGCGCCACGCGGATTTTGGCTGATCTCGCCCGAGGGTTGCGCTCAACCTCATCAGGCTGGGCAACCAAGGGTTTGCGGGTGATGACCTTGAGTATCGGCACGTTGCCGCACATGCACACCGGAATCTCCGGCGGACACGTGCACCCCTGGCTCATCTCCTTAAAGTGGTTCTTTACGATACGGTCCTCGAGCGAGTGATAAGAGATGACGCAGATACGTCCGCCCGGGTTGAGCCACCTGGTGGCGGCATCAAGCCCTCGTTCGAGCACATCGAGCTCGTGATTGACCTCGATGCGAATGGCCTGGAAACTTTTCTTGGCCGGGTGTCCGCCATGCCGACGAGCGGCAGCCGGGATACCCGCCTTGATGATCTCGACAAATTGGCCGGTGGTTTCGATCGGTTCTTGCTCGCGGCGGCGCACGATCTCGCGCGCGATCTGCGAGGCGAACTTCTCTTCGCCGTAGACGCGTAGAATCCGGGCGAGGTCGTGTTCGTTATAGGTGTTGATGACCTCAGCTGCGTTTAAGGTGTTATTACCCGGATCCATCCGCATGTCCAATGGGGCGTCCTCGTTATACGAAAAGCCCCTGCCAGGGATATCGAGTTGCGGTGACGAAACGCCCAAATCGAACAGGAAGCCATCGACCCCGGGCACCTCGGCCGAGCAAAGCAGCTCGTCCAAGTCGCCGAAGTTGCCCTTCAGCAGCTGGTGCGGAACGCCGGGAACCTCGCGGTCCAGACGGGCGCCAGCGGCCTCGAGGGCCATGTCGTCCTGATCGACGCCGAGCAAAAGGCCCGTCTCCCCCACCTGCGCGGCCATCTTTACCGAATGGCCGGCACCGCCAAGGGTGCAATCGCAGACAACGGAGCCGCTCTTTAGCCGCAGCGACTCAAGCACTTCGCCGAGCATGACAGGTTCATGCCGATATTCTTGTGTCAAGATCCCACGCTCCATCCGTTACCCGTGCCTCGCCCTTACGAGAAGAAGAGGTCCAGCAGGGCCTCATCGTCATCGTCCTCATCGGCCGCGGCGCGATCCCAAACCTCAAGGTGGTCGTAGTTGCCCACAACCGTGACCTCACGGTCGAGGTTCGCCTGCTTGCGGAGAGACTCGGAAAGACCGATACGACCGGCGCTGTCCACGTCCATCGACGTGGTGCGCTTGTTGATCGCCCTCATGAGCTTCTGGTCGTTAATGTCACGCGGGTTAAAACCCTCGTGGCCCTCACGACCCGCGAAGAGTCCTTCGACCCACTTATCGAAGGCCTCGGCAGAGAACACGTACAGAGCATCGACATCCAGGGCTTTGAACACGCGAACGTGCTCTCCAAGCTCCTCGCGAAGGGGTGCAGGCAGGGACAGACGACCTTTTGCATCGAGATTGCGCTCGTATGCACCAGTCATTCCCATGTGCGCCCTCCCCTCGGTTACTCAGATGGCACGTACGCGGGGAACCACCCCGCCTGTCGACGTCATTAATAATATGGGGAACCGCCCCATTTTTCAACACCTTTCCCCACCCCTTCCCCCACCCCGCCCCACCACTCCACCCACCATATATCGCAAAACACCCCCAAGCATATGTTCGAAAACACAATATGTTGTGTTTACAGCAACGGCGGGATGCCACCTGTGGCACCCCGCCTTTCAACCTCAACCTTCAAGTTGACCTTGAGGCGATTTTTCGTCCCTTTACACGCCGTTCACATCGCCCCCAAACTCCCCCACCCACGGTACACACGGCCCACCACCGCGTCGGTGTCTGGCGAAAAATGGGACGGGCCCCAGAT
>NZ_JBCPDN010000031.1:0-24911 GCF_040915425.1 Collinsella aerofaciens | reverse complement strand
GGACCCGTACCCGTTCTGGCTGGATTAATGGATGGAAACGGGTGTTCTATCGGGACACACATTTTGTCCTATAAGCCTCCATATATGACGTTCTATTGATGAGTTTCATTGGGGCCTCCTCGCGGTCTTTTATCGCTATTCCTCAAAATTGAAAAATTTTCAGTTTTGAGGAATAGGCTCTATAGCGAATATACCTCGCGAAAGACCGAGCTGCCTTAATCCTATTCCTCAAAAACGAAAATTTTTCAGTTTTGAGGAATAGGGCGCTGGCAACCCATTCCCCAGATAGGCGAAACCCTCCCCGGCACAGGCCGAGGAGGGTCTTGTTGTCATGTCTATCTTTGGGCGCGAACGCCCCGCGCTACAGCCCGCGAATGCGCACGGCCTCGGGCGGAAACTCCTGCTCGCCGGCATCGGTCTTAATGGTCGCGCGACCCCAGATGTCCAGGCCCGCAAACACACCGACCGCAAGCGGCAAGCCGTTGGGCGACACCGCCGCAACTTGGCGGCCCAGCAGCGGCACCATGTCGAAGTACTCGCCCAACACGGGGGCCAGCGGACCGGCAGCGCCCTGCGGCGTGTTGGCAACAACCGCCCAGGTGTCCACACGGGTCAGCACGGCGGCGGCCAACTCCTCGACCAGCGCTTCGTCAGCCACGTCCACACCAAGCTCGCTCAGCGCCGAACGCTCAATATCCACCGTCACGGCACCGAACATGCCTGCGGCACCGGCGCCACCGTTGACGGAGACGCGTGCAAACGACGTCTCAAACGCAGGCGCACCGCACACGATATCGCTCGGCCACTGGATACCCACCTTACCGGCAAGGCCCAACCCCGGCGTCGAAGCCGTGCCCACGAGCGCGTCCATCATGCCCATCGCGGCCACAAACGGCAGGCCGTGGAAGGCATGCATGTTCACATCCGGGCGCACGACCAGCGAAAACGTCAACGACGCCTCGCCCGCGCTCCAAGCGCACCAGCCCGCGGACGCACCCTCGCGGCCCGCGTCACGCGCGGCGTCAAGCTCGGTACCGGCGGCAACAGCATTCATCTCGATCATCTACATACGCCCCAATTCGCCCACGATATGGCCCACGCGGTCCTCGGGCTCCTTGACCTCGACGCCGTTGTAGCGGAAGAACCGCGCCGGGTCGTGCATCAAGTCCTCAAGCGGCACCAGCACAAAATCGCGCTCGCCGATCAGTGGATGCGGCAGGCGCAGCTTTTTGCCGCCGTGGGTCTCGCCGTCCATCCACAGCAGGTCCAGGTCGATGGTGCGCGGACCGTTGGCCTTGGCCTTTTTGGAGCGGTCGCGCCCCAGCTCGGCCTCAATCTTCATGAGCTCATCGAGCAGCACCAGCGGCGCCAGCTCGGTCTTGATCTCGATGACGGCGTTGGCAAACGCGTCCTGGCGCGTCTCGTAGGCCGGCTCGCTCTCGTAAATCTTGGAGGAGTTGGACACGCAGGTGAGTGGAATCTCGGCGATCATCTCGCGTGCAGCGCGGATGTTGTCGCAGCGATGCCCCAGGTTGGAGCCCACAGCCACAAACGCGCGGCGCGGCTGCGGCTTGGCAACCGCCCAGTAGCCGTTCAGGAACTGCGCAAAACCCGCGGCGTCGTGCACGCGCACGATGTTGGCACCGGCCTGGATGGCGCCCAGGCACACGCCAAACGTAGCGGCATCGCGCTCGGCGGCCTCGGTCACGCCCGAGACGGCGCCCACAAAGCGCTTGCGCGACACGGCGCACATGAGCGGATAGCCCAGTGACGCCATCTTGGCAGTCTCGCGCTGGATGACGATGTCCTCGTTAGCCGACTTACCAAAGCCCGGGCCAGGATCGATGCAGATGCGGTCGCGCGACACGCCGGCATGGATGAGCGTGCGGGCCTGGTCGGACAGAAAGCCCATAACGCGGCGCATGATGGGCGCCGAATCGGGCAGGGTGAAGCGGCGGAGCTGCGAGGTGGGCACATAGGCTTCCTCGCGGCGGGCGCTGCGGCGCATCATGGCGGCCAGGCGGTCATTGGACTCCGATGCGGCCTCGGTGGCTGCGGGCGCGGCTTCGGGCGCGGGCGCGACGGTCTCGGCGGCAGCAGCCTGCTCGGCGGCCGGCGTCTCCTGCCCCTGCTCGCTTGAAGGCTCGGGCGTGGGCTCCGGTTCGCCAAACGGCAACGAGGGCTGCACCACGCCGCCCGGAAGCTTGGCCTCGACCTTGGGCTCGCCCAGCAACTTGCCGCGACGGCGACGAGCCGGCTTCTCGGCCTCGCGCGCGGCCTCGGCAGCCGCCTCGCGCGCCTTCTCGGCAACAAACGCCGCTGCCGAGGTATCGAGCTGCACCGTTGCGTGCGTGCGGGCGGGCGCGGCGACCTCGCCGGCATGCATCACGATGACGCCGCAGGTGCTCGTCTTAACGAACTCGACCATCTTGGGATCAGTGAAGCCCGTCACGTCGTTGACGATCGAGGCGCCGCAGCGCACGGCCGCCTTGGCAACCGCCACATGACGCGTGTCGATCGAGACGATGGCGCCCTCCTTGGCCAGCGCACGCACCACGGGCAGCACGCGGCGAGCCTCCTCGTCGGGGTTGACCGGGGTAAAGCCGGGGCGCGTGGACTCGCCGCCCACGTCGATGATGTCGGCGCCGGCGTCGAGCATCGCCAGGCCGTACTCGATGGCGGCATCGGGGTCGAAGTGCTCCCCGCCATCGCTAAACGAATCGGGCGTCACGTTGAGGACGCCCATGATGCGCGGACGGTCAAAGCTGAGCTCATACTTTCCGCACCGCCATGTCTTGCTGTCGTTCGCCATGAACATCCTCCTAAAATGCCCACGCCGCCGAGCTTGGGGAGCTGGCGGCGGGGTCGCTTTGCACTCAGTCTTTCTATTGTATCCGCGCGCGCGGGCTAGAACGCAAACGCGGCCGCGATGTCGCAAGAAATCAGCAGGTCGGCATTTGCATCCTGATCGGTGGGAGCAAGGTTGCATATGGCCAGCGTATCGCCGGTAAAGTAACGCGTAAGGCCCGCCGCCGGATACACCACGAGCGAGGTCCCACCCACAATGAGGGCATCGGCCGCGGCGATGGCGGCAACGGCACCGGTCAGCACATGCTCATCGAGCGGCTCCTCGTAGAGCACCACATCGGGCTTGATGCGCCCGCCGCACGCAGGACACACAGGCACGCCCGCGGCGTCCTCGTGCTCGCGCGAGCAAATCCACTCGGCGCTATAGACCGCGCCGCACGACTGGCAAATGTTGCGATGGACCGATCCGTGCAGCTCGAACACGCGCTGCGAGCCGGCCGCCTGGTGCAGACCGTCGATATTTTGCGTCACCACGGCGTCGAGCTTGCCGGCGCGCTCCAGCTCGGCCAGCTTGGTGTGGCAGCGGTTAGGCTTAGCGTTAAGCGCGATCATCTTGGTGCGGTAAAAGTCGAAGAACTCCGCAGGATGTGCCTCGTAAAAGCTATGCGACAGCATGGTCTCGGGCGGATAGGCAAACTGCTGGTGATACAGGCCGTCCACGCTGCGGAAATCGGGGATGCCACTTGCCGTGGAAACACCAGCGCCGCCAAAGAAGACCACGCGCTTGTGGGTGTCAAACAGATCCGCCAGCGCGGCGGAGGCCTGCCTGGGGTCCGATATTGCCTGCGTCATATGAGTCCTCCGTCCTTGTTAGTCGGGCAGCGTTGAGCGACGTCCCAGCATGCGGCCTTTAAGTCAGCATGCACGGAGCCCACCCCGCCCCTGTTGCGCTAATCTTAAGCCTGCCAACCCCGTCGAAAGGACACCATGCCTCAGACTTACACTTTCGCCTCGTGGAACGTCAACGGCCTGCGCGCCGTGCTCAAAAAGGACCCGAGCTTTATCCAGATCGCGCAAGAACTCGACGTCGATATCCTGGCGCTGCAGGAGACCAAGCTGCAGGAGGGCCAGGTCGATATCGACCTGCCCGGCTATCACCAAACCTGGAGCTACGCCGAGCGCAAAGGCTATTCGGGCACCGCGGTCTTTAGCCGCCAGGAGCCGCTACGCGTGCTGCGCGCCGACGCGCTGCTGCCCTACGCCGGCGAGGGCGAGGCCGCCGAGCTCGTTGCCCAAGCCGCAACCGAGGGCCGCGTCTGTGCGCTCGAGTTCGACAAGTTTTGGTTTGTCGACGTCTATACGCCCAACGCGCAAAATGAGCTCGCGCGCATCGACGTGCGTATGGCCTGGGACGATGCCTATCGCGGCTTTTTGGGCGCGCTTGAGCACGAAACCGGCAAGCCCGTCGTAACCTGCGGCGACTTTAACGTGGCGCACGAAGAGATCGACCTTAAGAACCCCAAGTCCAACCGTGGCAACGCCGGCTTTTCGGACGAAGAGCGCGGTAAGTTTACCGAGCTGCTCAACGCCGGCTTTACCGATACCTGGCGCACGGCTAATCCGGACGTTGAGGGCGTCTACAGCTGGTGGAGCTATCGCTTTAATGCCCGCAAGAACAACGCCGGCTGGCGCATCGACTACTTCCTGGTAAGCGACGCAATCGCCGCCAACGTTCGCGACACCGGCATCCGCGGCGACATCTTCGGCAGCGACCACTGCCCCGTCACCCTCACGCTAGAACTCTAGCCCCAAGTAATTCCTGGGGGGACAGAGGAAAACAGATTGTGTGGCCCCTCTCCCCCTATAAGTTGCGGTGGAATAGTTCCTGTTTGGGCAGCAAATAGCCAAAAACGAGAACTATTCCACCGCAAGTTCGTGAGGGAACGCGAAATGCCCTACAGTCCGTATTTCACGACGACACGGTTAATGCGACGGCACCAAGGCTTGTACAGGGCGGCCAAGAACACGCAGGTCGCGAGGCCGTGTGTGATATCGAACGGCACTGCCGTGGCAAGACGCGCCACGGCACCCGCCCAAGTAAGCGGCTGTACAAATCCAATGATGTCATACGCGTTAATCACGACGCCATAGAGCAAGCCCGACGCAAAACCGTACGCCAGCAGCGCCGGCAATCGCACGGTGCCGTCGGCGCGGTCGAACGCACCCGCGTACGCCAGCGCGCCGCCAACATAGCCAACCAGGCCCCAGGCATACATCTGCCACGGCGTCCACATGCCCTGCCCAAAAAAGAAATTGCTGGTCAGCGCCGCCAACGCACCGACCATCAAGCCGTTACGACGACCGAGTGTCGCCCCAGCGATAATGGCGATGGCACTCACGGGTTTAAAGTCGGGAATGGGGCCGAACAAGATGCGGCCCGCCGCAGCCAGCGCCGCCAACACCAGCGTGGGCATAATCTGGCGCAGGCCCGGTCGCGACGCCTCGTAGCCCGCAAAGAACAGCGCGAGCACGAGCGCCACCACGACAAGCATGGCAAGCGCCGCCTGCTCAATGCCCGCCAGCAACGCCGCAGCCATCACCACTGGCACCGCCAGCAGCAGCGGGATCTCCAGTTTTGTAAGCAGGCGCGCGACGCGATAATCCGTCATCCCATCACGCCCTATAAAACACGTTGTCGGTAAAGAAGTCGGCCGGCGGCTCCATGCAGGCAATCTCACCGTCAAACATCATGGCAATGTCGTCGGCAACCTGCTCAGCAAAATCCAGATCGTGCGTAGCCATGATGACGGTGCCGCCAGCCTTCGCATGGTCACGCAGGGCGCGGGCGATGATGCGGCGACTCTCCAGGTCCAAGCCCTTCGTGGGCTCGTCAAGCAGCAGCAGCTCGGGGCCGATCAGCAGCAGCTTTGCCAGTGCGAGCAGCTGGCGCTGTCCGCCCGAGAGGTCGTAGGGGTGGCGCGTCTCCAGGCCGTCCAATCCCAGTTGCGTCGCACGCTCCCGCGCCAAGTTCTCGTCATATCCGCAGGTCGAAGCCCATTCCATCAGCTCGTCGCGAACCGTCTCGGCAACCAGCAATGCTTTGGGATTCTGAGGCAGCAGCGCCGCCGAGGCCGCCCCGCGCTCCATATGCCCACGCTGCAACTTGACCGTCTTGGCCAGCACCGAAAGCATCGTCGACTTACCGCATCCGTTGCCGCCCACGATCGCATGCACCGCACCGGCCGAAAACGACGCATCGAGCCCACGCAACACCCAGCCGGACGCTCGATCGTAGCGAAACCAACCTTCCGACAGGGTGGTAGCCGACCCAGCGTGCATTTTTTGGAGTATTCTGCTTCCATCCGTGCGCGGGAAGGCTTCCGAGCCATTCTCGAGCGACGTTTGCGCCACAAATTTGGACGATTTGTCCAATTCTGAACTTTTTTTCGCGCTCGATACGTCCCCGGGCGGCTCCAGAGAGCCCAAATTGTCCTCACGCCTGCTGAATACTCCGTTTTGTGCACATCGGATGGCACCCCACCCCCACGTGTCATCGGAAAACAGCGATTCTCGGCGTCCCAAAGATGCCATATCCGCCGCCTCGTGCACGCGGCCATCCTCAATCCGGTACGCACACGTCGCGTATTCGAGCATTGGGCGCGGCTGATGCGTCGCCACAACAACCGTGCAGCCCAGCTCGCGATTCACACGAAACAGCGCGTGCAGGAAATTCTTCTCGGCAACGGGATCGAGCTGAGACGTGGGCTCGTCGAGCAGCAGCACGTGCGGGCGCAGCGCCAGGACGGCGGCAAGCGACAGCAGCTGCTTGCGGCCACCCGAAAGCGTATCGGTATCACGATGAAGCCAGTCCTCCAGACCAAAGAAATAGCTGGTCTCGGCAACACGGCGGCGCATCTCGTCGCGCGACACACCCAGATTCTCTAGGCCAAACGCCATCTCGTGCCACACGGTCTCGCACACGATCTGGTTCTCGGGATCCTGGAACACATAGCCCACGCGCTCCGCAGACGCGCGCACGTCCATGTCGGCAACGTTCTCGCCCAGCACGCGCGCATCGCCAGTGCGCTCGCCCGCCGGAGCGATCTCGGGCTTGAGCAGCGACAGCAGCGTCGACTTACCCGATCCGGTACCGCCGACAAGCAGCGCAAATGCACCTTGAGGAACAGACCAGTCGAGCCCCTCGAGCACCGCATCATCAGCCCCGGGGTAGGCAAAGCTCAGGCTCCGCACCTCAATCGCCGGCATATCCGGGCCGCACGCCGCGCCCGACACCGGGCCCCTATCCAACCGAGCCATCAGCCAAACCTCTTCTTATCAATCGCGTGCAACGCGCAAGGCAGCACCATCCAGGCAGCGTACACGACATAGCCCGGCCACGGCGCCGGCACCGAGAGCTGCGGATAAAACGAATACTGCGTCGTCGCGGTCCATGCCACTGCCACCACAGCGGCGCCAAACAGCGCAAGCCCCACCAGCGCGGCAACATCGCCGCGCCCCAGCCGGTACCGCGCATACGTCGTACGACGTGTCGCGGCACCCCACCCGCGCGAGCGCATCGCGTCCGCGCGCTCCAGCGAATCTTCCATGCCCCAGCCCATCAACACACTCGATGCCCGCAGGCGCGAGCGCACGGGGTCGGCCGGCGCGCGCCCCGGCACGTCAATCGCATCTTGCACCGCCAGCACCGTGCGGCCGCGGCGCAAAAACTGCGGGATAAGCCTCATGCACATCGAGATCATGAGCGCAATCACCGGCGCGGCGTTGCCTAACAGTGCGAGTACCTTGTCGTATTCGAGCATCGACGCCGCGGCCTCAAACCACAGCACGCTCGCCACAAACAGCCCGCCCATGCACAGGCCGTATACCATGCTTTCCAGATACACCGCGCGCATGCCAATACGGAACAGCTCCGTCGAGCCCGAGGCGTTAAACAGCGGATTGACCAGCGCGATAATCAAAATCACCGGCAACTGCCAGCGGAGTGCGCCCAGCGTGCGGGCAGCCCCACGCGTCGCAAATCCATACGCCAGCCCGCCTGCGAGCGACAGCGCGATTAGCACCGGTTGCATCGAGAACATGGTGAGCCCCAGCGTCAGCACTATATAGAGTGCCGGCACAGCCGGATGCGACATCGAGAACGCCGCGACGGGCTCGCCGCCAAACTCCTCTCGCATGTTGTCCACGGGCACCCCCGCCCCCTCGCTCAAAAGACAACTCCGCAGCACCGCCAACGCCGCACGCAAGCAGTGCAAACGCCATGCCGGCGGCGCAAGCCTCAACCGCCGCAAACCAATCGTTACGCGCTCAACATATGCCTGCGGTATCATATTGCGCCGTGTATCGTTTCCAAACACACGTCTCTATAACGTAACAGGAGATCACATGGACGCAACCGCAATTATCCTCGCTGCCGGCGAGGGCACCCGCATGAAGTCGAACCACTGCAAGGTTTCGCACAAGATCCTGGGCAAGCCCATGGTCCAGTGGATCGTCGACGCCACCATCAAGGCCGGCTGCAGCCGCGTCGTGGTCGTCATCGGCAGCCACGCCGACGAGATGCGCGCCCTCATCGACGGCGCCTACGCCAACAGCGCCACCAAGGTCGAGTGCGTCGAGCAGACCGAGCGCCTGGGCACCGGCCACGCCGTGAAGGTCGCGCTCGAGGCCTGCGGCATCACGCAAGGCCCCGTCGTCGTGCTCAACGGCGACTTGCCGCTCATCACCGCCGACACCGTCGCCAAGTTCGCGCAGACCGTCGCCACCGGCGAGCTCGCCTGCACCGTCATGGCCATGACCCCGCCCGACCCCTTTGGCTACGGCCGCATCAAGCTGGGCGCCGATGGTCAGATCGAGCGTATCATCGAGCAGAAGGACTGCACGCCCGAGCAGGCCGCCACGCTGCTGGAGTGCAACGCCGGCTGCTACGCCTTCGACGGCGCGCAGCTCGCCGCACACATCAACGAGATCGACAACGACAACGCGCAGTCCGAGTACTATCTGCCCGACATGCTCGGAATCCTCAAGGGTCACGGCCAGGCGGTCTCCATCTTCCACTGCGATGACTACCGCGACGGCCTGGGCGTCAACAGCCGCATTCAGCTCGCGCAGCTCACCGCTATCGCGCGCGACCGCATCAACGAGCACTGGATGGTCGAGGGCGTTACCTTCATCGACCCCACGCAGGCCTGGATCGGCCCCGATGCCGTTATCGGCCGCGATACCGTCGTGTGGCCGCAGACGCATCTGATCGGCCACGTCACCGTGGGCGAGGAGTGTCAGCTCGGCCCCAACAGCCGTCTCACCGACACCACCGTCGGCAGCGGCTGCACCATCGATGAGACCATCGCCATCGAGGCCGTCATCGAGAACGGCGTCGACTGCGGCCCGCGCGCCTACCTGCGCCCGGGCACCCACATGCTCGACGGCTCCAAGGCCGGCACGCACGTGGAGATCAAGAAGTCCACGATCGGCGAGGGTTCCAAGGTGCCGCACCTGTCCTACATCGGCGATACCACCATGGGCTCCGGCGTCAACGTGGGCGCGGGCTCCATCACCTGCAACTACGATGGCGTGCACAAGCACAAGACCGTCATCGGCAAGGATGCCTTCATCGGTTCCGACACCATGATGGTCGCACCCGCCCAGATCGGCGATGGCGCGCTCGTGGCCGCCGGCTCCGTCATCACCGAGCCGGTCCCGGCTGACGCACTTGGCCTGGGTCGTGCCCGTCAGGTAAACATTGAGGGCTGGGCCGCCGATTATCGCCGCCGTCTGCACGAGGACGACGAGGTATAACGTTTTACCAAGCATCTAAGGAGCTGTTCCCATGGGGGCGGCTCCTTTTTCTATCGTGACCTGCGCAACCGGATGAGTGGTCGGTTCGTGTCCGTTGACGGTAAAGACGTTATCAAGACTCGATAAACCCCGCCGCGCGGTTACAATGCAAAAAGGCATCTATATGGCATTCGATGTATAAAGGAGAAGGGTAATGCCGATTAATGATCCCGAGAAGTCGGAGAATATGCGCAAGTCCATCCGCGTGTATTCCGGTTCCTCCAACCGTCCCCTCGCTCAGAAGATTGCTGAGTACCTTGGGGTCGAGCTTTCGGGCCTTACGCTAAAGCAGTTCGCCAACGGTGAGATTTACGCCCGCTACGACGAGACCGTCCGCGGCGCCGACGTCTTCCTGATTCAGTCCGTGGCCGGCGGCAACGTCAACGACATGCTCATGGAGCTGCTCATCGCCACCGACGCCGCCAAGCGCGCATCCGCCCGCTCCATCACCGCCGTTATCACCCACTACGGCTATGCCCGCCAGGACCGCAAGGCCGGCCCGCGCGAGCCCATCACCGCCCGCCTCGTCGCCAACCTGCTCGAGCGCGCCGGCGTCGACCGCATCATCACCCTCGACCTGCACCAGGGCCAGATCCAGGGCTTCTTCGACATCCCGGTTAACCACCTGTCCGCACTGCCGCTGTTCGGCCAGTACTACAACGCCATGAACTTCGACACCGACAACCTGGTTGTCGTCTCCCCCGACGTGGGTCGCGCCAAGGCCGCCAAGAAGCTGTCCGACATGCTCGGCTGCGATCTGGCCATCGCCCACAAGGGCCGTCCGCGCCACAACGCCGCCGAGGTCATGGGCATCATCGGTGACATCAAGGGCAAGACCTGCATCATCAACGACGACATGATCGACACCGCAGGCACCCTGTGCGCCAACGTCAAGGAGCTCAAGGCTATGGGCGCCGGCGACATCTACGTATGCGCCACCCACGGCATCTTCTCCGGTCCGGCCATCGAGCGTCTGAACGACGCCCCGATCGTCGAGTGCGTCGTCACCGACGCCATCCCTGTCGAGGTCGGCGGCAAGATCAAGACCATCTCGGTCGCCGAGGAGTTTGCTCAGGCCATCTCCGCCGTTTACCACGAGGAGCCCGTCTCCACGCTCGTCGGCGGCGACTTCGCACTGTAGTCGCTCGACCCTCGCATCCCTCCGGAAGCCCCGGACACGCCTGCGGGGTTATCACGCGAACGTCCTCGCCGCTTTGCGGCTGCGGGATGCTCGCTTTGATAACCCCTCCCGGCGTGTCCGGGGCTTCCTGCTGTCTCGGGGCAGCTGTTTTCTGAAATGACTTTGCTGCAACCTTTCCTCGCCTTCGGCGGGCGTGGTAGCCTTTGTCGTTGATTGAACTTTTGTGTAACGAAAGGATGAACATGGCAGCTGCACAGCCGCTTAAGATTCGCATGGTTGCCGGACTTGGCAACCCTGGCGATGAGTATGCCGAGACCCGCCACAACGCTGGCTTCAAAGCGATCGACGAGTTGGCCCGCCAGGCCGGTGTCACGTACTGGAAAAACCAGGCAGGCGCCGAGGTTGCGCTCATCAACATCAACGATCCCGAGGAAGAGGGCGGTAAGCGCCAGATTGTACTGGTCAAGCCGCAGTCGTACATGAACACCTCGGGCGGGCCCATCTCCAAGCTCTGCCGCGAGTACAAGATCAAGGCCGAGGAGCTGCTCGTCATCCACGACGAGCTCGATATTCCCGCCGGCGACGTACGTGTTAAGGTGGGCGGAGGCCATGCCGGCCACAACGGCCTGCGCTCCATCATCGACAAGATGGGCAGCCGCGACTTTAGTCGCATTCGCACCGGCATCGGCAACCCTCCCGGCAAGATGGCCGTGGCAGACTATGTGCTCAAGCAGCTGCGCGCCCGCGAGGCCGAGGACTTCCAGGACACCTGCGCCCGCGCCGCAGATGCCGCCGGTCTGGCCATCGTCCACGGCGTGATCTATGCCCGCGACCACGTCAACGGTGCCGCCTCCGCCAACGGCAAGCACTAAAACCTACTATTTAGGGACAGGTTTATTTTGGCAGGTTTTATCTACGGAAATGCCGTGGTGGCTGCATCGCAATAAACCCCGCACTGCCATACACACATAGCGCCCCAAGGGGGCCGGCCTCATCACAACCCGAGGCTGGCCCCCTTTGCCGTTTTGCCTGATAAAACCGACCAAAATAAACCTGTCCCCATTTGGTAGGTCGAAGTGGATAAACCCTGCTCCCAACCGCCGAAGACACACGTAAACAGCATGTCCATGAGGGTATAATTTGCACCGTATGTCTGCACAACGCCTGTGCGCGTACGGTTTTACTCGGGCTACCGTCCATTTCCGTGGAGGCACGGTTCGGCAGCCCTAACAAGAGAGGGGTTCTATGTATAAGATCCTGGAGAAGACGCAGTTCTCGGAGAAGGTGTTCAAGTTCCGCATCGAGGCGCCCGCAATCGCCAAGCATGCGCACGCTGGACAGTTCCTCATGGTTCGCGCCAACGAGACGGGCGAGCGCGTCCCGTTTACCCTGGCCGGCTGGAACGGTGACGAGGGCTGGGTCGAGTTCATCTTCATGGTGATCGGCAAGACCACCGAGATGCTTTCCACCTACGAGGCCGGCGAGTCGCTGCGCGACGTCGTGGGCCCGCTGGGCGTTCCCACCGAGATGGCCGAGGGCCCCTGCGCCGTCATTGGCGGCGGCGTCGGCCTGGCAATTGCCTTCCCGGTCGCCAAGCACCTGGTCGAGACCGGCCACGAGGTGCACGCCATCATGGGCGCCCGCACCAAGGACCTCCTGCTCATGGAAGACCAGTTCCGCGAGCTCCTCGACGAGGACCACATCCACATCACCACTGACGACGGCTCCTACGGCGAGCAGGGCGTTGTCACTGCTCCGCTGGAGCGCCTGCTGCAGGACAAGGCCGTGAGCCAGGTCTTCTGCGTCGGCCCCGTTCCGATGATGAAGTTCTCGACCCTCACCGCCCAGAAGTACGACACCCCCATCACCGCGTCGCTCAACCCCATCATGGTTGACGGCACCGGCATGTGCGGCTGCTGCCGCGTCGAGGTGGGCGGCGTGACCAAGTTCGCTTGCGTCGACGGCCCCGACTTCGATGCCACCCTGGTCGACTGGGATGACCTTCGTGCCCGCCAGGCCGCTTACCGTTCCGAAGAGGGCGAGTCCCTCAAGGCCTATGAGGAAAAGAGCTGCGCATGCCACTAGTTAACGGTCGTTTCGTTGCCGATATGAAGTCGCCCCGTACCCCCGATAACGAGGAGCCGGCTGCCGAGCGCGCCTGCGACTTCCGCCCCGTCGACAAGGGCTTCACCGAGGAGATGGCGCTGGCCGAGGCCGAGCGCTGCCTCAACTGCAAGAAGCCGTTCTGTGTCGAGGGCTGCCCCGTCAACATCAACATCCCCCGCTTTATCGAGCAGATCCGCGCGAAGGACTTCGGCGGCGCTCTCGATACCATCCGCGAGGACTCCATGCTTCCCGCCATCTGCGGCCGCGTCTGCCCGCAGGAGAACCAGTGCGAGGGCAAGTGCATCCGTGGTAAGAAGTCCGAGCCCGTGGCCATCGGCCAGCTCGAGCGCTTCCTGGGTGATCGCCCCGAGCTCGCCTCCACGCCCAAGATGGCCCCCAAGAACGGCAAGAAGGTCGCCGTCGTCGGCTCCGGCCCGTCCGGCATCACCTGCGCCGGCGAGCTCGCCCGTAACGGCTTTGACGTTACCGTCTTCGAGGCCTTCTTCACCGGCGGCGGCGTGCTGGTCTACGGCATCCCCGAGTTCCGTCTGCCCAAGGCGGTCGTCAAGCGCGAGATTGACGGCCTGGAGGACATGGGCGTCAAGTTTGAGTACAACTCCGTCGTGGGCAACATGGCCACGGCCGAGGAGCTGTTCGAGCAGGGCTTCGACGCCATCTACGTGGCGACCGGCGCTGGCCTGCCCAAGTTCCTCAACGTCCCCGGCGAGAACCTGCCCAACGTCTTCTTCGCGAACGAGTACCTCACCCGCGTGAACCTGATGAAGGCCAACAAGTTCCCCGAGTACGACACCCCCACCAAGCACGGCAAGAACGTCGTCGTCTTTGGCGGCGGCAACGTGGCTATGGACGCCGTCCGTACTGCCAAGCGCCTGGGCGCCGAGCATGCCATCATCGCCTACCGTCGTACCGAGGACGAGATGCCCTGCCGTCGCGCCGAGCTGCACCATGCTAAGGCCGAGGGCGTCGAGGTTCTGCCGCTCGTCTCCCCGCTCGAGTTTGTCGCTGGCGAGGACGGCTCCGTGTGCGCCGTCAAGGTCCAGAAGATGGAGCTCGGCGAGCCCGACGAGTCCGGCCGTCGTCGCCCGGTGCCCATCGAGGGCGCCATCGAGGAGATCCCCTGCGACGTCGCGATCTCGGCTATCGGCACCAACGCCAACCCCTTCGCAAAGAAGATCGGCGGCAAGATGGAGCTCAACAAGTGGGGCTACATCGTTGCCGACGAGGAGACCGGTCAGACCACCGATCCCCGCATCTGGGCCGGCGGCGACATCGTCACCGGTGCCGCTACGGTCATTCTGGCGATGGGCGCCGGCAAGAAGGCCGCCGCTTCCATCACCAAGAGCCTGCTGGGCGAGTAATCACCTACAGCGCTAGCCACCAAACGGCAAAGTCCCCGTCGAGCACACGCCCGGCGGGGACTTTTTCTATACCGGCCGCCCAAACCACCACAATGGGGACAGGCACCTTTGTGGTGGTTTCAACTGGTTAGCCTTCGAGTTGGGCCACCTTGTAGCGGTAGGCTGCGGCGATGACGTCCTTGCAGCCTTCGCGGCCCAGCTTGGCGCGGTTGACGACGATATCCTTGCCGCTCGTCATCTTCCACTTGCCGGCACTGTAGCGCTTGTAGAACGCCTCGCGCGCCTTCTGCTGCTGCTTGACCAGCTTGGCGCCCTTCTTTTTGTTAAGGCCGCGCTTCTTGCGCACGATCTCGACGCGGTCCTCAAAGGGTGCGGTCACCAACACGGCAATGTGGTTGGGGTTGTTGCGCAGCAGGTAATCGGACAAACGGCCTTCGATAATGCAACTCTCGGTCTCGCCCAGATCCAAAATCACCTGGCTCATCTTTTGGAACAACTTATCCGAGTACGAACGCGCATCGTAGCGGTCGGGCAGAAACGCCATGTTCTCCACGGCCAGACGCTCATCATAGGCGGCCATCTTATCGAGCGACTCGCCCGCGCGCAGCGACGCACGTACCAGCAGCTCGTTATCGTACAGCGGAATCCCCAACTCGTCGGCAAGCATGCGGCCAATCTCGTGGCCCTCGGCACCAAAGTCGCGCGCGATGGTAATGACCACAGGACTCTTCTTGTTCTCCAGATCGCTCATCGCGATTCCTTTCTAACAGATGAGAAAAAGGCTGTCTATCGCCTTTTCTCACGATAGCGTACCAGGGAAAGCCAGGCTATGCGGCCACGATGCGACGTTGATATGCCCTCACCAGCAGCGAGATACCAAAGTTGAGCACAAAGTACATCGCAAACACCAGGCCGTAGAGCATAAGCACCTGCGACAGGTCGATCGCATGGGCCATCACGACATTTGCCGTGTACATGAGCTCGGCCACGTTAATGCCCGAAAGATACGAGCTGTCCTTAATGACGGTCGTGCACTGGCTAAACAGCGCCGGAATGATCGTCTTAAACGTCTGCGGCAGAATGATGTAGCGCATGGTGGCAAAGAAGCCGAAGCCCTGGCTCTGCGCTGCCTCAAACTGGCCGCGCGGAATCGAGTTGAGGCCGCCGCGCACAATCTCGGCCATAACAGCGCTGGTAAACAGCGTAAAGGCGATGGTCGAAATCACAATGTCCAAACCCTGCACCGTAAAGTAGATAAACAGGATCCACAGTAGGTTCGGCGTACAGCGGAACAGCTCGATATAGGCGCTCACCAAAATACGGAACGGGCGGGGCGCATAGCTCTTAACGAGCGCCAGCACCGTGCCAAAGATGAGCGAGAAAAAGATCGACAGCGCCGAGATCTCGATTGTCTTAACAAAGCCGCCCCAGATGTAGAGCAGGTTGGTCGCGTTGAAGATTTCCATGCGCTAGGCCTCCTCTACGTTGTCGAGCCCCAGCTCGGCCAGGCTCACGCCGCGCGGACGCTCCTTGGAGCGGCGCTCGAGCCACTGCACCAGCATGGCGAGCGGGAAGCAGATGATGAAGTACATAAGGCAGCAGACGATGTATCCCTGCAGGTAACCGTACAGACTCACAAAGTTGTCGGAACGGTACATAAGGTCGCCGCCGGCCACAAGCGCCAGCACCGACGTGTTCTTGACCAGGTTGAGCGCCTGGTTACACAGCGGCGGCAGAATGATCTTGAACGTCTGGGGCAGCACGATGTACCAGTAGGCCTGCGCACGGGTGAAACCCTGGCTCTGGGCCGCCTCCATCTGACCGCGCGGAACCGCCTCGATACCAGTGCGGATGACCTCCGAAATGTAGGCCGCGTGATACAGGCCCACACCCAAGAAGCCCAACACGAACGGCGCGATGCGCACCGGCTGGTCGGCACCGGTTATGGCCTGCAAAAACTGCGGACCGGCCATGTACATAAAGAGCACCTGTACGGGCAACGGGGTGTTCTGGTAAAACTCAACGTACACGCGGCTTATAGCACGCAGCACACGCGAACGGGTGGTAGAGAACACGCCCAGCAGCGTGCCCAGTACCAGCGACAGCAGCAGACCGGCAACGACCACCTGCAGCGTCACGCCAAAGCCCTCCCAGAAGGGCCCCATGTTTTGAAATGTCGTCGACCAACGGTCGGCGTCAAATAATCCTTCGAGCATTTGATTCCTTCCTTGGACGATGCGCCTATACAAGACCCCAGGTCTTGACCTCTTGGTCGAGCCAGCCGTCGGCCAGGCGATCGCAAATCACCTGATCGACCACGGCCGAAAGGTCGCAGCCCTTCTTGGTCGCCACGCCGTAGCCCTGCTCACCAAACTTGACCTCGGGCTGCAGCAGCTCAACGGTCTCGTTCATGTAACCGGCCAGCGTGGAGCGGTCCATGGCAAAGACGTCGATATTGCCGGCGTCGAGCGAACTCTTGATGATGGGGTAGCCGCTAAAGGCCCTAAACTCGGGCTTGCAGCTAAAGCCGTTGTCCTTGATCATCTGCTCGATCAGGCCCTGCGTGGTGGCACCCTGGCTCACGCCAATGACCTTGCCGTCCAGGTCCTCAATCGAGGTAAAGCCCGAACGCTTCTTGACCATGAGTCCCACGTAGTCGGTGCGGTACGGCGTCGAGAAATCCCAGCTCTTCTTGCGCTCGTCGGTGATGGTGTAGGTCGCCGCGACCACGTCAAGTTGGCCGTTATCGATCAGCGGGCCGCGCGTCTTGGGCGTTACGTCGGTAAACTCGACAAGCTCCTGAGCGCGAGCCTCCTTGTAGCTCACGCCAAAGACGGCAGCGGCGATCTGGTAGCACAAATCGACTTCCATGCCCTCAAAGCTGCCCTTGGCGGTGTCGTAGTAGCCGTAGCCGGGAACGTCCTTCTTAACGCCGGCATTCAGATGGCCACGCGACTTAATGGCCGCAAGCTTGGACCCCTTGTCGGAACCCTCGCCGCTGGTGGAGTTGCCGCAACCGGTAAGCGCGGCCCCCGTCAGCGCGAGCATGCCGGCGCCCGCCAGCTGCAAAAAGTGACGGCGCGACACGGCCGCCCTCGTCATATCCGTCATGTCCATCACCGCGCCTAGTGCAGAATCTTGGACAGGAACTCGCGGCAGCGCGGGTTCTCGGGGTTATCGAAGAAGTGCTCGGGCGTGCCCTCCTCCAGGATGCGGCCGTCCTCCATAAAGATGACGCGGTCGGCCACCTGGCGCGCAAAGCCCATCTCGTGCGTCACGCAGATCATGGTGATGTCCTCCTGCGCGAGCTCAATCATAACGTCCAGAACCTCCTGGACCATCTCGGGGTCGAGCGCCGAGGTCGGCTCGTCAAACAGGATGATGGGCTGCTTGGTGCACAGGGCACGGGCGATGGCGATGCGCTGCTGCTGACCGCCCGAGAGATTCTGCGGATACTCGCCGGCCTTATGCGCCATGCCAACGCGCTTGAGAGCGGCGATGGCGATCTCGGTCGCCTCCTCCTTGCTCTTCTTTTGCAGCTTGATGGGCGCGAGCGTCAGGTTGCCCAGCACCGTCATGTTGGGATACAGGTTGAACTGCTGAAACACCATGGAACTATACTTGCGAGCCATCTCCAGGTGATTCTTTTTGGTGAGCGGCGTACCGTCGATGACGACCTCGCCCGACGTGGGCTCCTCAAGATAATCGACACAGCGGATGAGCGTCGACTTACCCGAGCCGGAAGGCCCGATCATTACGAGCTTCTCGCCGCGCTTGACGGTGAGATTGATATCTTTGAGCACATGCAGGTCGCCAAAGTACTTGTTGAGATGCTTGATCTCGATCATGTCTGCCATGAATGTCCCTTCCCTGCGTTTACACGAGTTGAACTATTGTACGGAAAGAACCGCGTTTCCGCAGCCCACACTACATTCCCGTAAAGAACCCGCAACCTTCCACCCACTCATTGGGGACGGGCTTAAATGAGTACCTGCTCACCGCCCACTCATTTAAGTCTGTCCCCAATGAGCACCCAATGACCAGCCAGGGGAGGCGCCCTTCATCGGCCAACAAAAAAGGGCGCGACCGCAATGGTCACGCCCCTCAGCATCGGCTATGTGTCGGCCAGCCCTTAAGCCAGCTTTGCACCGACGATCTTTGCCGCTGCCGGCTTGTCGAAGTTGCCGCCGGTGGCCTTGCCCAGGGCACCCATAACCTGGCCCATCTGCTTCTTGGAAGTAGCGCCCAGCTCGGCGATGACCTGCTCAATCAGGGCCTCGAGCTCCTCGCCCGAAACCTGCGCGGGCAGCAGGCTCTCCAGAATCTTGACCTGCTCGGTCAGATTGTCGGTGCGCTCCTGGTCGGTGCCGGCCTTGATGGACATCTCCAGCGTCTCGCTCGTCTGCTTGATCAGACGCTTGATCATGCTGTTGACGTCTTCCTCGGTCACATCGCGGCGCTCATTGACCTCGATATTCTTCACCTCGGCCTTAACCTGGCGAATGATGGACAGGCGAACCTTGTCCTTGGCCTTCATGGCCGCGATCATTTCCTTCTGCAGCTCTTCGTTGGTCATCTGCAAATCCTCTCTAATAGCGTGGGCGGCACTCGCGCGAGCACCGCCCCATGATTACTCAGTCGTCGACGAATCGTCGGTCGAACTCTTGGTGACGCCCTTCAGGCTGACGTTGTACGGCACGTCCTTGGGCATGGGGTTAACGGTGATGTCGGCGTCCTTCTTGTACTGCTCCAGCCACTCGCTGTACGCGGTGCTTGCCGCCTGCGTCTTCACCACGTTAGAGACATACTTCTTAATGTCCTTGGGTACCTGCTTGATGTCATCGACCTGGTTATCGACATGGAAGTAGTCGGTGCACTTGATGACATGGTAGCCATACGTCGACTCAACCACGTCACTCACATCGCCCTTGTTGAGCCCCTCGAGCGCCGCCTGGTAACTGTCGACGAAGGTGGTGAGCTTATCCCAGCCCACATCGCCCTTCTTCTCCTTGGAGCCGGTGTCGTCGGAATACTGCTCCACGGCGTCCTCGAAGCTCAGCTCGCCGGATTTGATCTTGTCCAGGCACTCCTGTGCCTTGGCCTTGGCGGCAGCCTTGTCCTCGTCGGAAGCGTCGGAATCAACCTTGATCAGGATGTTTGAAGAGCGGCGGGCATCGTTGTAGTTAGACAGGTTCTCGTTGATGTAATCGACGATCTCACTGTCCTTGGGCTTACTGGTGGGTGCCACGGCGTCCTTGAGCTTCTGCTGCGCCAGGCTCTCCTTGAGCGAGTCCTTGTAGGTGTCCTCGGTATAGCCGTAGGTCTTAAGCGTCTTCTTAAAGGCTTTGGCGCCGCCGGCACTCTTGCAGGCGTCCTTCCAAGCCTTCTCGACCTCCTCGTCCGAGACGGTCACGCCGTTTTCCTTCTGCGCTTGCTGAAGCAGGATCTGCTGCGCGTAGGAGTCGATGAGCTGCTTGCGATACTTCTTGGGTGTGAGGTCGTTGTCGACCAGGTACTGCGCCCAGTCCTTGTCCTTGGTGTAGCCGTAGGACGTGCGCATGCTCATGATCTGCTTGGTCACGGTGTCCTCGGTGAGGTTGGTGCCGTTGATAGTGGCAGCAACACCGCCGGTCAGCTTGTAGCCCGAGGTGTCCTCAGCCTGCGACATAAGGCCGGAGCACGCCATCGCCGAGACGGAAAGCAGCATCGCCAGCACGCCGATGACCACCAGAACGATCTTGACGGTCTTAGACACGTACGTCTTGCGCTGCTTCTTGCGAGAGCTGGAGGCAGCGCGGGCCTGCTGCTCGGGCGTCGGCGCGGCCTCGGAGTTCTTTTTCTTATTTGCCATAGTTGGCCTTTCGCATAACGAATCGAACAAACGCCATTGTGTCACAACGCGGCCCCCGCGACACGCTTGGTGCATTGGGGACAGGTTAATCTGCACCATTTTGGTGCAAAGGGGACAGGTCTGGCAGTTGGCAGTTAGGGACGTTCCTTTTCTGCCGGCAGATGGAGACTGTCCCCGGCTGCCGGCAGTCCCCCAGTGCCGGCCTTAAAAGTGTCGACGGATGGCGTCGACCATGTCCTGCTGCGTGGTTTTGCCGAGTACATCGGCTGCAGCGTCGGCATCCATAAAGATATTCATAAGCGCCTGAAGTGCCTCGACCTGACCGCCCGGCTCGGCAATGCCCAGGTTGATGATGATCTGCGCCGGCACCGGGGCGCCCATGCCCGCCATCGCGTTGAACGTCACAGGTGCGGCGGGCTTTACCACCGCGATATAGGGCTTGGCCACAAATCCCGGATCGGTATGCGGAATGGCGATGTTTGCCGCCGGCATAGCGAGACCCGTAGGATAGGCGGCCTCGCGCGTGCGGACGGCATTGAGCCAACCCTCACCAATGTAGCCGCGCAGGGCAAGCTCACCCTCGAGCCGCGCAAACACCTCACCCGGCGTCGCGCACTCCCAATCAAAAAACACCAGCTCAGGCGAGAATAGCATCTCGGCGTTATCCGCCATACTGTCCTCCAAAGTTGTACGAGGTTCACAATGCCCCATATGATAGCGAAACGAGACAGACAAGGTTAGCCGAGGATCCCGATCATCTCGACCGCGCGAGCAGGTGTCAAGCACACCTCGGGCATCGCCTCCAGCATGCGCCGGTCGCTCGTGACCACATAGTCAACATCCGCCGTCTCGCCCGAAGCGATGATGAGGTTGTCTTCAAGATCCGGCATACGCTTGCCAAGCATGCGCGCCATCTCGCATTCTGCCAACGAAAGCGGAGAGGCAGTTGCCACCTGCATCATGTGCTCGATGCAGGCCCATGACGCCGGGGCAAACGATACGTTAATCCCATTCGCATTCCGTCGGGCTAGACGCCGAGGCAAAATATAGAACACATCCTTTGCCGTCGTGGGCGCATACAGAAGGTCGATCTTTCCCGCCTCGGCCAGTTCAACCAATCTCTTCGCTTCGTCGAACGCCCCCTCTTGCAGGTAATAATCGAGCCAAACGTTCGTATCTACCAAGAGACGCTTTGCCTCAATCATCGACAATTCGCCTCTATGTCGGCAATCATCGCGTCATACATATCATCTCGTACGGCATCCCAGTCTTCCGCCGAAGATTCTGCCGATGCGAAATCCGACGCGCTCAGCCCCAACGAGGAAAAAGCTAGGCCACACCCCTGTTCGGCGAGGCTCTCCTCACGGAGTGCCTCACGCTTATCCGCCACCATAAATCCCGGCAACGCTTGATGCTCGACAAGATAGACCCAAAGCGCGCGAATGGCATCGCTCGGCCCCAACCCATTGCGAGTTAGGACCGCATCGCCACCGGCTTTGAGCATAGGATCAATTCGCGTGTTGAGCTGCACCGTTGCTGTACCCATAGCGGCTCCTCTCTACATGCTAGCAGTATAGCAAACATGAAAGGCCACGCAAAAGGGCCCCGCCCGCACGCGGACGGAACCCTATCGGATTTTTTGGGATGGAAATGACACCCGTCACGTTATTCAGAGTCCAAAATCAAAGAGGCTATAAAAGCTGAGAGGGCTCATGTGATTCCATAAGCCCCCTCAGCTTTTTCGATAGTTAAGTCACAACAGCGCTTCGTCATTAACAAACACAAGCTGCCTCATTTTCCCGCTTCTGCCCTTTAGGCCCAATACGGAATATACCTTCGATATTTGGCGCCCGCATCCTCGTCCTCTTCCTTTATCAACGCCTCTTCCAGACACTCTCTGATTAGACGAGACATCGCCACCGTGTTTTTCTTTTCATCGGAAAGTCCAAAACGCTCTCGCAGTGACTGATTGCTCATCGACTCGCCTTGGGCGTACAAAAGACAAGCATGCCAGTACACAGCATTTTTTCGTTCGCTTTTTTTCATTCGAGTATATGGGCAATCGCAATAGAGCGTCACGAGCGTTCCCAGCCCGCCCTCACTCTTGATAACCGGTGAAGGCATGCCGGCTTTTTCGAGCGAATCTACGATTAAATCCCAGCCCGTACCGCCTTCTTCGCAAAGATCCATTTGGCGCATGAGGGACGCCATCATCGAATTGCGCGTTTTCGGCTGCGCGTTGAGCACGCGTTCTGCCGGAATAAGCGTTGTCCCGGGATTAGAAAACTCGATACGATTGTCGTAAATCGCAACAAGAGGCCCCGCCGTGTTGTCAGCGATGTCTTGATGGATCACGGCATTTGATAGCAGTTCGCGAATCGCCCTTTGGGGGTAGGCCGTCTGGATGCGTCGAAATGCGCCATCCAACGTCTCAACAGCCGGAATCATCGACATGATCAGTTGCTCAGCCTGCGGAAGCGCTAAAGCGTAACCCTTATCGATTTCAGTATCACCAATAATGTCAAAGCTGCCTTTTCCCGCATATCGCACAATTCGCAGCATGCGTTTTCTGAGCTCCGGATAGCGAGAGAGCCTCTTTCCCACTAGAAGCATCCCCAAGCGCGTCATGCTATAACGGCCGTTGTCTTGGCGATGAATCAGCTCTTGCTCACAGAGAGCAAGAATTACTCCGTCCAGATCGACGGGTCTCCTCAATCTGCACAGCTCAAAATATGCATCAATATCCAGAATCTCGGCGACCTCTTGAGGCGTCAGATCGCTCTCAACTACAGCGAGCTCCGCGTTCCCCGCCTGCAAGCGACGCCACAGCTCCGCCTCTCGCGCACTACCAGGAAGCAGTTCTGCCGTCGAAGATCCCTCTCGGATGTAGGCGGTCTTATCAAAATAGACCGGCTGAGCGTTCGCGGCGTGCACTTTCAGCACCACAAAGTGCTTTGTCTCATGGTCAATAACCGCAAACTCGTAATTCGCATTGTTTGAGAGCGCAAGCTTGAGCCACATCAAAAGCTCTTGGTTTCCCTTGCCCTTTGCGTGATATGGGTTGAACTGGGTACCCACAAGCTCATGAGCATCGTCGCTCACGCCCCAGATCTTATAGGCATATGCACGGCCGCAGTAAGCGGCAGCGTTGGCAAGCGCAGAGATGTCACGCCCCGTTCTAACGGGGTCGCTATTACTCTCTTTAAACTCAAGCCACTCGGTTTCATCAGGATAGCCGATAAGTGAATAAATCAGCTCCATGCCATCTGCTTCACCCATTGAGCCTGCCTCCTTGCGCTCATTTTGATAACAAAATGATAAATAGACGACAAATAGAATTGTGCACAATTTGAAGCTGAAGGCCAAGTTTTTCTGGTCATTTTCCCAGATAATCTCAATGCTGGAAGCTTTGTTCTCTGCAAAAGAGTCGACTGCCGTAATTGACAGGCAAGAAGATATGGCTCCGATGTCAAAAGGAACTCAAGCAGCAGGGAATGTAATTAAACCAGCAACTATCGCCAAGCAAATGGGCGTTGTCCTTATCCAGCATCATGTCCTTCGAACAAATCGAGCGGCAGCGGTGTTAGCGCCGGGCGATTTTAGCCGCTAATAGTCAAACGATTTTGACCAATCCCGGTCACCGAATAATGGCCACCGTGCCTCCCCGCCGCCACTACGCTGGTGGTGCCAACACGCCGGCGTTAGGAGGACCATTGAGGTGAACGAGAGACACGATGACCTACAGGAGATTATAGACGCGGCGCTCCGGGAGATGGCCGCGGAGGAGGGCGACGGGTTCGACCCGCAGGCATGCAACCTCGCGGAGTTCTGCAGGAGGACGGGGCTCACCCGCTCCCGCGCGAGGACGGTCAGGGCACACGGGTTCAGGGCCCTGCCCCACGGGAACAGCGGGAGGAGGGCCGCGCCGGGCGTGCTCGCCGGCCACACCGGCCTGGTGGACGACCTCCTGCGGAAGGGCGTCACCAACTCGCAGGTGATATTCGAGCGGCTGCTCGGCCAGGGCTACGCCGGCGGCCTCACCACGGTGAAGACCTACATCGCCGCGCACCGGGACCTCGTGCCCGCGAAGAGGCGGCAGGCGGCCCCGCAGGGCTGCCGCGGCCAGCGCTTCAGGACGGCGCCCGGAGAGGCCTACCAGATGGACTGGGGCTTCGTCGCGGTCGAGCGCCCCGGCGGGGAGCGGGCGCGGATCGCCTGCTTCGCCATGGTCTGCCACCATTGCGGGGGCGCCCACGTCGAGTTCTTCCCGAACGCGCGCCAGGAGAACCTCCTCATCGGGATGCTGCACGCGTTCTCGGCGCTGGGCGTGCCCGCGACCGTGCTCACCGACAACATGAAGAGCGTGGTCGTCCGCCGCGATGCCGACGGCCGGCCCGTCTGGCAGGCCGACTACGCCGAGTTCATGGGCGTCGTCGGCTTCCGCACCAGGTTGTGCAGGCCGCGCCACCCCTATACGAAGGGCAAGGTGGAGAGGCTCGTCCGCTTCGTGAAGGGGAACTTCCTCGCGGGAAGGTCCTTTACCGACCTTGACGCCCTCAACCGGGAGGCCGCCCTCTGGTGCGCCGAGCAGGGAGGCCGCTGGCGGCGCGCGGCGGCATGCGTCCCGATGCGCGAGCACGAGGCGGCGTGCTCGGCGAACACCAGGCCGCTCGAGGTCACGGCCGAGGTCGAGCGGTACCTGTGCCCGCGCCGGAAGATCTCCTTCGACGGCTTCGTGAGCTTCGAGGGGCACCGCTACGGCGTGCCCTAC
>NZ_JBCPDN010000030.1:0-25535 GCF_040915425.1 Collinsella aerofaciens | reverse complement strand
CGGCCTAATCCGCGGTCTTTCATGCAGCAGGGGCTCTCAATGTTTTTATGTCCTGCTCATATCGTCTGTGCCGGCACCCCGGGACACTCCTTGGCAGCAACCGCACCTAGTCGTTGGGAACGTTCTTAAATGACTAGTTGCTGGGGACAGTCTTCGTAGGTAGCGCGTAAAAAGGGGATGGGCTTTCCCCGACGGCTGTCGAGAAAAGCCCATCCCATAATTTAGGACCGCTAGAACGTTCCGCCGCCGCCTCCGCCGACGCCGCCACCACCGCCGCCAGAGAAGCCGCCGCCGCTGCCGCCGCTCGAGCTATCGGAGCTCGAAGCCAGCTCGCGGATGGTCTCGTGATACACGTCATCGAATGAATCGAGCGGGGACTCGGTACCGTAATGATGGTAGTACCACCAGTAGCAGGGGTAGTTGTCGTAGAAATCGTCGCTGTTGCGCAGGTCCGCAGGCACGGCCTCGGCAAGCTGACGCAGCACTTCCTTGGAAACACCCAGCGCCACGCCCATCACCAGCAGCTTGTTCCACAGCACCAGATCGCCCGGGACGGCTTCCTTTAGACGAGTGAAGTCCTCGAGCCAATGCTTAAGTGCCTTGCAGCGAGCCGCCACCTCGGCGCCCTCCGGCGTAAAGCGGCGAAACGTAAGGCCCACGCCGATACCCACCAGCACAATCGGCACCGAGATAACCGCGGCGGTGATGTTCGCCTGTGCGCCATCGGTAAAGAAAATGGATCCCACGGGAACAAAGGCAATCAGGATACCAAGAACCAGGCAAAACACCATTGCAACAATGCCGTCCGAGGCAACGTACTCGCTATCGGCCAGCTTGCCCTTAACGGTGTTCTGATAGTCCTCGAGCTTGTCGCCCACGGGTGTAGCGTGCTGCTTGACGTAGTGCTGCAGCTCGTCGAACGTGCGCGAGCGATCGCCGTTCTCGTCAGGCTTAGTACCGGCAAAGAAGACCTTGAGCACCATGCGGTCAATGCCCTTGGCCGACTTCCAGCCCGCACCACTCACCGTCACGCGATACGTCTGCTCTTCTTTTTCACGCCCCAACAGGCCTTTCTTGGCCTTGGTCACGGTCGCCCGCTCCAGCTTGATCACACGGTCGTCAGTGAGCTTCATGAGCGTGGCGATATATGCCTGATCGGGCACCTCGTTCCAGCTCATGAGGGCCGAAAGCACGGCGGGATGGTCGGTCGAAGGCACATCGCGGAAATACTCGTCCTGGAAAAGCGGTTTGGGCTTGCGGCGGCGCAACTTGAGCACAACGACTGTGCCGGTAAAGGCCACCGCCGCGACAACACTTAGCACGGCAAGTACATTGGCAATCATACGAGCGTGAGCGCGGCGGGCGTTAGCTTCATCGGCCCATTCCTTCTCTTCGCCCAGGATCGTTGACATGCGCTCTTCGCCCGAGGCGGCAAGCTGCGGCACCCAGTCGCTGGGGAAGGCGATGCGCGCCTCGGCGAATTCGCCCTGATGCACGCAGGGAATGGTATAGGTGACCATGGGTTCGTCCACATCGAGCGACACGTCGCCCGTCAGCGGGCCGTGGCCCCATGCGCGGAAGTTATCGCCCTTGACGGCCGCCGTCCCGGCAGCGGCATTTGCGAAGCGCACTTCCATCTCGACGTCATCGGAATCCGCGGACCAGCCGTCGCCCACGAATTTCCAATAGAGCTCGGCGGTATCGGCCCAGTTCATGACCGCACCGGTCATGGTGTAGCTCACGTAATAGATTGCGCTATCGCCGCTCTCGTGGGGGCTGAACACCTTGATCTTTACGCCGTCACCGGTCTGCTCGACCGTATAGACGCCAGAGTCGCCCTTGTTCGCGCTATCGACTTTGTTAAACGTGGTGTCCTCTTCCTCGACACTCAGCACATCGACGCCCGCCGTGCCGCCCTGCTGGTTGGCGCCCGTATTGATCTCCCAAAACACGCCGTTGATGCCGTCGTCGAAATCAAACTGGCGTCCCTCGACAACGGTCAGCGATCCATCGGCCTCAACCGTGGCACTGATATAGGTCTGGGTCATGGAATAACCGTCGGCGTGTGCGGCGGCGGGCAGTAGCAGCAATGCAAGCGCGACGAGTGCGCAGACGGAAGCAAATCGCGCAAACGGGCGGCGCTGCCGGCTGACTTTGGCGGCGAGGGTGTTCATAGGCACATCCTTTGTCTGTAAAACCAACAGCGCCATTGTCCCACGTTTGCGGGTACGCATGACGAACATCTAGGCGACCGGAGCGCCAAACGGGATGAAAGTCACACCCGCACCCCAACAGCCAGTCATTGGGGACGTTCTTAAATGACCAGTCATTAGGGACACCCTTGGCATGGCCTGCGCCAGCAATAGATACCACTTCACAGCTCCGTCACAGGTGTAGCGGCTTTGTGTGGGCGCGGCATGCGCTGACTGAGCCGCCAGCCGAGGGGCATAAAGCAGTTGAGCGAAAACGGTTTGCCCCTTTGCCGTTCGCTCGAGGATCATGTCCCCCTTTTCCGCGGAAACCCCGGCAGTTGCGAAGAGCTGCCGGGGTTTCTGTCGTTTGAGGGGTTGGGCTGGCGGGCGGCGATCGAGCTGTCGAGCCGGTGGTCCGGCACGCGCAACGCGCGGCCTCGGCAACTTGCAGGCCACGGCAGCGTCTCCCCCACCGCGCCCCGCGCTATACTCGTCCGCATGGATATCAACGCACGCAACATAGCAACACACGCCGCGGACGCACCAGCAACGGCAGTGCCCACCCCCGTCGTGGGCCGCTTTGCCCCGTCGCCCTCGGGCCGCATGCACTTGGGCAACGTGTTCAGCTGCCTGTGCGCATGGCTTTCGGCCCGCAGCCAGGGCGGCAGCATCGTGTTGCGTATCGAGGACCTGGACGATCGCTGCAAGCGCCCCGAGCTTGCCGCTCAACTGATTGACGACCTGGCCTGGCTGGGGCTCGAGTGGGACGAAGGCCCCTACTACCAGCACGATCGCCTGGATCTGTACGAGGACGCCCTGCGCCAGCTGCAAGACGCCGGCCTCACCTATCCCTGTTTTTGCACGCGTGCCGAACTCCACGCCGCGAGCGCGCCGCACGCCAGCGACGGCACGCCCATCTACCGCGGCGCCTGCCGAGGCCTTTCTGCCGAGGAGGTTGCCCGCCGCAGCATCCTGCGCGCTCCGGCCACGCGCCTGCGCGTGCCCACCGTCGACGACCTCGCGGGCGACGTGATCGAATTCGTAGACCGCACGTACGGAGCCCAATGCGAGGCACTCGCCACCGAGTGCGGCGACTTTTTGGTGCGCCGCAGCGACGGCGTGTTTGCCTATCAGCTGGCCGTGGTGGTCGACGACGCTGCCATGGGCGTCACCGAGATCGTACGCGGATGCGACCTGCTTGGTTCCACGCCGCGCCAGATCTACCTGCAACATCTGCTGGGACTTCCCACGCCGCGCTACGCGCACATTCCACTGCTCATGTCGCCGGACGGCCGCCGCCTATCCAAGCGAGACCGCGACCTGGACCTGGGCGAACTACGTGCACGCTTTGGCACGCCCGAGGCGCTGCTGGGATGGCTCGCCGGGCAAACAGGCATCGCGCCGGACGCCACACCGCGCTCTGCCGAGCAGCTGGTCGAGCACTTTAGCTGGGACGTCATCCGCGCGCATCGGGAGAACATCACTGTAACGGTCGAGTAGCCAGCCACCCCGCCTCTACGCAACATCCCAGGGCTGGAGTTCGTCGCCCAAGCGAACGATGCAGTCGTAGAGCACGGTGTGACGCTCGGCCGGGTTGGTATCCCGATGAAAATGCCCGTAGTACCAGCGCTTGTAGTCCAAGCGGTCTTCCAGCTCATCGAAAAATGCCGTAAGCCGATCAACGGAGGGGCAATTCCAGCCGGACGCTGGATAAAGCGTGGACGAAAGCATGCGCGTAGAGCAGGTGTGAGTGATCACGTAGTCGACCGTCCAGCCCACGCTGTCGAGCTTTGCCCGCGCCTCCTCAAAGTTGCGCTCGTCCGGCAGCTCCTGCGGCCACCAGCTGGAATACGGAATGCGGTATTCCTTGTCCACGCTCGTGGCGCCGCCCATGGTAAAGACCGTTGAGCCGTCGAGCTCAAAAACCTCGCCGCGCGTCAGGCGCCGTATGGGCGAGGTATCCGACAGGCGCTGCGTCAGCCCACCGTGCCACAACTCCATGGGCGTTCCGCCCAGTGATCGAAACGCTCGTGGTTGCCGTCGACAAACAGCACGGTGTAGGGGCGCGACTCCAGCCAAGCAATATCGGCACATTCCTCGGTAGAAAAGTCCCAGGGAAAGCCAAAGTCGCCCGCGATGATGAGATAGTCGTCGCTCGCCAGGCTATCCCCAAGCTCCCAATCGCGGAGCTTTTGCATGTCAGCGCCGCCATGAATATCGCCTGTTACATAGACCGTCATCGGATTACCACTTCCCTGTAAGTCGCTAGCCCACATTCTGCACGATCACTAAGCCAACCGTTCCAGCCCTTCCATCCCTTAGGGCTTACCCTTCGTTCTTCCATCCAAACGGGTCAAGCACCCAAAAAACCAGATCGAGCACGCCGCCGGTCATCATGGCGCCGGCAAGGGCCATGCAAACGTGCAGAGAACTGGCACTTCGGAGCACGTCGAATGGCCCCAGAACAGCCAGCAGCGCGACCGCTGCGCCGGCAAGGCACAACGCGAGGCACGGCCCCGCGTCCTTGACGCACTTCTTTGCGAGATGCTTGGTGTTATCGCTCATTGGTATCGAACTCCTTAGAGGGTCGTTGTTTGGGTACATGCCGCCGCGGCAGAGCAGGGCGGCAGGGTAAGTGTCCCATGCCGTGCGGACATCAATGGAGAAACCGCCTGCTCGACCAACCTTTGACGCCGTTTTGCACCGGCACCCCATCCCCCGCTATCGAGGTCTAATACTTTTCCCACCGCTACCCAAAAACTCATCCAACATTAATCTTGGCTCAAGAATCGCTTAATCTATAACCTGCACTATAGAGTTCGAACAAGGGGCGGGGCGGCGCCGCGCAACGCAGGCCGCCGAACGCAACGCTCGCGCCCATCGAACGAAAGGACAGGTCATGGACGACCTCGAAAAAGTTGAAACCATCCGCACCAAGTGCAACGTGAGCTACACCGATGCCAAGGCCGCGCTCGACGCCGCCGACGGCAACGTTTTGGACGCCATCATTTGGCTCGAGTCGCAGGGCAAGACGCAGACCACATCGGCGCACGCCGCCACCGAGTCCGCGCCGGTCGATGAGCCCTCGGCCGAGATGGTCGCCGCGCAGGCAGCCTACGAGAAGTCGAGCGAAAAGACCGACTTCTCCAAGAAGATGGACAGCGTGTGGGAGTACCTCAAAAAGCTCTTCCGCCTGAGCCTGGACACCAAGTTTATCGCCACGCGCCGCGATGCGATCATCCTCAACATTCCCATCCTGATCCCCATCATCGCCCTGTTTGCCTGGGGCGCCACGATATGGCTGATGCTGATTGGCCTGTTCTTTGGCATGCGTTACCGTATCGACAGCGACGGAGACGTGCCCGGCAGCATCAACAATCTTATGAATCACGCCGCCGACGCCGCGGACGACATCAAGCAAAATCTCAACGACGACAAGTAATCGCAGACGGGGGGCACGTATGGCACGGATCCTGATCGTAGAGGACGAGGAGAAAATCGCCCGCTTTGTGACGCTCGAGCTGGAGCACGAGGGCTACCGGGTGGAACATGCCGCCGACGGCCGCACCGCCGTGGACCTGGCACTGGAGCGCGACTACGATCTGATTCTGCTCGATGTGCTGTTGCCTCAGCTCAGCGGCATGGAGGTGCTGCGACGCGTCCGCAAGCACAAGGATGTGCCGGTGATTATGGTCACCGCGCGCGATGCCGTGATGGACAAGGTGGCCGGGCTCGATGCCGGCGCCGACGATTACCTGACCAAGCCGTTTGCGATTGAGGAGCTGTTCGCACGGATCCGCGTGGCGTTGAAGCGCTCGGAGGCCGTGCGGGCGGCTTCGGGCGTTGGCGGCATCGGGACGGGCGCGGCAGGCGGCACGGGTGTCGGCGCCACTGCGATGCCCCCGGTCAGTGACTCGACCCAGGTTTCCGCCTCGCTCTCCCCCGCCACGCTCGCCGTGGGCTCGGTTGCGCTCGACCCCGACCGCCGCGAAGTCACGGTCGGCGGCTCGCCCATTGCGCTCACGGCCCGCGAGTTCGATGTCCTCGCCCTGCTTATGGCGCATGCCGAGACCGTGCTCACGCGCGAACGCATCGCGCACGAAGCGCTGGGCTACGAATACATGGGCGACACCAACAACGTCGACGTGCACATCGCGCATCTACGCGCCAAGATCGAGGACGCCGGCGGCGCCCGCATCATCCAAACCGTGCGCGGGGTGGGCTATGTCTGCCGCGCGTAACGCCGAGGCCAAGCGCGTCACCTCCATCGCCCGCGCCATCAACTGGAGCTATATGTGGCGCCGCCTGATGAGCTACGTTTGGCTCGACCTGCTGCTAGTAATGATTGTGGCGGCGATCCTTGTCTATGGATACAACCAGACGCTGCCCAACGGCGCGTTTACCGCAGGATGGATCCCCAGCGCCACCGTTCGCGGCATGACGCTGACGCCCGCGCGCGGCTGGGACCTGACAACGCTCGCCTATACCGTCGAGCTTGCGCGTACCACCAAGACTTTCCCCCTCGCGCAGGACCTCGTCACGCTATGGCCTCTCTACCTTGTCGTTGTGGGTTGGCAGGTCATCAGCGTGCTCAACATGCTCGGCGGCGCCCGCCGCGTGCGCCGCACCATGGCGCCGCTCAACGATCTGGCCCTGCGCGTGGACGAACTCGGCCGCATGCAACTCGCCGGCGGCAAAATGGAAACACTGGAGCAGGCCATCGAGCGCGCAAGCGTCGACTCGCCGAGCGTCACCACCGGCGACGCCGACCTGGCAAGCATCGAGGTCGCACTCAACCGCCTGCTGCGCCAGATGCAAGAGGCCAAGCTGCAGCAGATGCGCTTTGTCAACGACGCGAGCCACGAGCTGCGCACGCCCATCGCGGTGATTCAGGGCTACGTGAACATGCTCGACCGCTGGGGTAAGGACGACCCGGACGTGCTGGCGGAATCCATCGCGTCCCTTAAAGCAGAAAGCGAGCACATGCAAGAGCTTGTGGAGCAGCTGCTGTTTTTGGCGCGCGGCGATGCCGGGCGCACGGTCCTGCGGCGCGCGCATACCAACTTGGCTGCACTGGTCAGCGAGGTATGCGAAGAATCGCAGATGATCGATACCGAGCACACGTATCGGCTGGCTTCTGACGCTGCGCTTGCCAGCGACCCGCGCTGCGACGCGCCCGTCGACGTGGCGCTCGTGAAGCAGGCTCTGCGCGTGATCGTGCAAAACGCCGCCAAGTACTCGGATGCGGGAACGACCGTCACATTTGGCATAACGCCAGATGCGGGCGCGGGCACGATCGACATAAGTGTTGAGGACGAGGGCATCGGCATGAACCAGGAATCCGCAGCTCACGCGTTCGAGCGGTTCTACCGTGCCGACAACGCGCGCGATGCCGGCGCACAGGGTTCGGGTCTGGGGCTTGCGATCGCCAAGTGGATCGTCGACAGCCACGGCGGCGTCATCGGTGTGACCTCGGTCGAAGGGGTCGGCAGCCGCTTTACGATTCGCCTGCCACGATAGGAAGCCCCTCGGCATAAAAAAGGGATAAGGCCATGCGGCCCCATCCCTTTTTGCTAGCTATAGCAGCCTGTGCGCTACTCGCGGCACAGATGCACGGCAAAGCCGGCGAACTCGCGCTTAAAGTACACGAGCTTGGTGCCGCCGTCGGGCAGCAGCACGCGCGACTCCTCGTTGACCTCGAGCCCGCGCTCGGCAAACCACTTCTCAGCTGCATCGATGTCGTTAACGGCAAAGCCGATGTGGCCTTTGGTGCCACGACCGTTCTGCTTCATGATCTCGACCAGCGAATCGTTGAAGTACGAAACCGGGGTCTCGATGACGGGCAGGCCCATCATCGTCGAGAACAGCTCCGCGATCTCCAGGGCGCCTGCCGGGTCGGTGGCGTTAATGCCCACATGGGCAACGCGCATGCCAAAGAGCTCTACCGGGTTGGCGTTCTGCTCACTCATGCAGTCAGCGCCTACTGAGCCATGACGTCGAGAACGGCCTTCTCGGCAGCGACGCGGTTCATGCCAGTCATGAAGGGCACGCCGCTCACGTACGGGCAGGTGAGGCCCTCGGGGGCAACGGTGGTGGCGATCAGCAGGTCGGCGCCCTCGTCGCAGTAATCCTTGGCCTCGGAGATGGCGCACTGCACGATCTCGTACTTGTCGGCATAACCGTTGGCGTCGAGCAGAGTAGCGACCTTCTGGGCAACGAGCGTGGAAGTAGCAGCGCCAGCACCGCAAGCCAAAACGATCTTCTTCATAGGTAATGTCTCCCTTCATGGTTTACTTTAGGTAAGTGTACCGCAGCGAGCGATGGCACTCGGCCTCGATGAGCTTTTATGCCAGTTTGCTTGCGCGCTGCGTATAATACATCTAGTACGTGTTGTCATACCGCTCGCTTTATGAGCGACTAAGGACCCTAATATGCCCGATTCCCGCACCCTCTGGACCGCCGTCGTTATCATCTGCATCGCCGTGTCGGTGTTCTTTAGCGTCAAAAAACGCACCACGTTTAAGCGCCTGCAGCAGCTTATGGCTGCCAAGCAGTGGGACGAGTTCGATCGTTTGCTCGACGGCAAACTCACCAGCATGCTGTACCCACGCTACAACCGCGACTACCTGCGTCTGAACTCCTATCTGCTGCGCGAGGACCACGAGCGCGCCAGCGAGATGTTCGACCTACTGCTGGGACTCAACCTCCCCAAGATGCAGCGCGTCGACTTGGTGATTAAGGCCTTTAACTACTATGTTGGCCAGGAGGACCGCAAAAAGTCCAAAGAGCTGTTGCACGAGATCAAGGGCTTTGAGGGCGGTCAGGCCGAGGCAGTTGCGCACGAGTGTCAGCTGATGTACGACACGATGATCCTCAAGCGCCACAACGACATTCCCGAGCTGGAGCGCATGCTCGAGGATGTCGGCGACGACCCGGTCAAGCGCTGCCGCTTGGAGTACCTGCTAGCCCTGCAGTACCAGAACAAGGGCGACGAAGCCAAGTTCCAGGAGTTCCTGGAGAAGTCGGGCCAACACTCGATGGCCGTCAACGCGTAACGGACGGCTTGTGCTAGACTTCTAGTCTCACGGGGGCGTGGCGGAATTGGCATACGCAGGAGACTTAAAATCTCTCGCCGCAAGGATTGTGGGTTCGAGTCCCACCGCCCCTACCATATGGAGCTTTCGAGCCCGTGTTCCTCAGGGATGCGGGCTCGCTTCTTTTAGATGCCGGTGGGACTCGAACCCGCGAGGGGGCGAGCGTTAAGCGGACGCGCAGCGTCCGAAGCGAGCCGGCGAGGGCGCCGACAGGCGGCCGAAGCCGGTGCGTATTTGCGCAGCAAATGCGCGGACGTCCCACCGCCCCTACCATATGGAGCTTTCGAGCCCGTGTCCCCAAGGGATGCGGGCTCGTTTCTTTTACACGCCGGTGGGGCTCTAAGTTGCGGTGGAATAGTTCCTGTTTATACCGTTTACCAGCTTATTTAGGAACTATTTCACCGCAACTCAGAGGAAGACGGTTAAAGAGCACTCAGGCTCGGGGTCCAGGCGATGGTGGGAGTCGCGCCGTCGAGAACCTCGTTGATGGTGGCGGCCATGCCAGCAAGCAGGCTGTTCTCGCTTACGGTGAGCGTCTTGTAGCCGCCGGCACGCATGAGCTCGCGGATCACCACGGCGCCGGCCAGAATCACGCCCGCGCGCTTGGGCTGCACGCCCGGCAACGCGGCAATGCCTGCAACATCCAACGCAGACATGCGCTCGATAGCGGCCGAAATCTGCTCCATCGAAAGCTCGCGCAGGTGCACAAAGTTCGAGTCGTACGGCTCCAGCTCGTGGACCAGCGCCACGAGCGTGGTAACGGTACCGCCCACCGCGACCAAGCGCTCGGCGCGCTCAAAATCGCTCGGCAGGCTCTCAAAGTAAGCCTCGAACTGCTCGTCCGCCCAGTCGGCAGCGGCAGCAAGCTCGCCGTCCGAAGGCGGCAACGCCGAGAAGAAACGCTCCGTCACGCGACGGCAACCGATGTCCAGTGAGCGCGTTCCCTCCAGCGCAAAGACCCCGCGCTCAGGCGCATAGACGCCCGTCGCGAGCTCCGTGGAGCCACCGCCCGAATCGGCGACGATGATGCGCTCGCCAGCAAAGTCGTGTGCCACGCCAAAAAACGTCAGGCGCGCCTCGACCTCGCCCGGAATCACCTGCGGTTCGAGCCCCAGATCGCGCAGACCGTCCAGCAGCAGCGCGGCATTGGACGCATCGCGCGCGGCACTCGTGCAGGTGGTGCAGACGCACGCGGCCCCAAAGGTACGGGCTTCGTCCACAAACATGCGGCACGCAGCGAGCACGCGCTCAACGGCCGCCTCGCAAAAGCGCCCCGTCGCGTCCACGCCCTCGCCCAAGTCGGTGATCTCGGTATGCTTGGACGATTCCACGATCGCCCCGGCCTCGACCTGCGCCAACACCAGTCGCGACGACACCGTTCCCAGGTCAATCGCGGCCACCTTATATCGTTTGCAATTTGTCATTGCGGGCTCCCCTCTGGGCGCTACTCGCCGCTGGACGCGACCGTCTGGCCTTCGACGCCGCTAAAACCAAACAGCATGTCGAGCGTCTGAATGTACCACGGCGCGTCCTTGCCGACTTCCTCAATCTCCTTGGCCACTTCGCTGGCCTTCTTGGCGTTTGAGGACTTTTTGCTCGACGACGAATCCGAATCCTCGTCCAGACCCTGTACTTCAATCCTCTTTTCGCCGGGCATCACCATGCCCAGTTCCCGTGCCCGATCCTTAATGCCCTCTTCCGAGAGCCACTTGTCAGTGTCTTTTTTCATCTCATCTCTGTATTGCTCGCGAATCTCGACCTGCTTGGCCAAGATGTCGTTCGAGCGTTTTGCAACGTACAGGTCGCGCACGGGGAAATACAGGCTCACGAGCGCCAGAGTCACCACGATACCGATAAACAGCGGACGCAGAGAGCCATGCGTAAAGTCATAGATTGCCTTGACCACCGCGTTGTCGTTGGCGTAGTGCATAAAGTCCGAGCCCGAAAGACGGTTCGAGGGCCTGCTCGACCTATCGTGCGTTTGAGCCGATGAGCGCTGAGCATGCGACGAACGTGCCGGGCGCACCGGTCCATCTGACGAAGTATTCACATGAGCATTGGGGCGCGAGGTACTTGTCGGGCGCTGCGTGGAGCGGTCGGCGCCGGCGTAGACGGACCCACCGAGCTGCACCGTGCGCGCACGGCGAGGCGACGGCTCACGCGAACCGGCGGAATAGTACCTGTTGTCGTAAATCTGATCCATGTGCGCCTTGTGCGGTTGAGGTTTGTTTGCGCTAAGTATTCTAGTTATAGCACGAGCGCGCGCACCGCCTTCGCCAGCCTTTGCTCGACATAAAAAAGGCGCTGAGCCGTATGGCCCAGCGCCCATAGCGCTTTGCGGCATCCAGCCAAGGCGAGGCGAAACCGAGTCAGCCTCCCCCTCGCCAAATTCGCCCGTTTAGCGAATGTTGTAGAACGCGGCCTTGCCGGCGTAGCGCGCGCTGCCCTCGAGCTCGTCCTCGATGCGGATGAGCTGGTTGTACTTGGCGATGCGATCGCTGCGGCACGGGGCGCCCGACTTGATCTGGCCGGCGTTGACGCCCACGACCAGGTCGGCGATCGTGGAGTCCTCGGTCTCGCCGGAACGGTGGCTCACGATGCAAGCGTAACCGGCCTCCTTGGCGGTCTCGATGGCCTCGAGCGACTCGGTGAGCGTGCCGATCTGGTTGACCTTGACCAGGATCGCGTTGGCGGCACCCAGCTCGATGCCCTTCTTGAGGCGCTCGGTGTTGGTGACGAACAGGTCGTCGCCTACGAGCTGCACCTTATTGCCAATGCGGCGGGTAAGCTCGACCCAGCCGTCCCAGTCCTCCTCGGCCATACCGTCCTCGATGGAGATGATGGGATAGGTGTCGACGAGCTTCTCCCAGTAATCGACCATCTGGGCGCTCGTGTACTCAACGCCCTCGCCCTTGAGCTCGTACATACCAGTCTCGGCGTTGTAGAACTCGGTGGACGCCGGATCCATGGCGTACATGAAGTCGACGCCGGGCTTAAAGCCAGCCTTCTCGACGGCCTTGGTGATGTACTCGAACGGCTCGGCATTGGTCTTAAGGTTGGGGGCAAAGCCGCCCTCGTCGCCCACGCCGCCGCCCAGGCCGGCCTCGTGCAGCACGCCCTTGAGGGTGTGGTAGACCTCGGCGCACCAGCGCAGGCCCTCGGCAAAGCTCGGAGCACCCACGGGCATGATCATGAACTCCTGGAAGTCAACGTTATTGTCGGCATGCACGCCGCCGTTGAGGATGTTCATCATAGGTGTGGGCAGCAGATGAGCGTTGACGCCGCCCAGGTACTGGTACAGCGACAGGCCCGCCGACTCGGCGGCGGCGCGGGCAACGGCCAGCGACACGCCCAGGATGGCATTGGCACCGAGCTTGGTCTTGTTGGGGGTACCGTCCGCGGCGATTAGCGCGGCATCGACGGCGCGCTGGTCGAAGGCGTCGAGGCCCACGACGGCGTTAGCGCACTCGTTGTTGACGTGCTCGACGGCCTGCGAAACGCCCTTGCCCAGGTAGCGGCCCTTGTCGCCATCGCGCAGCTCGCAGGCTTCAAAGGCGCCGGTCGAAGCACCCGAAGGCACCATTGCGCGGCCAAAGCTGCCGTCCTCGAGCACGACCTCGACCTCGACGGTGGGATTGCCGCGGCTGTCGAGCACCTCGCGACCGTAGACGTCCAAAATATCGCTCATGTTGTCTCCCTCTCACTTGGAAACGTAGTGGATGCAAGCGACCGGCTGACCGTGCACCATCGGTGCGTCTCCGTAAGTTAGCCATGTCGCACTTTTTGCATTATGCCCTAAGTTAGCCGAGGGATACACTTGTTTTTCGAAAAATTTAGCGGGAACGATGAGGCGTGTCAGCCCGTCGTTCCCGCAGTCTTACTCCTCCGCCTTTGCGGCATCCCACAGGTCGTTGAGGCCGTGGGTCGAAAGCTCGGCAAGATCCACGTGGGCGTCGGACGCCATCTGCTCCATCGCGGCCCAGCGACGGCGGAACTTTGCTGTGCTGGCACGAAGGGCGCTCTCGGCGTCAATGCCCTCCTTGCGCGCGACGTTGACCAAGGCAAAGAGCAGGTCGCCAAACTCCATTTCGCGCTCGGGCGAGCCAGGGGCCTCGGCCTCAAACTCGGCACGCTCCTCGGCGACCTCGTCCCACACATCCTGGACCGTCTCCCACTCAAAGCCCACAGCAGCTGCCTTGCGCGAGACCTTCTGAGCCTGCATCAGCGCCGGCAGATGCGTGGGCACGCCATCGAGCAGGCCCTCGGGCGTGGCCTCACCCGCCGCCACGGCCTTGTCCTTGGCAGCCCTCTCGGCAAGCTTGACCTCGTCCCAAATCTTGAGCACCTCTTCGGAGCTGTCGGCATCCGCATCGCCAAACACGTGCGGGTGGCGACGAATGAGCTTGGCGTCGATATCGCGCGCCACGTCGGCCAGTGTAAACTCGCCGGCGTCGGCCGCAATCTGCGCATGCAGCACGACCTGCATGAGCACGTCGCCCAGCTCCTCGCGTAGGTGAACCGCGTCGTCCGCCTCGATGCAGTCGAGCGCCTCGTAGGCCTCCTCGATCATGTTCTTGCCAATGCTGCGGTGCGTCTGCTCACGGTCCCACGGGCAGCCATCGGGCTGACGCAGACGCCAGATGGTCTGCACCAGATGCTGCAGCTCGGTCGACGCGTCTACCAGCGTGGACAGATCGCGCGAGCCCTCGGCATTTTGCTGAGCCATGTGCTGCGCCATGGCTACTCCTCCTCCATGACCACGTGGCGGAACGCGCCGCCCTCGTAGATGCCGTAGCTGTGCGAGCCGTCCTTGGGGATGCTCACGCTACCGGGGTTGAAGAGCCACAGGCCCGGGTGCGCGGCGCTTTCCTCGTTGGCCTTGATGTGCGTGTGGCCGTAGACGAGCGCTGAGCCCTCGGGCAACGCGGGCGCGTGGTCGACGCTGTTGTGCATGCCGGCGCCAAAGACGTGGCCGTGCGTCAGGAACAGCTCGCGGCCGGTCTCGTCGAACAGCGTAGCGTAGTCGGCCATAACGGGAAAGTCGAGGACCATCTGGTCGACCTCGGCGTCGCAGTTGCCGCGCACCGCGATGATGCGGTCGGCTAGGGCGTTGAGCAGCGGAATCACGCGCTTGGGAGCATAGTCGCGCGGCAGGTCGTTACGCGGGCCATGGTAGAGCAGGTCGCCCAGCAGCACAATGCGGTCGGGCTGCTCGGATTCGATGGCAGTGCACAGGCGCTCGGCCCAGTATGCCGAGCCGTGGATGTCGGAAGCGATGAGGCATTTCATGGGGAGTCCTTTCGGAGTGGGGTTGATGGGAGCTGAATACGGGGTCCGGCGGATGTGGGGCCCATCTACCGTGTTACTCGAATCGCAGCGCCGCGCTCTGAGCCGCCTGCATCACGCGTTGGAGCGGCACGTCATGTTCGCGGGCAAGACGGGCGCAATCCTCGTACTCGGGCGCTGCACGCTCGCTGCCGTCGGGCAGGGTGGCCACTTTAACGGACACCTCGCCCCATGGCGTCGTTACGCGCTCAAAGCGGCGTGGCAGGCAAACGCGCTCCATGACCTGGCGACGAATGCCGTTGGTCGTGGTTTCCAAAAAGATAATCGTCTGCAGGCGCTCGATATCCTCGTGAGCACAGATTACCTGTAGCTGCCAGCTGGGGCGGCCTTTCTTGCAATAGAGGGGCAGCCAATGCACCTCGCGCGCACCCGCCCCGCGCAGACGGTCGGCGGCGTAGGCGAGCACCTCGGGCGACGCATCGTCGATGTCGCATTCCAGCTTGACGATGGTCTCGGGCGCATCGGTCTCGCGAGACAGCGGAGATGTGCTATCGCATTGCATACGGTCCGGATCCTTTCCGCGCGGGCTCGTTTTGTCCACCCAAACGCTAGCACATCGCAGGCGGCGCAGGGGCGGCGTCATGGGATAGGTGCGACTTTTGCTGGGCGCAAGTGCTGGCGCGCTCCAACGCCGGCCCGCTCCATTCAAACGTGTACGTCAGCCTCCAAACATGTCATTTTTTGCAGCTTTTGGAGGCTGATGCACATGTTTTGAGAGCGCAAGCGAGGCCGCACCGCGCGCCGCGCAGCCTTTCCAATCGATTTCGACCCCCGGCGTGCCCGGCGTGTTGAGAGCTGCGCCATTACAATGGAGCGGATTCGCTTGACGCAAAGGAGCCGCCATGTCTGCTTGCCCGCTGATCGATTGCCATACCCACACCTCGTTCTCGGACGGTCATGCCTCGTTTGAGGACAACGTTCGCGCCGCTGCTGCGGCCAGCTGCCGCGTCATGGTCTCAACCGACCATCTCACCCTGCCCGCCAGCATGGATGCCAACTGCGAAGTGCAGGTTACTGAGGGCGACCTGCCGGCACATCGTCTGGCTTTTGAGGATGCTCGCAAGCTTGCCGCGCAGATCGCGCCGGAGCTCGAGCTTATCTATGGCTTTGAATGCGATTGGTACGAGGGCTGCGAGCCTTTGGTCGAGCGCTGGTCCCGAGGCGCCGTCGTGCGCCTGGGCAGCGTGCATTGGATTGGTAACCCAGGCGATATTGCGGCAGGTGCTGCGGGCACGGCGGGGACGGAGGACGTCGCTCGTCCCGATACGCCCGATTCGCGCTGCGGCTGGATCGACGATGACACCAACCTGCACGTTTGGGAAAACCTGGGGGTACGCGGCGTGTGGGAGCGCTACGTCGACGACTGGTGCCGCGCCTGCGAGAGCCCGCTCAACTTTGATGTAATGGCTCACCCCGACCTGGTCATGCGCTTTTCGAAAGAGGGCTTTGCGCCCGACTTTGACCCCGCGCCGTTCTGGGGGCAGATGGCAGAGTGTGCACACGACGCGGGCCGCCGCGTTGAGGTCTCGACCGCTGCGCCGCGCAAGGGACTCGACGACTACTATCCCACGACCGGATTGCTGCATTGCTTCGCCCACGCCGAGGTGCCGATCACTTTTGGCTCGGACGCACACCGCGCCTGCGACATTTGCTGGAACATCCGTGAGGCCCAGGCACACGCCTACGACTGTGGCTACCGAACCTTCGACGTCCCCCACCCCACCGGCGAATGGGAATCCACACCCCTCGCCTAACTAGTCGTTTAAGAACGTCCCCAATGACTAGTGGCGGCGGGCGTTGAGTTCGCCGGCCAGCTCGTCGAGGGTAATGCCGTAGCGCTCGAGCGTCACGAGCAGGTGGTAGACCAGGTCGCCGGCCTCGTAGCGAATGTGGTCGTGGTCGTTGTCCTTGCAGGCCATGATCACCTCGCTCGCTTCCTCGGCGAGCTTCTTGAGCAGCTCATCCTCGACGTCGGTCAGCAGGCGAGCGGTATAGCTTTCCTGCGGCGACGCGTCGCGGCGACCATGAATCACCTCGGCCAGTCCCGTCAGCGTCTCGCCGATATTTCCATCCTGAACATTCGCGGTGCGCACACCCATGGTTCAATCCTTTCTGGTTGGCCAAGCGCCTGGTCGCGCGCCCGCCCTACGCGAGTTTCTTAAAGAAGCAGGTACGGTTGCCGGTGTGGCAAGCCGGACCCGGCGAGTCGACCTTGACCAGCAGCGTATCGCTATCGCAGTCGGCCCAGAGCTCCTTGACCTCCTGCATGTTGCCGCTCGTCGCGCCCTTGTTCCAGAGCTCCTGACGGCTGCGGCTCCAAAACCACGTGGTACCGGTCTTGAGCGTCAGCCCCACCGACTCCTCGTTCATCCAAGCAACCATAAGCACCTCGCCGGTGTCATACTGCTGAACCACACAAGGAATCAGCCCCCTGGCGTCGTATTTGAGCTCGGACGCAGTTGTCACTTGCTCCATTTAAAAATCCAATCTCACGGGAATTCCCTGCGATGCCATATACTCCTTCACCTGGCGAATGCTGAAGGTTCCAAAGTGAAAGACGCTCGCCGCCAGCACGGCATCGGCCTCGCCCTCGATCACGCCCTCGGCAAAATGCTCGAGCGTGCCCACGCCGCCGCTCGCGATGACGGGAATCGGCACCGCGCGCGCCACAGCACGGGTGAGCGCCAGGTCAAAGCCGGCCTTGGTGCCGTCGCGATCCATGCTGGTGAGCAAGATCTCGCCGGCGCCGCGACGAGCCGCCTCCTCGGCCCACGCCACCGCGTCGATGCCCGTGGCGTTGCGGCCGCCCGCCGTGAAGACCTCCCACTTGTCGGCACCGGATGCGCCGGGCAGGCCCACGCGCTTGGCATCGATCGCCACGACCACGGCCTGGCTACCAAACGCCGCGGCAGCCTGGCTAATCAGCGACGGGTCGCGCACGGCGGCAGAGTTGAGCGACACCTTGTCAGCACCGGCTGCAACCATGGTGCGCATGCCCGCCAGGTCGCGAAAGCCGCCGCCCACGGTATAGGGAATGGCGAGCTCCTCGGCCGCGTGCGCCGCCATCTCGATAGTCGTCGCGCGGTTGTCGCTCGTGGCGGTAATGTCCAGGAAGACGACCTCGTCCGCACCCTCACGGTCGTAGGCACGCGCCAGCTCCACCGGATCGCCCGCATCGCGCAGGCTCACGAAGTTGACGCCCTTGACCACGCGGCCGTCCTTAACATCCAGACAGGGAATCACACGCTTGGTAAGCATGGGCTACTCCTCCCCTCGGGCGGCGGTCAGCGCCTGTACCAGCGTAAAGTTGCCCTCGTAGAGCGCGCGACCGGTAATGGCACCTTCAATCGCGCCCTCACCCACTGCGGCCAGCGCGCGGATGTCGTCGAGCGTCGAGATGCCACCCGATGCCACGACGGGAAAGCCCGCGACCTCGGCCACATGGCGATACGCCGCCACATCGATGCCCGTCTGCATGCCATCGCGCGCAATGTCGGTATACACCAGATGCTTAAAACCCAGCTCGGAAAGCTGCGCCACGGCGTCGTCGAGCGCCACGCCCGCACCGTCACGCCAGCCATTCACCTTGACCTGGCCGTCGCGTGCGGCAATATCTGCCACCAACAGCTCGCCAAAGCCTTGGGCCGCCACCTCGGCAAAACCCGGCTCGGTCACGAGCACCGTGCCTAGTGCGATGCGGCGCGCACCGTAGCCGGCCAACTCGTCGATGCGCGCGAGCGAGCGGACGCCGCCGCCCACGTCCACGGACAGACCGTTGACGCCGCAGATGGCCTTAATCGCCGCCGAGTTGGCAGCGCATGTGTCCTCGTCCTCGCCAAAGGCAGCGGACAGGTCGACGACGTGCACCCAGCTTGCGCCCTGCTCGGCAAACGAGCGAGCAACGGCCACGGGGTCGTCGGAATATACCTTGCAGCGACTCCGGTCGCCGCGCTCCAGGCGCACGACCTTGCCGCCGATCAGATCGATTGCGGGAAACAGGATCATCGGCCGGCCTCCTCGACGATGTTGACGAAGTTCTTAAGGATGCACTGACCCAGCGCGGAGGATTTCTCGGGATGGAACTGGCAGCCCCACACGTTGCCATGGCGCACGATGCACGGGAAGCTCCGCGTATAGTGCGTGCGCGCCAGCACATCGGCGGCATCGGCGTCGTCGGCCACCGCATAACTGTGGGTGAAGTACATGTTGGCGCCCTCGGCAAAACCGGTAAGCAGCGGATCAGCCGCACCGGCGGACGTCATGTGCACCTGGTCCCAGCCCACGTGCGGCACCTTCAGGCGGCTCGACTCCAGGCGCGTGCACGAGCCGCGCATAATACTCAGGCCATCGACCCAGGGACCGTCAGCCTGCTTGGGAGCGTTTCCGTCCGCGACCGTGCCCTCATCCGCCGGCACGCCCTCGTCGCCGCGCTCAAAAAACAGCTGAAGGCCTAGGCAGATGCCGAGCAGCGGAGTTCCGGCCGCAACGGCGTCGAGCACCGCGTCCGCCTCGCCGCTCTCGCGCATAAAGGCAATCGCATCGTAGAACGCGCCCACGCCCGGGATGACCAGGCCGTCGGCGTTGCGGATCTGCTCCGGATCGTCCGACGTGCAGGCGGCGGCACCGGCGCGCGCAAGCCCGCGCACGACGCTCGACAAGTTGCCCTTGTGGTAATCGACCACCACAATCTTCGGTTCGCCCACGCGACCCTCCACTTCTCATCATCCAAAACCACCGCAAAGGGGACAGGCACCTTCGTGGTGGTTTTACCCTTGTGACGGTTACAGCGAGCCCTTGGTGCTGGGAATGCCCTGCACGCGGGGGTCCAGCTCGCAGGCGCGGCGCATCGTGCGGCCCACGGCCTTAAAGGCGGCCTCGATAATGTGATGCGAGTTGCCGCCCACCAGCTCGCGCACGTGCAGCGTGAGCTTGGCATCGCGCGCAAAGGCGTAGAAGAACTCGACGGCCAGCTCGGTATCGAAGCTGCCCACGCGCTCAGTCGGCACGGGCAGCTCGCAGTAGGCCTGCCCGCGGCCCGAAATATCAACAGCAGCCATCACAAGCGTCTCGTCCATGGCGATCGCCGCGTCGGCAAAGCGCGTAATGCCCGCCTTGTCGCCCAGCGCCTGGCAAAACGCCTCGCCCAGCACAATGCCCGTGTCCTCGACGGTGTGATGCGCATCGACCTCGACGTCGCCCACCGCGTGCACCGTCAGATCGAACAGACCATGGCGGCCAAAGGCGTTGAGCATGTGGTCGAAAAACGGCACGCCGGTCGAGATATCGCACACGCCGCTTCCGTCCAGGTCGAGCTTTACGACAATGTCGGTCTCCCCCGTCTTGCGGGTCACCTCGGCATAGCGGTCCATCTACATCTCCTCCTTCACCAGCTCGGCAAACGCTGCCAGCACCTCGTCGTTTTCCTGCGGGGTGCCCACGGTAATGCGCAGGCAGTCCGCGAGCCCCGGCGCGTAGCTAAAGTCGCGCACCAAAATTGAATACTCGTCGCGCAGGCGCTCGCGCACGCGCGTGGCATGCGGCGTGCGCACGAGCACAAAGTTCGCCGCGCTCGGCCACGCCTCCACGGGCAAGCCCTCGGCAGCCATCACGCGCAGAGCGGCCAGCTCGCGCTCACGCTCGGATGCGACCTGCGCCACCACAGGTGCGTAGGCATCGCGGGCACGCACGCAGGCAAGTGCTGCCGCCTGGCTCAGCACGTTGACCGAATAGATCTGGCGAATCGCCGCGAACACGTCGATGACCTCGGGCGCCGCGATCACATAGCCCAGGCGCGTGCCGGCGGCGCCGAACGCCTTGGACAGTGTATGCAGAATCGCCAGGTTGGGATGCTCGGCGATAAGCCCCTGCGCCGTGGTGGCCGCGCCAAACGAATCGTCGGCAAACTCCACGTAGGCCTCGTCGACCATCACCATGCCGGGGCAGGCATCGCACAGAGCCGCAACAAAGTCGAGCGGCGCCACGTCACCCGTGGGATTATTGGGCGAGGTCACGATCGCCAGATTGCACTCGGGAGCCGCCGCAAGCACCGCCGCCTGGTCGAGCTCAAAGGTCGCCGGGTCGCGCCACACGTCGCGCACCTCGGTCTGGCACAGCGACGCAAAGAACGCATACTCGCTAAAGCACGGCGGGCAGTTGAGCAGGGTCCGCCCCGCGCCGCCAAACGCCAGCAAGTAGTTATAGAGCAGCTCGTCACCGCCGTTGCCCACGCAGATATTCTCGCGCGTCACGCCATGCCAAGCGGCAAGCTCGTCGCGCAGGTCGTTGGACATGGGGTCGGGATAACGGCTGAGCGGCGTGGCAGCCAGGGCTGCATCGATTGCCTCGCGCACGCCGGCCGGCACGGGATAGGTGTTCTCGTTGGCCGAAAGATTGATGCGCGTAGGCGTAAAGTTGGGATCATAGGGCTCGATGCCGGCCAGGTAGGGCTGGACGAGTTCCTTCATGCGCGGCGTGAGTTCGGCCATGTTAGGCCTCCTCGCCGGTCGCGCCAGCGCCATCCGCGCCCGCAGCCGCCGCCAGGTCCACGCCCTCAGCAACCGTCGCCACGGCGTCGCCCGGCCAGGCGACCTTGGTCAGGTCGGCCGCGGCCAGAGACTCGGCACTCACGGCATCCTCGCCCTGCTCCAGCACGCGGCGGCGCAGTGCGGCCGAAAGCGCGTGCGCCCACAGGCCCTCGGCCTCGGCCAGGCGCTGTGTGGCGGGAGCGTCGGAGAGCAGACCCTCAGGCGTATAGCAAATGACACTCGAGCGCTTAACGAACTCTTCGACCGAAAGCGGGTTGGAGAACATGGCCGTGCCGCCGGTCGGCAGTGTGTGGTTGGGGCCGGCAACATAATCGCCAAGCGGCTCGGAGCTCCAGGCGCCTACAAAGATGGCGCCAGCGTTGCGAATGCCGCCAAGCAGGCCCATCGCATCCTTGCAGTGCAGCTCCAGGTGCTCGGGCGCCACAGTGTTCACGGCCTCGACGGCGGCAGCCATGTCGGCGGCCACCACGATGGTGCCCTCGTTATCGAGCGAGGCACGCGTGATCTCGGCACGCGGCGACTGCGCCACCAGAATGTCGATGCCGGCCTCGACCTCGCGCGCAAACTGCTCGTCGCAAGTCACCAGATAGCAGGCTGCCAGCGGATCGTGCTCGGCCTGGGCCATCAGGTCTGCCGCGACCACCATGGGCTTGGCCGTGGCATCGACCAGCACGCAGACCTCGGACGGGCCGGCGACCATGTCGATTCCCACATCGCCTGAGACAATCTGCTTGGCAGCGGCAACAAAAGCGTTGCCCGGACCAGTGATTTTATCGACACACGGAATGGTCTCGGTACCGTACGCCAGCGCGGCCACGGCCTGAGCGCCGCCCACCATATAGATTTCGTCCACGCCGCCGAGTTTTGCCGCGGCGAGCGTGTAGGGGCTGATCAGGCCGTCCTTTTGCGGCGGCGTCACCATGACCACGCGCTTGACGCCGGCCACCTTGGCGGGAATGGCATTCATGAGCACCGTGGAGGGATACTGCGCGCGACCGCCCGGCACATAGATGCCGGCCGCCGCGAGCGGGGTCACCTTAACGCCGAGCATCGTGCCGTCCGGGCGCGTGGTAAACCAGCTCTGCTCGACCTCGCGCTGGTGGAACTCGCGAATCTGGCGTGCGGCCTTCTCGAGCGCGGCAACAAAGGCCGGATCAAGACCTTCGAGCGCGGCATCGATCTGCTCTTGCGGCAAGCGGAAGCTCTGCAGCTCGACACCGTCAAAACGCTGACAGTAATCGCGCACCGCGGCATCGCCGTTGGCACGCACGTTGGCCACGATATCGCGGGCGGCGTCGACGATGTTTTGCGGCAGCACACCCTTGCGGTTGAGCTGGTTGGTAACGAGGCGCTCACCGGGAGCAAGCTTGATGGTCTTCATATCGGTATCCCCTATCGGTCGAGGTTGTGTTCGAAAAACGAGCGACTGGGCAGCGGCGCCAGTCGGCCCGCAGCCCAGACACTGGGGCGCCCGTGCGCGCTCGCGCTATTGTGCCGAGCCCGCGACGGGCTCAAAATGCTTGTCCTTCACGGCAGCCGCCAGGCGATCGGCCAGGTTGCGAACGCGCGGATCCAAGCGCGCGGCACCTGGGTTGACGAAGAAGCGGGCCGTGCAGTCCATAATGCGGCCGGTGATGACCAGGTCGTTGTCGCGCAACGTGGCACCCGTGGCGGTAATGTCCACGATGCGGTCGGTCATGCCGACGATGGGGCCCAGCTCAATATTGCCGTGCAGCGAAACGATGTCGGCATTCACGCCGCGCTCGGCATACCAGGCGCTCGCGATGCGCGGGTATTTGGTGGCCACGCGAAGCGACCCGCGACGGACGTAGTTGCGCTCGGCCTGACCGGCGCGCCATGCGGGCTCCGCCTCAATGAAAGTGCACAGGCCGTAGCCCAGATCGACCAGCTGCAGTAGGTTGAGGTCTGCCTCGATAAGCGAGTCCCAGCCGCAGATGCCGCAGTCGGCGCCGCCGCAGCCCACAAAGGCAGGCGCGTCGCTGGGGCGCACAATGACAAACTCGATATCTCCGACCGCGCCCTCGCCGGCACGCGTGTCGCGGCCGCGCACAATCAGGTGACGACCGGGGTCGCGCAGCTCGGAGACGTCCAGGCCCGCGGCCTCGAGCACGTCGAGCGTGTCGGCCTTAAGCGAGCCCTTGGGCACGGCAATGCACAGCGGACCCTCGGCGCCACGGCCCACGGCATGGTCACCATCGGAAGCGGCATCCTCGGCCGAGGTGCGCGCGGCCTCCAGGCGCTCGAGCGAAAAGGCGAAGCCCGCCGCCGGCACCTCGACGCCGTCGCCGAACGCGCCGGTAAAGATGGAGTCGTAGCGACCGCCCGAGCCCACCGGATCGGGCAGGCCGCCGGCATAGGCCTTAAAGACCAGACCCGTGTAGTAATCGAAAGAGTTCATGATGGAGAAGTCGAAGGACAGCACCTGGGCGTCCTCGGGAGCCAGGCCCTCGACCAGGGCACGCAGCTCGCGCGTGAGCGGCGCAACAATGCCCGCCGCCGCCAGCAGCGCGTCGACGCGGTCGAGCACCTCGGCACCACCGTGCAGGCGCGGCAGCTCGCTAATGGCGGCCTTGACGGCCTCGGGCTCGGTGCTTTTCGCCACGCGGGCATCGAGGCCCACGAAGTCGTTGGCGTGCACACAACGCAATACCTCGGCAGCCAGCTCGCGATCTTCACACGCCGCAAGCAGTTCCTTAAACGGACGCACACTGCCCGCGATAATGCGCGCACCGGGAAGTGCCAGCTTGCGCACGGCCTCGGCGACCAGTGAGACAATCTCGACATCGCCCGCGGTGTCGCCCGCGCCGATGAGCTCAAAACCCAGTTGCGTAAACTGACGCGAGCCACCGGCATTGCGCTGACACTCGCGAACCACCGGCGCCTCATAGCGCAGGCGCAGCGGCAGATCGGCCGCGCGCATGCGAGTCGAAACCAGACGAACGATCGGCAGCGTGTTGTCGGGACGGACCACCAGCAGGCGACCGTCGTCATCAAAGAGCTTAAACGGCGTGTCCGCAATGCGACCGCCCTCCTCAAGCGACCCCTTGTCCTCGAGCAGCGGCGTCTCGACCGGCAGGTAATGATGCTCCCTGAAGCAGCCCTTCACCGTCAGTGCAATCTCCTCGCGCGCCTGAGCCTCCTCGGGCAATATGTCCCGGAATCCCCACGGTGTGGCCGTCATCTGGTGAGCCTCCTCATGCTGTGTTTCATATAGAACAGAAGACCGGCATAGCTCCGCCGGTCTTCTGGGTACTTTAGCATACTAGAGTGTTTGCGGGGAAAATCCGTCGCAGCCGCTCACACCGTATTCATTTGGAAACATAGGGCAGATTGCCGCAGCCCAACCCCACCTAGGCGCCAATCGCACGACGATACTCTGCCATTACCTGCGCATCGGCAGCTGCGGGGTCGGCGAAATAGCGCCAGTCATAGGTCTCGGCCGAAACAACTCCGCGATAGCCGCGCGCCACCAGCCTATCTAGGTCGGCGCGCATATCGCGGTCGCCGTCACCCCAGGCAAGATGCGTCGTGCCATCTGCCGCAACATCGACAAAATGCACATGGGCGACATCATCGCCAAGTAGATCGAAATAATCGTCGATGGTATCCCCCGCCACCGCCATAGCGCCCATATCCAGACACGCCTTAAGTGCCGGATGATCAACTGCCTCGATCATGCGCTTCGTGTCGGTCGCCGAGTTCACGATTATCGACTCAACCGGCTGTAGGGCCTCGAGCACCAGCCGCACGCCGCGCTCTCCCGCATGCTCGGCAATCGCACGCAGCATCGAGGAGCTGCGACCCCACGCGTCCTCGATCGGCTCGTTCAAAAATGCCCAGCCGCTCGAAACCATGACCTGCTCGGCTCCAAGTTCCTCCGCAATATCTACAACGTTCTTAAAGTACGCGAGTGTGCGGGCACGCGCCTCATTCCCGCGCGCCGCGATATTCCACGGCTTGGGGTTGTTCTGTTCGGGACAAAGCCCCACAATCCGAATCCCATACCGCTGTGACAGCTCCCGCACCTGCTCGAGCGAATCGTATCCATGGCAATCGACATACAGATGCATCGCCCCGGTCCAAAGCTCGCAACACGTATAGCCCGAGGCCGCTGCCGAAGAAAAGAATTCCTCAAGGTCAAAATAACGATGGCTGATATTCATGACGGCAAGCAGGGGGTAGCTCATAATTACTCTCCAACCTAAACGAGGCCCCGTTCCATATAGGAGCGGGGCCCAATTACACAAACGTTATTTGCTCTTAGTAGTCGAACTGGTGATAGTAGCGACGATACTTGAGGTTGTGCTTGGTGACCGTCTCGTAGTAGCGAGCCAGGC
>NZ_JBCPDN010000029.1:0-25731 GCF_040915425.1 Collinsella aerofaciens | reverse complement strand
CGCCTCTGGCACTTCAACAACATTGTCGCAGCCCCGACCCGCGGTCACGAGCGGGGGCTCCTGTCGTTTCCGTGCCCTTGGATTGGGTCATAGTGTCTGTTGGTCACGAAACATCGATGAATGCTAATAAAAGCGGCTCAAATCCTGATTTGGATTTGAGCCGCTTGTCGTTACTGCTCGGGCTCTTCGACTTTGTCGATGGCCCAGGTGGATCCGAGGCCACCGGTGGTATTGCGGCGGATGCGCACGGCAACCTCGCGGCGCTCGCCGGCCTGCGTGTAGCGCAGGGGGAAGCTTGCGCGGTTTCGCGCGGCCTCGATGGTACCGCGCTCGCGGGCGATCCAGTAGTACTCGCCGACAATGCCGAGGGTATCGGCGCCGTAGGGGAGATAGGTCGACAGCTGGTGCAGAAGCGGGCCGGGGCAGAAGACCTCGGTTGCGAAATCGATGGGGAAGTCCTCGGGGTTGGTCGGTGCTGCGGGTGCGGGGGTTGGGGCCGCTGCGGGTGCCGAAGCCGGTGCCGGTGCGGGAATTTGGCCGCAAGCAGAGGTGGGCACGGATTCGATGACGGGTGCGGGCTCCGGCGTCGCTTCCGGCTTGATCGTGGAATCTGCGGGCTCCACGGTGACGGGCGCGTCTGCAGCTGCGGTTTCAACCTCAACCTGCGTCGCGTCCTCGTTCTCGACGCTCGACTTTGCTTCGATGGGCGTGGATGCCATGGTGGTGATGCCGGCGTTGGCGTTCTCGGGGTCATAGACGACCGTGAGCGAGATGGCGGGCTGCGGCGTCTCGGGCTCCGGTGTCGACTCAGTAGCGTCTTGATCTGCGGGCTCGTCGGACTGATCGTCCTCGGCCTCGTCGCCAAAGACATCGCTGTTTTGGAACGCAGACGGCTCGGGTTGGTCAGCGGCTTCTTCGGTTGTCGACTTGGGCGCTTCGTTGAGCTCCACAGTGGCTTCCTGCTCGGATATGACTTCGGAATCGGTCGTGGCGGCGATTTCGGTTTCGGCTTCTGCCGTTACCTCAATAGCGACTTCGATCTCTGTCTCGGGCTCGGGTTCCGGCGCGGCTTCAACCATGGCTTCGGGCTCGGGACGCTTAACGTGCTTGGGGCGCACGGCCTTGAGGTCCTTCTCACCGCGCTTTTTCTTTTTGTAGGACTGCTTGGCGCCCTTGGCGGTCTTGGGCTTGTCCTCGCCCTTGGCAAGCGCAGCATCCCAGGCCTCGTTGGCGATGACCGTGGCATACAGGCGGCCGCCTTTAAAGACGGTCAGCTTAATGCAGTCGTCGAGCTCCTCGAGCAGCTCGCGCGTGGACTCGAAGCCCAGGTCATAAGCGGTCATGTCGCCAGCGGCGAGCGCCTCCTCGACCTGCGTCATAAACGTTTGCTTGCCACATCCAATCGCATCGCGCAGCAGGCGATACAGATAGATGTGGTTGCCCAGCGAAAGCGTGGGCCTAACTATTGTCTTGCTCATGGCAAATCTCCTCTTTACACATGTAAAGCATCTTACCATCGCATAGCGTTCGCCATGGCGGCGCCAAGGCAAACGGGCGCGAACCGCTTTCGATTCGCGCCCGTTGTACAGGTCGGTTATCTATGAGAGGCAAACGTGCTTAGTTGCCCGATGCCGTGCCTTGGCTCGAGTTGTCAGATGCCGTGCCGGAAGCGGTTCCGCTCGAGCTGTTGGTGTTGTTACTGTCTGCCGTGCCCGTTCCCGACGTGGTGTCGCTCGTCTGGCCTCCCGTGTTCGGCTGTGAACCGTCAGTCGTTTGGCTTGAGTCGGTCGTGCCGGACGGCGTGCCACTGTTGGCCGTAGAGGAATCGGTGCCCTGCGATTGGTTTTGGGTGTTCGAGGACGAATTGGCAGAGGTAGGACTGTCTTGCGTGTCGTCCGTCTGTGCCTGCTGATCCTGCGACTGGGTGTTGCCAATTGCATCGCTCTCGGTCGTGCGCGACGACAGGATTGGCTCGGGACGCTCGCCCAGACCCTCACCGGCAGTGGTGATAAGGATGGCGCCGGCGCAGGCGATGACCGCGACGATGGCGATAGCGATCGAGAAGACGATGACCTTCTTTTGCGTCTGGCTGCGCTCTGCCGCCGCCTTGGCGCGCAGGCTGTTGGGGGCGACGCGCGCCGTGGTCGCGCGTCCCGCAACCTGGCGCATCTCCTGCGTGGTCGCGGCGCCACCTAGGTGCTCCTCGACATCGGGCTCAACGGGCTCGTAGGCGCCGGCAGGGTAGTCGACAGCGGCATGCGTGCCCTTGATTGCTTCGGCGCTGGCGGAGATAAAGTGGCGATAGACCTGCGAGGACACAACAGTGATGACTGAGCTCACAGCGGCACCAATCACCGAGCCGGCAATGCCGATCTTTGAAGCAAGCGCCACGCTCGTGGCGGCAGCTGCGGCGCCGGCGATGATCTGGGGAATGGAAATGTCGTCAAACAGGCCCTTTTTGGGCGCGATGGCCATGGTCTGTCCGATGGAATGGTTTTCGTGCACGCCGTTGTTGAGCGATGCCGGCGTCATGACGCGCGTGCGTGGCGCGTCGGTGTACTTGGTTGTCATACGGGGTCCTCCCGGTGTAAATCTGCTTCGTTTCGTGTAGCCATCAGGGTACCCACCAGATGTGAATCGTACGTGACATTTAACAGATACCATCAACTCATCAATAGCTCACCAAGTTGGTGGGATGCGGTTACACCCGGCGGTTGAACTACAATAGGGCTTGCTAATTGTTGTGAATGGCGTTTACGCACGGGAGCATTCTTATGAATCTTCACCTTTCTCAGTCTGATGGCTTTTTGCGTGTGGCGGCGGCCTCGCCCAAGATGCGTGTGGCCGATGTCGAGGGCAATGCCGAGGTGGCGCTGGCGGCTGTTCGCGAGGCTACCGAGCGTGGCGTTCGCGCGCTGGTACTGCCCGAGCTTAACCTGACCGGCTATACCGCGGCCGATCTGTTCCATAACCGCACGCTGCTGCATGCCTGCGAAGCAGCGCTGGTGCACATCCTCGATGAAACCCGTGAGCTGCCGATCGTCTTTACCGTTGGCTTGCCCGTTGCGGTGGCTGAAAACATCTACAACTGCGCCGCCGTGTGCTGTGCGGGTGAGCTTTTGGGTCTTACGGCTAAGAAGTATCTGCCCAACTATGGCGAGTTCTATGAGCGTCGCTGGTTTGCTCCGTCGCCTGCGGATCCCGTGTGGGTTGAATTTGCCGGTCAGGGTCCGGTTCCGCTGGGTTCGGGGCTTGTCTACCGCTGCTGTGATGAGGGTGCCGAGGATATGGTGCTGGGCGTTGAGGTTTGCGAGGACCTGTGGGTGCCGGCGCCGCCTTCGACCGAGATGGCGCTTGCCGGTGCGACGGTGATCCTCAATCCGTCGGCTTCGGACGAGATTATCGGTAAGGCGGATTACCGCCGCAGCCTCATTTCCAACCAGAGCGCGCGCCTGTATTGCGCCTATGCCTACGCGGACGCGAGCGAGGGCGAGTCCACGACCGACATGGTCTTTGCGGGCGAGAACCTCGTCTACGAAAACGGCTCCAAGCTCGCCGCGACCAAACTGCTTACCTGCGATATGGCCATCGCCGACGTTGACCTTGACCGTCTGGTTGCTGAGCGCCGTCGCTCGACGACATGGACGCGCGCGGACGATGCGCCGGAGGCCGTGACCGTCGAGTTCTCGTTTGAGGGCTCGCTCGCCGAAGAGCCTGTCCTGCGCGATGCGCTCGGCATAGACCGTGTCTTCCCCCGCGCGCCCTTCGTGCCTGCCGACCATGGTGACCTGGCTGAGCGCTGCGAGACCATCCTCGGCCTGCAGACCGCGGGCCTCAAGACCCGCCTTGCCCATACGGGCACCAAGGCGGCCGTTATCGGCCTTTCGGGCGGTCTCGATTCCACGCTGGCGCTGCTTGTGACCGTGCGTGCCTTCGATGCGCTGGGGCTGCCGCGCACTGGTATCACAGCCGTGTCCATGCCCGGCTTCGGCACGACGCATCGCACCAAGTCGAATGCCGAGTCGCTCGCTCGCGACCTGGGTGTGAGCTTCCGCGAGGTTTCGATCCACGCGGCTGTGGAGCAGCACTTCAAGGACATTGAGCATGATCCGGCCGTGCAGGACGTGACCTACGAGAACAGCCAGGCGCGCGAGCGTACGCAGATTCTGATGGATCTGGCCAACCAGGCTGGCGGTTTTGTCATTGGCACGGGCGACCTGTCGGAGCTGGCGCTCGGCTGGGCTACCTATAACGGCGACCACATGAGCATGTACGCCGTCAACGCGAGCGTGCCCAAGACGCTTGTGCGCCATCTGGTACGCTATGCTGCCGATGTCTTTGGCGGGCGCATTGCCGAGGTCTTGCTCGATATCCTCGATACGCCGGTGTCCCCCGAGCTTCTGCCGCCCACGGGCGACGGCGAGATTGCGCAGAAGACCGAGGATTTGGTGGGCCCGTACGAGCTGCACGACTACTTCCTCTACTACCTGCTGCGTTTTGGCTTTGAGCCGGGCAAGATCTACCGCATGGCGCTCAAGAGCTTCGAGGGCGTCTACGACGCCAAGACCGTCCACACGTGGCTACGTACGTTCTACCGTCGCTTCTTTGCCCAGCAGTTTAAGCGCAGCTGCCTGCCCGATGGTCCCAAGGTGGGCTCGGTGACGCTCAGCCCGCGCGGCGATTGGCGCATGCCGAGTGACGCCAGCTCGCGTCTGTGGCTTGCGCAGATCGACGCGCTCAATCCAGTTGACTAAGGTTGGCTAAATTGAACCAATACGGGGGTTGCAAGCGTTACACTTTTGCAATCTGATGGCCCGTATCGCGCGGCGCTCTTGTCGGAGCGCCGCTTTTTTATATCGAAAGGTGGCACCATGCAGGCATCGCAGCGTCTCGACCGCTTTGGCGCGGAGGTCTTCGCCTCGCTCAACAACAAGCTTCTCGCGCTGAAGGCTCAGGGCAAGACCATTTACAACATGAGCGTGGGCACGCCCGACTTTAAGCCGTACGACCACGTGGTCGAGGCGCTCACGCAGGCAGCCCAAGATCCCGAGATGTGGAAGTATGCCCTGCGCGACCTGCCCGAACTCAAGCAGTCCGTGTGCGATTACTATGAGCGTCGCTTTGGCGTTTCGGGCATTACGCCGTCTATGGTGCAGTCGTGCAACGGCACGCAGGAGGGCGTGGGCCATTTGGGCCTGGCCCTGCTCGATCCGGGTGACACCATTCTGGTTCCCGATCCGTGCTACCCGGTCTTCGAGGCGGGTGCCAAGATCGCCGATGCCAAGCTCGAATACTATCCGCTGGTTGCCGAGCATAATTACCTGCCCTATGTGGCGGGTATCGATCCCGAGGTGGCCGATCGTGCCAAGTATATGATCGTGTCGCTGCCCGCCAACCCGGTCGGCTCGGTGGGCACGCCCGAGGTCTACGAGGAGATCATCACTTTCGCCCGCGAGCACGACCTGCTCATCGTTCACGACAACGCATACTCTGACATCGTGTTTGACGGCGAGCCCGGCGGCAGCTTCTTGCAGTATCCCGGTGCGCTTGAGGTGGGCGTGGAGTTCTTCTCGCTTTCCAAGTCGTTTAACGTCACCGGTGCCCGCATCGGCTTTTTGGTCGGTCGCGAGGATGTGGTCTCGGCCTTTGCCAAGCTGCGCGGCCAGATCGACTTCGGTATGTTTTTCCCGATCCAGAAGGCTGCTATCGCCTGCCTGAACGGTCCGCGCGATGAGGTCGAGGCGCAGCGCCTGAAGTACCAGGAACGTCGCGATGCCCTGTGCGACGGTCTTGAGGGCCTGGGCTGGGAGCGTCCCAACGCGCATGGCTCTATGTTTGTGTGGGCCAAGCTTCCCGGTGGTCGCACCGATTCCATGGCGTTTTGCGAGGAGCTCATGGAGAAGGCCGGCGTTGTGGTGACGCCGGGCGCGAGTTTTGGTCCTTCGGGCGAGGGACACGTGCGCATGGCGCTGGTCCTACCGCCCGATCAGATCGCTTTGGCTGTCGAGGCCATTCGCGAGGCGGGCCTGTATTAGAAACCTATTTCGACTCGTCAATAGCTCGAAACCGATTTCGCGCAGTTATTTTACGAATACTGCAAACAATTTCGGTAAACGGTCGATTTTTGGCTGCGAATAGGGGCATAATCAAAGTCCCGATTGGATGTATTGGGATTACGACAAGCCGCTCGGGTCGTTCCCGGGCGGCTTGTTTGTGGAGAGAGATGGGAGTTTCTAATGGTTAACGAGAAGAAGGTCGCTATTGTCGGCTGCGGTTTCGTCGGTTCGTCTTCGGCGTTCGCACTGATGCAGAGCGGTCTGTTCTCCGAGATGGTCCTCATCGACGTGGACAAGAACCGCGCCGAGGGTGAGGCCCTGGATATCGCGCACGGCATGACGTTTGCCGAGCCGATGAAGATCTACGCCGGCGATTATTCCGATGTCGCCGACGCCGCCATGATCGTCGTCACTGCTGGCGCTGCCCAGAAGCCCGGTGAGACCCGCCTGGACCTGGTCAACAAGAACGTTAGCATCTTTAAGTCCATTATCCCCGAGATTAAGAAGTCCGGCTTCGACGGCATTCTGCTCATCGTCTCCAACCCGGTCGATGTTCTGACCTACGCCGCCATCAAGATGTCCGGCCTGCCCGAGGGCCACGTCATCGGTTCCGGCACCGTGCTCGACACCGGTCGCCTGCAGCAGATGCTTGGTGCCCACGTCGAGGTTGACCCGCGCGATGTCCAGGCCTATGTCATGGGCGAGCACGGCGACTCCGAGTTTGTCGCTTGGTCCAGCGCTCAGGTTGCCGGTGTTCCGCTGAACACCTTCTGTGAGCTTCACGGCCACCTGGAGCATGAGGCTGCCGAGAAGCGCATCGCCGAGGACGTCAAGAACTCCGCCTACACCATCATCGAGAAGAAGCACGCCACCTACTATGGCGTCGCCATGGCCGTCAAGCGCATCTGCACCGCCGTTATGCGCGATGAGCAGACCGTTCTGCCCGTCTCTTCGCTCATGGTGGGCGAGTATGGCCTGTCCGATCTTGCCATCTCCATGCCGACCGTCGTTGGCCGCGACGGCGTTGTCTGCCGCGTCCCCGTGCCGCTGAACGATGACGAGCAGCATGAGCTCACCGTCTCTGCCAAGGCCCTCAAGGACATCATCGACAGCGTCGATTTCTCCTGCTAAATCAAGCTCGCTGGAGCGAAAAGCTACAATGAAGGCGTCCGGGCCCACACGGCCCGGGCGCCTTTTTGGTGCAAGGGGGACAGGTTGCTTTGCACCATTGTTGATGGGAGAGCCATGTCGGATTCGCCTAATTTTTTGACCTATGCCCAGACGGCGTTTGATCCGTTTGAGGAGCGGCCGTTCTGCGCGGTGGATAGCCTCGTCTTTGCGTGGTTGTCCTATTTGCGTTTGCCGGGTGATATGGCGGAGCTGACGAACTGGCAGGGCCTAGACGTACGCGAGCTGCTGCGTGCCGAGTGCTACCGGGACATGATTGACGACTTGTGGGACCCGGAGGGCAGCAGGGCCTTGTTGGAGGCCGTGGCAGCAAGTCCTCGCTACCGTGGCGTGCACGTTTGCGGCTATCGTGCCGTGAGCGATGTGGTGGCGACAGAGCAGTTTGCAGCCATGGCGTTTCGGTTTCCGGCAGGGTTTAGCTATCTTTCCTTCCGGGGGACCGACAGCACGATTGTGGGCTGGAAAGAGGACTTTAACATGGCGTTCCGGTGTCCTGTGCCGGCCCAGGAATCCGCGGCGCGTTATGTGGACGAGGCGGCGGATGCGATTGACGGGCCGCTTTTGTGTGGAGGTCATTCCAAGGGTGGAAACCTTGCGGTGTACGGTGCGGCGATGTGCTCCGATGTCGCCCGTGAGCGAATCGAACAGGCGTATTCCCATGATGGTCCGGGCTTCGTCGAGGAGTTTCTGAACGGCAACGCCTTTGCCGATCTTTCCGGTCGAATCGACAAGACGCTACCTCGGTCGTCGATCTTTGGCATGATGTTCGAGACACAGGAGGACTATGCCATTGTTGAGAGCACCGAGTTCAGCCTGCTGCAGCACAATCCCTTTAGCTGGGTGGTTGATGGTCGCGACTTCGTGTACTGCGAGCGCCTGTCCGCCGGTGCTCGATACGTTGATGGTTCCATTCGCGAGATGCTGCTTGCAGTGTCGCCTAGCGAACGCGAGCGTTTTGTAGATGCGTTGTTCTCCGTGTTTGAGGCTACGGGTGCTGAGCGGTTTGCGGATATCGCTGGGAATCTGCGCGAGAGCCTGCCCGTGATGCTCCAGGCTGCGCAAGGCTTTGACAAGGATACGCGACGCTTTGTCTCGCAGACCATCGTGGCAATCCTTAAATGCGCGCTGCTGCCCAAACGACCCCAGATCGACATGCCCGCTGCCGGCAAGAGTTTGGCAGAACAGCTCGAGGCTTGGCAGTCCGAGCTCCTGCGCTAACCATTGGTGCAAGCAACCTGTCCCCGATGCACCAATCTTCGAAGCGCCTGGGGCGGGCTCGACCGCTATACTGATTCGTGCCGAAATCAATCTAGAACGGAATGCCGTATATGAAAATCAATCATGCGATTCTGCATATCCTGGACTTTGACTCTGCCGTCAACGTCATGAGCCAGCGCGAGCTCGATATCGAGAGCCGTACCGTGCGCAATTTCGTAACCACGCATCTGCGCCGCGCACGCACCTCGGCCGACAATAAACGTGCCACGTTTGCCGAGAACTCTGCGTTTGGCGGCGAGCTCAAGGGCTATTTCTTTGGCGAGCGCGAGTTTGTGGACCTGTCGCAGCAGATTGCGGAGTTTATCTCTTCTGAGCTCACCAAAGCCGAGAAAGCCGAGTCCACCGACGTGCTGGTGGCCGATTTTGACGACGATGAGGATGCCCGCTGGTTTGCCGTGATGCTGCTGGGCTCCAAGCAGGCATTCATGCACGAGGTGGGTCGCGAAGAGGGCGAGGTTCGTAACGACATCGCGCGCCACTATGCCATTCTGCCGAACCCTTCGCAAAAGGTGCCGAGCTATGCAATCGTGCGTGCAAGCACCATGGAGATCGGCTATGTGGATAAGAAGCGCAAGATTGCCGGTGAGGATCGCATGCTCATTCCCGACGGCCTGCTGCAATGCGACACGGGCGTTTCGGGTAAGGAGGTCATCGACACCGTCACGCGTGTGGTCGAGGAAGTCGCCGAAGAGCACGGCGCCAACACGGCCGTAGCGCTCGCCAAGGTCAAAGCCGCCGTTGCCGAGAAGGTTGAGGATGACGAGGAGCTACCGCCTTGGGATATCGTCGATGAGGTCTTTGAGGACGAGCCGGCCATCAAAGAAAGCGTGCGCGCGGCACTGACCGAGGAGAAGGTTCCCGAGCGCGTTCCCGTGGAGCGCAAACAGGTCGAGCGCGCGGCGGTGCGCAATCACAAGATTCGTACCGACACGGGCATCGAGATCAGCTTCCCGGCCGAGATGGGTTCGAACTCCGAGTATATCGAGTTCGTCAACGAGCCCAACGGCCTCATTTCCATCGAGCTCAAAAATATCGGTAGCATCGAGAATCGATAAGTTGCGTTGCGCCTACAGCGAGAAAGCAAAGGCCGAAGCTCCTTGGGGCTTCGGCCATTTTGTTTAGGGATGATTTATCCCGCAGGTTGAGCATACGTCAGCGAAAACGCGGTTTGTCAAAACCGCGTAACTATTAAAGTTGACGTAAGCCCTCTTCCAGTCCGGTCTTGCTGTTGGTCTTCTCGTCGCGCATCTTGATGACGCGGGCGGGGACACCGGCCACGACGGCACCGGCGGGGACATCCTCGACGCACACGGCGCCGGCGGCAACAACAGCGCCCTTGCCCACGCGTACGCCCTCCAGGACCACGGCGTTGGCGCCGATCATGACGTCGTCTTCGATGATGACGGGCGTGGCGCTTGCGGGCTCAACGACGCCTGCCAACACGGTTCCAGCGCCGATGTGGCAGTTCTTGCCCACGGTGGCGCGGCCGCCTAGCACGGCGCCCATATCGATCATGGAACCCTCGCCGATAACGGAGCCGATGTTGATGATGGCGCCCATCATGATGACGGCACGGTCGCCAATCTCGACGCGGTCGCGGATGATCGCGCCCGGCTCGATGCGGGCGTTGATGCCCTTAAGGTCGAGCATGGGCACGGCGGAGTTGCGGCAATCGTTCTCCACGTCGTAGTAATCGATGGAATCGGCGTTGGCGTCCAGGATGGCCTTAAGCTCATCCCAGTCGCCAAAGACGGTCTTGCCGCGACGACCGCCGTAGACATGTGCGTCGCCCCAAGCAACCTTCATGCCCGGCTTCTCGCGCACGTACAGCTTAACAGGCGTCTTTTTGGGCGCGGTGGCGATGTAGTTGATAATCTTCTGTGCATCCATCTCGGCTGCGTTACTCATTTGCTATCTTTCCTTTGGGCGGATTCGGTTGACACCTGGTTAGACAAACATGACCTGGTCGAACGTATAGAAGCCGGGTTCGCGGGTGACGAGCTTCTGCGCGGCTGCCAAGGCGCCGTTGACAAAGATCTGACGACTCGTGGCGCGGTGGGTGAGCGTGACCTCCTCGTCCTGGCCGAAAAAGCTTACCTCGTGCACGCCGGCGACGGTGCCGCCGCGCAGCGAGTGCATACCGATCTCCTTGGGGTCACGCGCGCCGCACATGCCCTCGCGGCCATAGACGGGGTGGTAGCCTGCCTCGGGCTCAGCTTCGACGACGGCATCGAGCAGTAGCTTGGCAGTGCCGCTGGGGGCATCGACCTTTTGGTTGTGGTGCGTCTCGACGATTTCGCAGTCAAAGCCGGGCAGCTCGCGTGTAGCCTGCGCTGCCAGATGGCGCAGGGCTGCGATACCGATGGAGTAATTGCCCGAGTGCATAACGCGGGTGTTCTGGCCCAGCTCACGCAGGCGGTCCATCTGCTCGGGGGTGTAGCCTGTGGTGCCTGAGACCAATGCCGCGCCCGTGCGCTCGACATAGGCGACGACGGCGTCGAAGGTCGCGACGTTCGAGAAGTCGATAATCACATCGGCAGCCGGTGCGTTCTCGAGCTTGCTCAAATCGAAGCCAATCTGGGTCACGATATCAAAAACGGGTTGACCGGCGGCGTCGACAACGCCCTCGGCGGTGGTGCGGATGAGCGAGCCCATGCGGCCCGTTCCCATAATGACGGTCTTAATCAAGCAGACCAGCTCCCTTCAGAGCATCGGTAAGTGCGGCTCGCGTGTCGTCTGCCATGGGGCACAGCGGCATACGGTAGTTTGCCTCGATCATGCCCATCTGGGCGAGCGCTTCCTTGACGGGGATGGGGTTGACCTCGCTAAAGAGGGCATTGATGAGCGGCTGGCCGGTAACCTGGATATCGCGGGCGCGTGCCACGTCACCGTCCAGATAGGCGCGGCACATGTCGTGCACGAGCTGCGGCTGAACATCGGCCCACACGCTGATGGTGCCCGAGGCGCCCAGGCTCATGAGCGGTACGGTAAGCGCGTCCTCGCCCGAGTACATGCGGAAGTCGTCTGACAGCAGGTGGGCGATCTTGGCCGCGTAGGCGACGTTGCCCGAGGCCTCCTTAATACCCATGATGTTGGGGTGCGCGGCCAGGCGTTCTACGTTGCGCTCGCTGATGCCGCAGCCACAGCGGCCGGGGATGTTGTACAGGATGCAGGGGATGTCCACGGCATCGGCGACGGTCTTAAAGTGCTGATAGATACCCTCTTCATTGGACTTGTTGTAGTAGGGGGTGATGAGCAGCAGACCGTCGGCGCCCAGGCCCTGATAGGTGAGCGACTTGGTGAGCATGGTCTGCGTGGAGTTGGAGCCCGAGCCGGCAATGACGGGGACGCGTCCTGCAACATTCTTGACCACGGCGGCGACGACGGAGTTATCCTCGTCGTCGGTCATCGTGGCGCTCTCGCCGGTGGTGCCCAGGGTGAGGATGGCGTCGGTGCCGTTTTGCAGGTGGAAATCGATAAGGCGCTCAAGCGCGTCAAAGTCGACACTGCCGTCCTTTTTAAACGGCGTGACAAGGGCGACGATTGAGCCCTCGAGATTGCGGATATCCATGTTCTTCTCCTTCGCTTCCGCGATCTGGACGCGTTTGTTCCATTGGGCGGCGACTGCTAGGCGCTCGTCCTGAGCGCGACGGCGGGCGCTTTCGGCGCGCGATTTGGCCAGCAGCTCGCGGCCGCACGGCAGCACGTCGAGCGTGGCAAAGTAATCGCCCGGGCGCTCGGCGCGGCGAATGAGGTCTGCCGAGCCATCGGGGCGCAGCAGGACCTCGGCGGAGCGCAGGCGGCCGTTGTAGTTGTAGCCCATAGAGTGGCCATGCGCGCCGGTGTCGTGGATCACGAGCAGGTCGCCCATGTCGATATGCGGAAGCTCGCGGTCGATGGCGAACTTGTCATTGTTCTCGCACAGATTGCCCGTGATGTCGTACGTGTTCGTGACGGTGGCTGCGGTTTTATCGGGACCGTCCGGCTGACCCATCACCGTGATGTGGTGGTAAGCGCCATACATGGCGGGACGAATGAGGTCGACGGCACTGGCGTCCACGCCGATATAGTCCTTGTAGATCTGCTTCTCGTGGATGGCCTTGGTGACCAGGCACCCATAGGGACCCATCATAAAGCGGCCCATCTCGGTGCAGATCGCCACATCGCCCATGCCGGCGGGAACCAGAATCTCGTCGTATGCCGCGTGCACTCCCTCGCCGATGGCGTGAATATCGTTGGCCTGCTGCTCGGGCAGATAGGGGATACCGACGCCGCCGGACAGATTGATAAAAGCGACATGTGCGCCGGTCTCGCGCTCCAGGCGCACGGCAAGTTTAAAGAGGATGCGTGCGAGCTTGGGATAGTAGTCGTTAGTGACGGTGTTACTGGCAAGGAAGGCATGGATGCCAAAATTCTCGGCGCCCTTGGCCTTGAGCATGCGGAAGGCCTCAAAGAGCTGCTCGGTGGTCATACCATATTTGGAGTCGCCCGGGTTGTCCATGATGCCGTTGGAGAGCTGGAACAGACCGCCTGGATTAAAGCGGCAGCTGACCGTCTTGGGGATGGGCCCCGCAACACGCTCAAAGAACTCGATGTGGCTGATGTCGTCAAAGTTGACGATGGCACCCAGCTTGTTGGCGAGCTCAAAGTCGGCAGCCGGCGTGTCGTTGGAAGAGAACATGATGTCGTGTCCCGTGATGCCCAGCGAGCGGGCGATCATGAGCTCGGTATAGCTCGAGCAATCGCAGCCGCAGCCGTATTCGTTGAGAATGGAGATGAGCGCCGGGTTGGGGTTGGCCTTGACGGCAAAGTATTCCTTAAAGCCCGGGTTCCATGCAAAGGCGTCGCGCACTTCTTGCATGTTGCGGCGGATGCCCGCCTCGTCGTATAGATGAAACGGCGTGGGGAACTGCTCGACGATATGCTCGAGTGTCTCCTTGTCCACAAACGGCTGCTTGGCCGCATATGCCTCGTTGGGGGTCAATGCCATGTCCCGTAAACCTCGCTATCCAGACGGCGCCATCTGCGCATCGAATCCGCATAGCGTGGACCCAATGTCCGGATAGCGCTCCCGCATTGCTGCAGACAGTCCTGTGGGTGTTTCCCACAGGCCCACCAGGTTGTTCGTGCCCGAAAAACCCAGTTCGGCGGGTTTCGCCTCCCCACGGGGTCAAAGCCTGCCGGCTCGCCCGCGGCTCTTCGTGCCCGCGCCTCTATCAAGTGGTAAAGACCCTATCACGTTGCACTTTACCAAACAAGAGTATTCGTATATAACGTTTAAAAAATGCAGCAATATGCTGGAAACATGTGTGCCACAATCCTGTATCACAATAAGTTGCAACAGATGTGCCTCACGAAGGGATTCTCTATGACCGAGCTCCAAGAACTCCGTCGCTATCGTCGCGACCTGCATCGCATTCCGGAGCTCGATTTCGATCTTCCTCAAACCATAGCCTATATCGAGGGCGTGCTCGCTTCGCTTGCCTGTGAAGTGACCCATCCCTGCCCCAGCTGTGTTTGTGCTTTCTTCGACGCTGGCACGGGCGCCGCGCATGCCACGGCGATTCGCGCCGATATGGACGCACTGCCCATCGCGGAGGCGACGGGTGCGGCCTTTTCCTCGAAGCATCCCGGAAAGATGCACGCTTGCGGACACGATGGACACATGGCCATGGCCCTTGCGGCGGCAACCTTTGTCGATCGCACGATTCGTGAGCAGCCGGGTGCCATCAAGCGCAACGTGCTCTTTGTGTTCCAGCCTGCCGAGGAGACGACTGGTGGCGCCAAGACAGTTTGCGAGAGCGGTGTGTTCGAGCGCTACGGGGTCGACCGCATTTTTGGCTTTCACGTGTGGCCCGATCTGACTGCGAACACATTGGCGAGCTGTTCCGGCCCGCTGCTGGCGCGCTCGAGTGAGACACACATTCATATTCACGGGACGAGCATCCATATCGCTAAGACCTATGGCGTTCCGGTCGAGGAATCGCACGATGCGGCGCTGGCGGCTGCCAAGTTCTTGGTTGCCGAGCGCGAACTGATGGACGAGCTGGGCACCGACGAACCCTGTATCGGCAAGTTTGGCCTGCTGCAGGCTGGCACCGTTTGCAACGCGGTGGCGGGGGAGGCCCATGTGGCCGGAAGCCTGCGTGTGTTTACGGACGACATGTTCGACCGGGCGCGCGAAGGCGTGCGCCGCGTGCTGGACGATGCCTGTGCCGCAACGGGCTGCACGTATGATCTCGACTTTGCCGAGGGCTATCCACCGGTCGATAACGATCCTGAGTTGTTTGCCCGAATCGCGCCCGCTCTGCCCGAATTGCAGCTCGTGGACGAGCCGCTGCTAATCGCCGAGGATTTCGCGTTCTATCAGCGCCATCTGCCGGGCGTGTTCTTCTTGCTAGGCACGGGCGTGCCAGAGGACCAAGACAACCCGAGTGATTCGGATGGCTGCCCCGCCTATGCAACAAGCGCTCTGCATACCGATAACATGCTCTTCGACGAGGAAATCCTACTCAAAGGCCTCGATGTCTACAAACGATTACTTTCGCTTGACTAAGGCGTGAAGGACTATTTGTTCTAGAAAACACGAACAAACGTACGATATAATAGAGATGTAAGTCTATAGAAACGTTTGACGTTACTAACGTAAGGCGATACTATGATTGCATCGTATAAAGATGAGGATACCGAACGCTTTGCCATGGGTGTGCGGGTCAGGAGGTTCGTGCCCTTTGAGCGTGTTGCGTTGAGGAAGATTCGCCAACTGCAGGTTTGTGCTTCGCTTGATGATCTTCGCGTTCCACCGGGCAACCGCCTGGAAGCTTTGAAGGGCGATCGTGCCGGTCAATATAGCATCCGTGTTAACGAGCGCTATCGGGTCTGTTTTGAGTGGAGACAGGAGATGGCTTGGAATGTCGAAATCGTCGATTATCACAAGTGATGAGACTTCGGCCGATTTGCTGTCGCCGGTGACTCCTGGTGAGCTTCTCAAAGAGGAGTTTCTTGTTCCCATGGGCATTTCTCAATATCGCCTTGCGAAAGAGACTGGGATTCCGGCTCAGCGTATCGGGCAGATTGTCTTGGGAAAACGTCGCGTGACGGCCGACACCGACCTCCGTCTTTGCCGTTATTTTGGCCTGACGGATGGTTATTGGCTGCGCGCTCAGGTGGCGTTTGACCTTGAGGCCGAGAAAAGGCGGATCGAACCGGAGTTGAATAAGATCGTTCCTGTCCAGCAGGCCGCCGCGTTGTAGTGCTCAAAGATATTGAGGTTGGAGTGACGATGGAACGACGCCGACAGACTGCCGTGTATAGTCCGGGTGGGTGCGGGTGCGGTTTGCTGCTGCTTCCGGTCATCGCTGTGAGCATTGGCGTGATGTTTGCGCTTGCTGGACTAGCCGCGGCAGCACTTGTGCTGTTGATTGTGGCCATTGGCGTGACGATTTGGCTCTGCCGCAATCGCGAGCGACGCCGTGCCGACGGTAAAACCAATGTCGGATGGGTCGTATTCCTGGTCATTGCGTACCCGCTGAGTGTCAGCTACCTGGTGTTCTTTGTCCTGTTGATGGTCAGTGCCTTTACCGGGGAATCCGTCACGGTGGGTTGATGCGCTGCCAGCAGACGGTCGCGCAAAGTGCGTTTGCTCGGCGTTTGGATAACTGCATTGGCCGTTTACCGCAGCCTTAGCTCTCAGCTAATGAATTCAAGTTTAATCCTTCCTACGATGTGCTGTGTGCCGGCACGGTAGCCGGATCGTAGGAAGGATGAATAATGGCAAAAGAGGGAAAGAAGCCGATCGGTAAGATTGTCCTAGGCGTCATCGTGGTGCTGGTTATTGTCGGTGCCGTGGGCTCTATGGGCGGCAACTCAACCGATTCGCCTGCGAGCGATTCGGCAAAACCTGCCGAGACGACACAGCAGGCTGAGGAGCAAAAAGACCGCAAGAACCGTATACCATTGCTGACGAGGCTGAAGACACTTCCAATCAGTTTGCCTATAAGATCACGGGCACGCTGACCAATAACACGGACAAGGAAAAGAGCTACATTCAGATTGAGTATGTTCTGTCTGATGCCGATGGCACCCAGGTTGGAACGGCTCTTGCAAACACCAATCATCTGAAGGCGGGCGGCTCCTGGAAGTTCGAGGCGCTGGGTACGGTGTCTCCCGACCAAGTTGCTAGCTGGGAGCGTTCGGACGTAAGCGGTTTCTAGCATGTTGCATGCACTGGGGGAGGTGAAGTCGTATGCCCGATAAAAAGCTGACCGAGGAGTTGCTCAATGAGCTTCTCGATGCGCCGAACATCGATGGCTATATCAGGGAGCACGACTTTGCCGCCCCGTCGCCTTCGGACTACCTGAAGCAGCTGCTGCAGGAAAAGGGCTTGGAGCGCTCGCGCGTGGTTCGTATGGCCGATCTCAATGAGACCTTTGGCTATCAGATCTTTACCGGCGCGCGTCATCCGAGTCGCAATAAGGTGCTGCAGATTGCCTTTGCGATGGCGTTGACGCTCAAAGAGACCAACCGTGCGTTGACGGCTGCCGGGGTAAGCGTCCTTAACTGTAAGGACCGCCGCGATGCGATTATCATCTTTTGCATCGATCGCGGGTGCAGCCTCCAAAAGGTCAACGAGGAACTGTATCGCTTTGGCGAGGAGACGGTGAGTTAGCGGCTGATATCTGAGCCGGCGGAGCTGCCGAACAACGATGCAAACGAACGGGGCGCGGATGCCATGGGGTGTCTGCGCCCTGCGCTATGATGGAGGCTATGGATACTCAGACCCCAACATATTCCGATGACGAGCTGACCGCAGCGCTTGCCGAGCACCTGGCGTCGCTCGGTCGCGACGACAGCTATCGCGTGGAGCGTGTACTTAAGCGCTCGTCCGTTGAAACAACCGAGCTCGTGTACTTTGAAGGAACCGGCGGTGGTTCGCTCGGTCCCTTTGTTCGTAAACGCATCGATGCTTCGGCTCAAATCGGCGGGGCATACGGGCGTCTGTTTGCCGCTCAACGGGCGGGCAGACGTTTTGAGCACCTGCCCAGAATCGTCGATTGTCGTCGTGTGGGCGACGAGCTCAACGTGGTTATGGAATACATCGAAGGGGAGACGCTCGGGGCGCTGGTGGACCGTCTGGGAGCCACCCCCGATTATGCACGTTAATTGTATCCTGTCCTTTGCGACGCCGTGGGCGAGCTCCATGCCGGTTTTGCAATGGCGGGGGAGACGTCGGCGCCGGTGATCCATCGCGACCTCAAGCCGTCGAATATCATCGTGACAGGTGCCAACTATACGCCTGATGACGGCCTGACGTTTTCATCGCTGGTGATTATCGACTTGGGGATCGCGCGCGTATGGCGCGATGGCGCCGATGCCGATACCGTCAAGTTTGGCACGCGACCCTATGCGCCGCCCGAGCAGTATGGGTTTGGGCAGACGAGTGTGCGCAGCGACGTCTACGCACTTGGCGCCCTGTTGTTCTTCTGCTTGACAGGAGTCGACCCTAAACCAGTACTCGACATGCGCGAGCAATGCGAGACGCGCGACATTCCCACTCCACTTGCCGATGCCGTCTGCATGTCGATGGCGCTCGACCCGGTTAAGCGTTTTGCGAGTGCGGAAGCGTTGGGACGGGCTACGCGCGCGGCATACGATCTGAGTCGCCCCGTGCGGCCTCCTGCGCCTGCGCCTGTCCGTACTTCGGCCTCGGAGACGGTGTTGACGCCCCAAGGGCTCCAGAACCCCACAGGGCTTCCTAGACCTGCCGCCTCCGCTGCATGCGGTCTGCTCTCTCGCGTTCCGGAGTCTCTGGGGCGCATTTGGAATACGCTCGTCTGCTTCTCGCTGCTTGTGTTCTTTGCCGGAAGTCACTTTGCCGTCTTTCACCCCACGGGAGCAAACCAAAGCTACCCGACGTGGCTTCTCATAATCGAGTATTTTTTCTTTGTCGATGGCCTTATGGTGCTTATGCATTTTGCGCTGCTCGATAAGCGCCGTCTTCGTCGGCGATTCGCACTGCTCGACAGCTATCGCGGCAAGGAACTCGCGAAGCTCTGGCTCAAGGCATTGGGTGTGCTGCTCCTGTGCATGATCGTCATAGTCGCGGTTGCCAATGCGACCGGCGTCGTCGATACCTCCGCTACCTAAAAGAAAAGGGCCCCATTGGGGCCCTTTGCAGTTGCACTTAGATGCGGTTCATCTGAGCGGCGACTTTGTTGTACCAGTCCTGCCACGTGGGCGGGCAGTACTTTTTGGCTGCTGCCGGGGTAAGGGTGGAGCCGTAGTTGGCGCCCAGATAGGCAACGTGAGCGGAGATGCCCTCGCTCCAGCTGCCAAAGCTGCGCCAACCGCCGCCGCGGGCACTCCAGCCCCAGGCGTTGTAAGAATTGGCGCAATAAGCACCCTTGGTGCTCTCGATGCAGGCGATGGCGGGGGACCAACGGGGATCGACACCGGTATTCCAAGCGGCGACGGCAAAGTTATAGCCCTGGCCTGCCATGGGGGAGCCGGCGAGATAATTGTCGATGCGGCTCGTCCACTCATTAATGAACGAATCGTAATCGGAACTACCGGTATTGGCGTTGTTCACCGTGGTGTCGATGGTGGTGTTGGTGTTGGTGGCCTGGCTGCTGGAATTGCTGCCGCTTACGCCCTCGCCCGAGAGCTTCTCGGCGGCAGCGGCCTTATCGGCCTCAAGCTTGGCGAGCTCGGCGGCATTTTCCTGCTCGGCTTTTGCCTGTGCCTCGCTGCGGAGCTGCTGGGCCTGCGCCAGCGCGTCCTCGGCGTTTTTCTGCTCTGCCTCAAGCTGTGACTTGGCCTGCTGGAGCTCGGCCTTGTTCTGCTCGAGTTCGGTTTGCATGTTATTGAGCTGTTCGATCTCGTCGACGCTCGAGCTCGTGATCTGGTTGGTGTATTTGCAGGTCGTGATGAACTCACCCAGGCTCTGCGCATTGACCAGGAAGCTCACGATGGGATTGGTGCCCTTCTGATACTTGTACAGATCGCGCATGGCGGAGCTTGCCTTGGCCTGCTGCTCGGGAAGCTTGGCCTCGATTTCCTCGATGCTTGCCTCATTGGAGTCAATCTGCTTTTGCAGGTCATCGAGTTTGGTGCGGGCGTCGTTGTAGGCGCTCGTGGCGGCTTCGATCTTCTGCTGGGCTGCGGAAAGCTGGTCCTGCGTTGCCTGCGAGGCGGCATACGCCGCAACGGGGGAGAGCATCGGCGTGGCCGTCAGCGCAACGGCGAGCGCGGCGCTCGTGATGATACGAGCCGGCTTCGACGCAATGAGCGCTGCGGTGCGATGATTCGAATGCTGCATCCAGTCCCTCTGCAATCAATCGTAGGTTATGGTTCGAGGTGTATTCTACTACTGCTTTCGACCTCAACTTGAACCTTAAAGGTCCCAAAGGGTCAAGTTGAACTTGAGGCTTTGGCTTTGACCTGCAGTTATGATGAATTGTTGAGAAACCATAGAGTTCAACTTTAACGTTACAGAGCCCTGTTTGAGAGGAGTTTTGGGCTGTAAAAGCCATCTCAACGTGGGGTTTTATAACTACAGCGTGCCCTTCTGGCGAGCCTGCTCAATCTCTTCGAGGGCCTCGGCGGGGGTGAACGAACAGGTGCCGTCGCCGAGTTTGACTACCTGGATATCGTCGCCGGTATGGACCTCTCCGCCCTTTAGTACCACGCCAAAAACGCCCTCGTGGGGAAAGATGCAGTCGCCGGCGAGATAGTAGATGGCACAGCGTGTGTGGCAGACCTTGCCGATTTGGCTGATTTCGACAAGCACCTCGCTGCCAAGCTTGAGCTGTGTGCCCAAGGGGAGCGAGAGCAGGTTGATGCCCCGGGTTGTGAAGTTCTCGCCAAAGTCGCCCTCGTGCACATCGAGCCCGCGCGCCTGCGCCGTCTGGATAGACTCTGCAGCTAAAAAGGAAACCTGGCGGTGCCAATGCCCGGCGTGTGCGTCGGAGGCGAGGCCAAATTGCTCTATAACGGTGTCGTGCCCGTCGGCGACGGGCGACTTGCGCGTGCCCTTGTGTGCCGACGTGTTGATCGAGACGATGCGGGCGGGTCCGTTGTAGGCGTCGTTTGCCGTGCACAGGGGAGCGGTCGCTTTCGCACGTTCCGCCAGCTCGCGCCTCGCGGCATTGAGGATGGGATTATCGGTCGGATGGTCTTGGGGCACGTGTGCGCCTTTCGCTCGAAGATGTCAATACGCTGAATCCTACAACAACGGTAGGTTCATTGCCCATTGTCATACAACGGTGAGCGCCGTCTTCGTGCTGGCCTTCGTGCTGGACGATTGCGTCGATTGCCATAGATACGGTGGAGCTTTGGGCGCCGGCGGCTTGGCACGCTAGAATAAATCAGTTGCGCAAAGACCGCCCGTTGTGTGGGCAGTTCATGATAGGAAGTTTCCATGGCATTGCAATTTACAGAGCGCGAGTTCATTCCCGTGCTGCTTGGTGGCGACATCAACGCCTATTCGGTGGCGCGCGCCTTCTACGAGGAGTACCAGGTCAAGAGTCTGGTCTTTGGCAAGTATCAGACGGGTCCCGCGTACCGCAGCCAGATTATCGACTACACGCCCAACGTGGATATCGACACCATGCCCGTGATGCTCAAAACCGTCAACGGCATTGCCCAAGCGCATGCCGACAAGACGATTGTCCTTGTGGGCTGCGGCGACAACTATGTCGCTCTCGTGGCTCAAGCCAAGGATGCTCATGAGCTGGCGGATAACATCGTCGCTCCCTACGCGCCCTACAGCATGCTCGAGCAGTGCCAGAAGAAGGAGATCTTCTACGAGCTGTGCGAGAAGCATGGCGTGCCCTATCCGCACACGTTTACCTTTACCAAGGCGATGCTCAATGCTCAGGGTGAGGCGCCTGCCGAAGTGCTCGACCAGATCGATTTTCCTTACCCGATGATTCTGAAGCCTTCCGACGGCATCATGTGGTGGCAGCATGAGTTCGAGGGCCAGAAGAAGGCCTATGAGCTTGCCGACCGTGCCGAGCTGGAACAGGTCATTCGCGATTCGTATGCCAGCGGCTACACCGACGATCTGATCTTGCAGGATCGCGTGCCCGGCAACGACGAGTACATGCGCGTGCTCACCAGCTATTCCGACCGCAACGGTAAGGTCCGCATGATGTGCCTGGGCCATGTGCTGCTCGAGGAGCATCAGCCCCACGGTGTCGGCAACCATGCCTGTATCATTACCGAGCCCAACGACGAGCTCATGGGCGGCGTGCGCAAGTTGCTCGAGGACCTTCACTTTGTGGGCTATTCCAACTTTGACGTAAAGTACGACGAGCGCGACGGCTCGTTTAAGTTCTTCGATTTCAACACGCGCCAGGGCCGCAGCAACTACTACGTTACCAACAGCGGCTTTAACGTTGCCAAGTATGTGGTGGACGAGTATGTGTTCAACCGTCCGTTTGAGCCGGAGTTTGTGACGGCTCAGGACGAGGCCCTGTGGATGGTCGTCCCCATGGGCGTCGTCGACAAGTACGTCAAGGATCCCGAGCTGCGCGCTAAGGTGCATCGCCTGGACAAGGAAGGCAAGGGCGCCGACCCTTCGTTTATGAAGGGCGACTTTGTCTTTAACCGCTGGCTGCGCATGTGGCACACCAAGCTGCGCCACTTTAAGCTGTTCAAGACGTATTACAAGTAGATGAGCGCGGCGCCCGTCCGGTTTGCATCGGGCGGGCGCGGGTATGATACGCGCAATTGCGCAAGCGTCACCAAGGAGGCGGCGATGGAAAAGCTGGGAGTTATCGGCGGCATGGGCGCCGAGGCCACGTCGTATTACTACGACCAGGTGGTGCGTCATACGGCTGCTGCCTGCGATCAGGAACATATCGACATGGTGGTGCTCTCCAAGTCGACCATGCCCGACCGCACGTTGGCCATTAAGACCGGCGAGCATGCCAAGCTGCTGGCGACCATGAAAGAGTGTGCCCAGGCACTCGAGTCGCTGGGCTGTGCGCACATTGCCATTCCCTGCAACACGTCGCACTACTTCTACGACCAGATCCAGTCGTTTACGAAGGTGCCGATTATCCACATGCCGCGTGAGTCGGTGCGCTATGCTCTGGCCGGTGCGGTGATGGGGGAGTGCGAGTTCGACCCCAACCTGAGTATGCCGGCCGAGCCGGTGCACAAGATTGGCATCATGGGCACCGACGGAACCGTGGGCGCGGGCGTCTACGGCCGCGAATGTAAGGCTGCGGGTGTTGAGGTTGTCTATCCCAGCGAGAAACGTCAGAACGATGTGATGTCGCTTATCTACGATGATGTGAAGGCCGGACGTGATCCCGATATGGATAAGTTCGACCGCGTGATGTGGGAGTTCGCCCGTAGCGGCTGCGACCGCGTCATTCTGGCCTGCACCGAGCTCTCGGTGCTGCAGAAGTACCGAGAGATGCCCGAGATTACCCTCGACGCCATGGATGTCCTGGTGCGCGAATCCATCATCCGCAGCGGCGCTCCCTACCGCCTCTAGCTTCCGACCTGCCAAAAAGGGACAGGTTTATTTTGGTAGGTTCTATCTGGTGAAACAGTAAAGGCCTCGGCTCGTTTAGTGCGAGCCGAGGCCTTTTGCGTTGGGCGGTTGCTGTCGGTGGTGAACTAGAACAGGAAGCCGATGGCGATGAGGACGATGCTGACGATGAGCACGGCGATGTCCAGGCCCTTGATGGGGTAGCGCTTGTACGAGCTGGCGCGCGTACGCAGATAGAAGCCGCGCTGTTCTGCCGCCAAGGCTGTGGCATCGGTCTTGCCCACGCTCGAGATGAGCAGCGGCACGCACAGTGGCAACATGAGCTTAAGCTTCTTGATGGGGTTCTTGGTGTCGTACTCGACGCCGCGTGCGGTCTGCGCCTCCATGATGGCGTTCATCTCCTGACCAAACACCGGCACAAAGCGCAGCGCCGTGGTAAAGGTGAAGGCATAGCGATACGGTACGTGCAGCACCTCGACGCAGGCGTTGGCAAGGTCGTTGAGCTTGGTCACCATGAGCATGAGGATGAGTGGTAACGCCACACCCAGCAGGCGCAGGCAGGCCTTCGATCCTGTGACGAGGCCCGTGTCGGTGATAAAGCCCCACACCATGTTGCCATCGCGCACAAAGGCCAGCTGGAGCACCAGCATGATAAGCGCGAGCGGAATCAGCAACTTGAGCAGCGAGAGCAGACGGTCGACGACGCCGGCATAGGCACCCAGCGCAAGGGTGAGTGCCAAAAAGCCCAACAGCGCCACGTAGGTGTCGGACAAGAAGATGCCGACGATGATGGCGGCGGCGAGGCCCAGTTTGACGACGGGATTCAGGCGATGCAGCAGCGTATCGCCCGGCATGTAGTCGATGACGTTAACCACGGTGGACCATCTCCTTGGTAATTCGAACGACATCGGAGACCTCGCTCACCTGCGCAAAAGCGGTCGAGACGGAAGATGCCAGACGGCGCGAGAGCTCAATAACCTGGGGAGGCTCCACGTAGGCACGCCGCATGAGATCGATGTTCGAGAATAGCTCGTGCGTGCGGCCGCGGTCGAGGATGCGACCGTCGGCCATTACCACAATGCGCTCGGCAAAATCCGAGACGACTTCCATATCGTGGCAGACCATGATAACGGCGCAGCCGCGCTCGGCCATGGTGCGCACGGTTTCCATGACGGTCATGCACTCGCGGTAGTCAAGGCCGCTCGTGGGCTCGTCGAGCACGACGATCTTGGGCTCAACCACTACGACGGAGGCAAGCGCCACCATTTGTCGCTGGCCGCGCGAAAGCGAGAAGGGCGCCTCGTCGGCCGGCAAGCCAAAGCGATCGATGACCAGCTGGGCGCGACGCAGGGCCTCGGCGCGGTCCATGCCGCCCAGTTCCAAGCCAAAGGCGACCTCGTCGAGCACGGTGTCCTTGCAGATCTGACGGTCGGGGTTTTGGAAGAGGGTCGCGACCTCGCGGGCAATGCGGCTCGTGGGGACGGCTGCTGTATCCAGTCCCGTGACGCGCACGCTGCCCGAGGCGGGCTTGAGCAGGCCTGTGAGCAGCTTGGTGAGCGTGGTCTTGCCGGCACCGTTCTGGCCGACGATGCCCACGAGCTCGCCAGGATAGAGCGTCAGGCTAAGGTCGTGTACGGCGGCGCCGCCATTGGGATAGGCAAACTCAACATGGTCGAAGGTGAGTACGGGTTCGGCGTCCTTGGCATGAGGACGCAACGACGGTGCATGCGGGGAACCGGTGGGCGCCTGGGCTTCGATGGCTGCGTGTGCGGGGTCGACGATGCCCGAAATCAGGCGTTCGGCCTCATCGACATCCAAGCAAGGGGTACCGCTTACCAGACCATCGGCCTCGAGGCTATTGAAGATACGCGTGACGCGAGGGCAGTCGACGCCGATGGCACGGAGCTCGTCGGTATGTGCGAAGACCTCGTGTGGCTCGCCCTGCAGCGCGATTTCGCCATGGTTGAGCACGAGCACGCGGTTGCAGTACTCCGAGAGCAGGGCGACCTTTTGCTCAACGACGACGATGGTGATTCCAAGTGCGCGGTTTGCCTCACGCAGCGTCTCGAAGACCAACGTGGAGCTGGCGGGGTCGAGTGCCGCGGTGGGCTCGTCGAGAACCAAGACGCGCGGGCGCATGGCGAGGATGGCGGCGATGGCTACCTTTTGCTTCTGTCCGCCCGAGAGGGTTGCGATCTCGCGGTCGCGCAGGTCGCTGATGCCGACGGTCTCGAGCGTTTCGCTCACGCGCTGCTCGATCTGGTCGTGGGGAACGCCAAAGTTCTCGAGGCCAAAGAGCATCTCGTCCTCGACGACCGAAGCGACCATCTGCGTGTCGATATCCTGCAGCACACTGCCGACGATTTGCGACACGTCGGTGAGCGAGACTTCGCAGGTGTCGTGGCCGTCGACCATGACGGACCCAAAGAACGTGCCGGTGTAGTGGTGGGGCACGGCGCCCGACAGACAGGCGGCAAGCGTGGACTTGCCGGCGCCCGAGGGCCCGATGATGCCGATGAAATCTCCCTTGTTCACGCTGAGCGAGATGTGGCTGAGCGCCTGCTCGGTCTGCGTGCCATAGGAGAACGAGACATCGTCGACGTTGATGATCGTTTCCATGGATACCTTTCATAGTCATTGGGTGTTCCTATAGTTTTGTCAACCGTCGGGGCTACTCCCGGTAGGGCACCCGGTCGCGCATCACGG
>NZ_JBCPDN010000028.1:19704-25587 GCF_040915425.1 Collinsella aerofaciens | reverse complement strand
GGTCGTGACCGTCAGGATGCGATCGCGGCGGGCCTGCTGTCACCCGACGCTTTTGATGATGGCCGGGGCGGTGCCTACAACAGCTGGATCCTTACGCACGCTTCCATCGATATCGTGGAGCATAGCTATGGTAAGCCGCGCATCGAGATGAGCGAGGACCTGTTTGAGGAGATCCGCCGGGCCAAGCGCGAGAACTACGAGAAGATCTATAGCAAGGGCGGTATCGAAGGCGACTCCGAGGCGGAGCTGCGCGAAGCCTTCGAAAAGCTTTACGACCGTTGCCTGCAGGATATAAACGAAGGTGACGAGTCCTCGTATATCTTTAAACACCACATTTCTCGCATCGAGCAGCAGCTTTCCTACTACGATCGCGCCTATGCCTGGCAGGACGACAAGGATCAAGCCGTGGTGGATTATATTGCGAGCATGACGGACGGTTATTTCTGCGAACTGACGAGCAAGCTGTTCCCGGGTCTAAAGTTTCCGCATCGTACCTATATTAACGAACGGTAGTTCGTATTAATTCGGTATACTGTTAGTGGAAAACGTATTTGATTAATACACGGGATGGCTATGGACGACCTTTTTTCTGCTTCGACGCGCGAGCGTTCCTTTCAGAATGCGCCGCTTGCGGTGCGCATGCGCCCCAATTCGCTCGACGAGTACGTGGGCCAGCAAAAGGCCGTCGGTAAGGGTTCATGGCTGCGTGCCGCGATCGAGCACGACGTGCTTTCGAGCGTGATTCTGTACGGGCCTGCCGGTACGGGCAAGACGACGCTGGCCCACATTATCGCCAACCATACCAAGAGCGAGTTTGTCGAGGTCAGCGCCGTCACGGGTACCGTGAAGGACCTGCGTCGTGTAATTGATGAGGCCAAGACGCGCCTGAATACGTACGACCGCCGCACCATTCTATTCATCGATGAGATTCACCGCTTCTCTAAGTCGCAGCAGGATGCCTTGCTGCATGCAGTTGAGAACCGTACCGTCATTATGATTGGCGCTACGACAGAGAACCCGTACTTCGAGGTCAACTCGGCACTGCTCTCACGTGGTCGCGTCGTGGAGCTTGAGCATCTGAAGGATGAGGATATCGCCACGCTTATTGAACGTGCGCTTGAGGCACCGCAGGGTTTGAACGGTAAGTTCTCGGCCGATCAGGATACGGTCAAGACCATTTGCACGCTGGCAGCGGGTGACGCTCGCTCGGCGCTCACGACGCTTGAGCTTGCGAGCGAGATTGCCGTCACGCGTCCCGATACCGAGGGAACGCCAGCGCCTGCGGCGGGGGAGCGCTATCCCATCACCGTGGATGACGTGAAGATCGCCAACCCGCGTCGCGGCTTTACGTATGACAAAAACGGCGACATGCACTACGACATCATCAGTGCGTTTATTAAGTCTATGCGCGGTAGCGACCCCGATGCCACGATCTATTGGCTCGCGCGCATGATCGATGCTGGGGAGGATCCTAAGTTTATCGCTCGCCGCATTATGATTCACGCTTCTGAGGATGTTGGCAACGCCGACCCGCAGGCGCTTTTGGTGGCGCATGCTGCCTTTAAATCTGCTGAAGTTATTGGCTATCCTGAATGTCGCATTAACCTTGCACAAGCTGCGCTCTATGTGTGCTTGGCGCCCAAGTCCAATGCGTGCGAGGCCTCGATCGATGCGGCGCTAGCCGATATCCACAGCAGTGGTCTTCGCGAGGTGCCCAGCTACCTGCGCGATCGCCATCGCCCGGGCAGCGATGAATACGGTGTGTATAAGTATCCGCACGATTATCCCGAAGGCTGGGTCGATCAGCGCTATTTGCCCGAAGGCTTGGAACGCGGTGCATTTTGGCAGCCTGCCGGCCGCGGTTGGGAAGAATGGCGCGTAGAGCAAAGTGAACGCGACCGCAGCGGGAATGCACCGAAGTAGCTGCTGATAATTTTGTCCCACGTTGCTGCTCATGGCATGTTCGGTCCCCTTTGGGGTACCATGGAAACCGTCTGTATATCGATTCCTTTGGGAGGCTTGTATGAGTCCCATTCAAATCGCCCTGCTGCTGCTCGCTGTTGCCGGCGTGTGGGCCATCGTTGAGCTCGCGCTTACCCTGCGCAAGACCCGCACCGTTGTCGACTCGCTCGATAAGACCGTTAACGACCTCAACAACACCATCGCCGAGGCTCAGCCTGTGGTGGCAAAGCTCGATGGCGCTGTCGATGAGCTTACGCCGGCGCTTGCCCAGATGGAGCCGCTGCTTAAGTCGAGCAAGACGGCAGTTGATGCCCTTACCTCCAATCTCGTAGAGGTCGAAGCCGTGGTTCGCGACATTTCTGAGGTCACCGGTAGCATGGCCGAGGCCAGCAATGCTGTGTCGAGCGTGACTGATTCTGCGGCAGGTGCCGTGCAGAAACTCTTTAACAAGGTGAAGGCTCCCGCGGCCGACGCTGAGTGCAAGCTTTCCGCTGCCGAAGAAGCCGAGCAGCCGACCGAGCGTGTCCTGATTGGCGAAGCCGGGGACGATGTCGCTGCTGGTGACAATGATGCACAGAAGCCTGCTGCTAAAGCAGCCCAGTATTACACCTACACGCCCGCCGAGACCTCTGAGGAGTCCTGCGATGAGTAGCGAAGCAACTTGCCCCATTACGCTGACCGTTGCCGGCGACCCGCGTCTGGCGCGCCTTGTGCGCATGACGGCGGCAAATGTCGGTGCGCTCTGCTCCATGTCCGTCGATCGCATCGAGGACATTCGTATGGCTGCCGAGGAAGCATTTATTTTCGGCTGCACGGCTGTTGATTCCGATGACATCTCGATCAAATTCGATGTCGACGAATCTCACGTTGGCATGACCTTTACCTTTGGCGACCAGGCCACCGTCGACGAGGATGACCAGGCCGCTGTGTATGCCGAGCTCATTTTGGCGAGCGTGTGCGACTCCTACGAAAAGACTGCGGCGCCCCTGACGCTTTCCCTCGACCTCAAGGCGGATATCTAATATGACCGAACGTTCCCGGAGCGGTAAGACCGCTTGGGACAAGGAGAAAACCCGCGAGCTGTTTCGTCGCTATAAAGAGACCGGTGACCCGGACGCACGCGAGCAGCTCGTCATGTCCCACATGAACCTGGTAAGGTTTCTTGCCAACAAGTTTAAGAACCGCGGCGAGCCGCTCGATGACCTGATGCAGGTTGGTTATTTGGGCCTGCTCAAGGCTATCGATCGCTTTGACCCTGAGCGCGGACTCGAGTTCACCACGTTTGCCACGCCTACCATCTTGGGCGAGATCAAGCGTCACTTCCGCGACAAGGGCTGGAGCGTGCGCGTGCCCCGTCGCTTGCAGGAGCTCTCGGCCAAGGTCAACCAGGCTACCGATAAGCTCACCAACGAGCTACAGCGCTCGCCTAAGGTTGAGGAAATCGCTGAGTACTTGGACGTGACGGTCGATGAGGTGCTGGAGGCCATGGAATCGTCTTCGGCCTATACCTCGGTGCCCATCGAGGCTCCTGGTGCGTCCGATTCGGACGATGCCCCCTCGATTCTCGACCGTTACGCCGACGACGACAACGAGCTCGACTTTACCGATGACCGCCTAGTGATCGAGGAAGCCATCCGTGATTTCTCGCCGCGCGAGCGCGAGGTGATTGAGCTGCGCTTTGTGAAGGGCATGACCCAGATCGAGATCGCCAAGAAGCTGGGTATTTCTCAGGTACAGGTTTCGCGTCTGCTGCGCCGCACGCTTAAGAAGATTCAGGACAAGATCGACCCCGACGGAGTGATGATTCGTTCATGAGTGAGCACCCCCAGCAAACCGATCGCGTGCTGCGCGACACCCGCATTCTGACGCTGCGCATTTGGGCTGTTGTCGGCTGCATTGTTATTGCTGCTGTCATCTTTAACCTTATGGGCATCCTGGCACCGGTTATTGAGTTTCTTGCCGTCGGCTCCATCATTGCTTTTGTGATGTCCCCGATCACCAACTGGCTCGAGCACCATGGCGTGAATCGCGGCATCGGTTCGCTTATCGCGCTTATTGTTGTTGTTGCCGTGCTCGTCGGTGTCGTTTGCATCTTGTCGCCGATTCTCTTTGGTCAGATCATGGAAGTCCTGAGCCGCCTGCCCGAGCAGCTTCGTGTTGCGGGTGGCGATCTCAATGAGATGATCTCGCATGCCAAGACGCTCAACAACACGCCGCTCAAGGAGTATTTGGACGATAATCTTTCGTCCCTGGTTACCGTGGCATCGAAGTATGTGTCTCAGATTGCTGCCGAGCTTGGTCGCGGTGTGTTCCCGCTCATCACCAATACGGCCTCGCAGTTGTTCGTGATCTTCCTTGGTCTGGTGCTTGCCTACTGGATGGCCTGCGACTACCCTCGCATGCATCACGAGATTTGCACCATCATCGGTCAGGAGAAGGAGACCTCGTACCGCTTTATGGTCGCCATCCTTTCTCGCTCTGTCGGCGGCTACATGCGCGGTATGGTCGTGACGTCCATCTGCGGTGGTTTCCTCGCCTTTATCGGTTTTTTGATCATCGGTCATCCGTATGCGGCGCTCATGGCTATCTTTACCGGCATCATGCATTTGGTTCCGGTCGTCGGTCCCTGGGTGAGCGCAGCAATCGCCACGGTACTCGGCTTCATGTTCAGTCCCATGTTGGCGTTATGGACGCTCATCGTGACGATGGTCGCGCAAAACGTCACCGATAACGTGATTTCGCCTAAGGTTATGCAGAGCTCGGTGCAGGTGCATCCCATCATGAGCCTCACGGCGCTCGTTATTGGCTCGGCACTCATGGGCCCCATCGGCATGATTATTGCCATCCCGCTATGTGCGGCCCTCAAGGGTATCTTCGTGTACTACTTCGAGAATGAGACCGGCCGCCAGCTTGTGGCCTATGACGGCGCCGTGTTTAAGGGCACACCGTACCGCGATGCCGATGGCAACCCGGTCGCCGCCTACGACGCGCTCGGCGACGACACCTTCATCTACGAGTCCGAGCTCATCGGCAACGAGACCGCGCCCGAGGCCCAGGCCATGCCCAAACCCGAGCTCGATAATCCCTGGATGAAGCTCTCGGGCCTTCAGCCCGATGCTACGGGCTTTTTCAAGAATCCCTTCGCCAAAGACGACGATTTCAATATGAACGACGAAACCAAAACCGGCATCGACGGCTCCATGGACGATTCGGATTCTAAATAGGTTCTATTAACGTTTCTTGAAGTTGTAAATGACAAGAAACGCGACCAAAGCGATTGATAAGGGGCCGGCTACATAGAAAAAGAGAACGTCAATTGCGCGTAGAGTGTAATAAGCCTTATCGCCGGACATTACTGTATACAATACGTATCCAAATGATGGTTGGTTTGCATACCAGCATGAGAAGGCTAAGAGCGCTAAAAGTGCTACAACCAGAAGTGCATTCAGGACAAATCGTTTGCTTTTCATCGATCGCTCCTTCCGGGTGAATCTTATATGCAATTATACAGCAGTCCTTTTTCAAAGGATCGCGCAGTACTAAATAACGTGCACTTTCGCTGGAGGGTCGCTGTTTGGCGACCCTCTTTTTTGCACAGGCGCGGCGGGATGGTAATATCGTTACGTTTGAACTGTTTCGATGTGAAACCGAGGAGATTCCCTCTATGAGTGCTGACTACCCGTCAATGACTACGGCCGAGATTCGCTCCAAGTTCCTCAACTTCTTTGAGGAGCGCGGTCTTAAGCTCTATCCTTCTTCGTCCCTCGTCCCTGACGATCCTTCGCTGCTGCTTGCCAACGCCGGCATGAACCAGTTTAAGGAGTACTACCAGGGCAAGAAGACCATGAAGGAGATCGGCGCTATCTCCTGCCAGAAGTGCGTCCGCACCAACGACATCGATTGCATCGGCGAGGACGGCCG
>NZ_JBCPDN010000028.1:0-19553 GCF_040915425.1 Collinsella aerofaciens | reverse complement strand
GACCCACGACGTGTGGCGTTCTCTGGGCGTTGCTGAGGACCACATCTCCCGCCTGGGCGAGGACGATAACTTCTGGGCCGCTGGCCCCACCGGTCCCTGCGGTCCGTGCTCAGAGATCTACTTTGACATGGGCGAGGAGGTCGGCTGCGGCAGCCCCGACTGCAAGCCTGGCTGCGACTGCGACCGCTTCCTGGAGTTCTGGAACCTCGTCTTTACCCAGTACGACCGCCAGGAGGACGGCTCCATGCCGGAGCTGCCGCACCGCAACCTCGATACGGGCATGGGCCTGGAGCGCATGGCCGCCATCATGCAGCACAAGACCGCCAACTACGACGGCGATCTGATGCAGCACCTCATCAAGCTGGGTGAGAAGATTAGCGGCAAGACCTATGACGCCGACGATTACTCTGGCGCCAGCCGCTCCCTGCGTATCATCGCCGACCACTCCCGTGCCGTCGACTTTATGATCTCGGACGGCATCCTTCCCGGTAACGAGGGTCGCGAGTACGTCCTTCGCCGCCTGCTCCGTCGTGCCGTGTTCCACGGTCGCCTGCTGGGCATCGAGGGCGCCTTCCTGACCAAGTTCATCGACGAGGTTAACGCTCAGATGGGTGAGGCTTATCCCGAGCTGCTCAAGAATGTCGCGCTCGTCAAGGGTATCGTCGCCTCCGAGGAGGAGCGCTTCTCCACGACGCTCGACAACGGCCGCGTCTATCTGGACGAGGCCCTGGCAGCGCTTGCCGAGGGCGCCGTGCTTTCGGGCGATGTCGCCTTTAAACTGCACGACACCTTTGGTTTCCCCATCGATCTGACCGTCGAGATCGCCGGCACCGCTGGCCACGACGTCGATATGGACGGCTTCACTGCCTGCATGGAGGACCAGAAGGCCCGCGCCCGCGCCAATGCCAAGGGCGACGCCTGGGGCAGCTTCAACGACGTGTGGGTCGAGCTTTCGGACAAGGTCGCAGCGACCGAGTTCGACGGCTATGACAACGATGTGATCGAGGGCGCCAAGGTTGTCGCCATCGTGCGCAACGGCGAGTCCGTCGAGTCCGCTGCCGCCGGCGAGGATGTCGAGGTTGTGCTCGACCGCACCCCGTTCTATGCCGAGATGGGTGGCCAGCTGGGCGATGCCGGCAAGCTTTCCGCCGAGGGCGTTGTTCTGACCGTTGCCGACACCAAGAACCACAACGGCCTGTATGCCCACGTCGCGCACGTTGCCGAGGGCACGCTGGCTGTCGGTGCCGCTGTTACCGCCGCGCTCGACGCCGAGCGCCGTGGCTTCCTGCGCCGCAACCACACCGCCACGCACCTGCTCGACGCTGCCCTTAAGCAGGTCCTGGGCGAGCACGTCTCCCAGGCCGGCTCGCTGGTGACGCCCGAGCACCTACGCTTTGACTTCACGCACTTCGAGGCCCTGTCCTCCGAGCAGCTCAAGGCTGTCGAGGACCTGGTCAACCAGCAGATCTTCGCTTCCAAGCCGGTCGTGACCCGTGTCATGGGCATCGACGAGGCTAAGGCTGCCGGCGCTGTCGCTCTGTTTGGAGAGAAGTACGGCGATGTCGTCCGCGTCGTCTCCGTGGGCGCTGAGGACCAGCCGTTCTCCCGCGAGCTCTGTGGTGGCACCCATGCCGCCAATACCGCAGAGATTGGTCTGTTCAAGATCATTTCCGAGTCCTCCACGGGCTCCAATGTCCGCCGTATCGAGGCCGTGACCTCTAAGGGTGCCCTCGACTACATGGCCGACCGCCTGGCGCTCGTTGACGCCGCCGCCGCTGCGCTCAAGTGCCGCGTCGACGAGGTTCCCGCCCGCGTGGAGAACCTGCAGGCTGAGCTGCGCGAGACGTCCAACAAGCTCAAAAAGGCTCTGACCGGTGGCTCCTCCGACGCCATCTCCAGCGCCATCGAGGGCGCCGTCGAGCTCGACGGCTATAAGCTCGTTGTCGCTGAGCTCCAGGGCCTTGAGGCTGCCGACCTGCGCAACGTATGGGATACCGTGCATCAGAAGGTCGCCGGCCCTGTCGCTTGTGTCGTCGCCAGCGTGACTGAGAAGGGCACTCCGGCCCTGCTCGCTGCCGGCTCCGATGACGCCGTCAAGGCCGGTTTCCACGCCGGTAACGTGATCAAGCAGATCGCGGGTCTGGTCGACGGTCGCGGTGGCGGTCGTCCCAACATGGCCCAGGCCGGTGGCAAGAATGCTGCCGGCATCGCCGATGCCCTCGCGGCCGCTAAGACCGCGCTCGGCGCCTAAGAATCTAAGAAGTCGCTGTGGTTGCGCTCGCGCTGGACATAGGGGAGACCAGGATTGGCATCGCCGTCTCGAGCCGTGATGGCAAGATGGCGATGCCTGTCAAGGTGCTTCCGGCTGCCGAGGTCACCGGTATGGCCAAGACGTTCCGCTACCTGGTTGAGGACTATGAGCCCGACATCCTGGTAAGCGGACGCCCCCTGACCATGGCCGGTGAGCCCGGCCCCCAGGCCGAGCGCGTTGCCGCCGTGGCGCAAAAGATTGCCGACGAGCTCGATCTTCCGCTGGAGTTTGAGGACGAACGTCTGTCTTCGCAAGAGGCCAAGCGTATCCTGCGCGAGCAGGGCCTCAACGAAAAGCAGATGAGGGGCAAGATCGACATGATTGCCGCCAGCCTGTTTTTGCAGACGTGGCTCGATCGTAAAAACGAGGAGGTTTCGCATGTCTAGCGCTTCCGATCCGCGCCAGCAGAATCGTACACGGCAGCCGGCGTCGCGCCCTGCCCAGCCTGGCCAGCGTCCGGCACAGCCGACGCAGCGCGCAGCTCAGTCTGCCGCGCGCTCGGTGCAGTCCTTCTCTCATTCGGCCCAACCTGTTCAACGGACGGGTCAGCAGCCTTCTGCTCGTTCGGTTCAGCATTCGGCTTCTCACGCGGCTCAACAGCCCACTGCTCGTACGGCCCAGCCTGCAGGCGGTACTCGCTTTAAGCAGCAGGCACCTACCCAGCGAACTCAGGTCCCTCAATCGCATTCGCATCACGCTCGCGGTTCGCATGGCGTTGCTCCGGCGACCCGCTCGAGCTACAACACGCATGCTCGTCGCGGTGCTCAAAAGAAAAGCTCCCCGGTGCCTATGATTATCGGCGTTGTGGTGGCGGTGCTCGCGCTTGCTGCGATCGCTTTCTTTGTCGTGCCGGCCGTCAAGGGCTTCTTTGCCGGTGAGGATACGAAGGTCACGGCTGGTCAGCAGGTTACGGTGACCATTCCCGATGGTGCTTCAGGCGATACGATCGCCTCGATTCTCTCCGAGAATCATATCGTAGAAAATCCCAAGGATTACTATGCGGCGGTGAAAAAGCTCAACGCCGATATGTCGCTCAAGCCCGGTGATTATTCGTTCACCACACTCATGGATGCGACCAAGGTTGTTCAGCAGCTCATGGAAGGCCCCAACGCGGGCTCCAGTGCGCTGACTATCCCTGAGGGCCTGACGGTCGATCAAGTCGCCGACCGTGTGGCCCAGGCCTACGACAGCATCTCTAAGGAAGACTTCCTCAACCAGGCCAAGGCCTCCAACTACGTGGACGACTATAGCTTCCTTAAGGGCGCCGCCAACGATTCGCTCGAGGGTTTCTTGTTCCCCAAGACCTATTCGTTGGGTGATTTGCCGACGGCCGATGGCGTGATTCGCGCTATGCTCGATCAGTTTAAGACCGAGTACAAGTCGCTTGACTTTGCGAGCTGCGAAGCCAAGATCAAGGAACGCTACGGTGTGGAGATGTCCGACTACGACATCGTCAACTTGGCCTCTATCGTTGAGCGCGAGGGCCTCAACGCCGATCAACGTGCGCACGTGGCCTCGGTCTTCTACAACCGTCTTGCCGGCAAGCTCGATGGTCTGCGCTATCTCAACAGCGATGCGACCATGATGTATGTCACCGGTGGCGAGGTTACCGCCGACGACCTGCAGAGCGATAGTCCGTATAACACCTATAAGCACGAGTGCCTGCCGCCCACGCCCATCTGCTCTCCGTCGCTCGAGGCACTCAAGGCCACGCTTGAGCCGACCGACTCCGATGACCTGTATTTCTACATTACGCAGGACGAGGAGTACTTCTCGCAAACCTACGAAGAGCATCAACAGTCTTGGAATTAGCATGAGGATTTTTAGCCCCAAACGTTACGTTGCCTCGGTCGATCGCATCGACCTTGATACCCTTTGGGCCGACGGCAAACGCGCCATTCTGCTCGATCGCGATAACACCCTGGTGCCGCGCGACACCGAGCAGGTTCCCGCCGCGGTTTCCGCTTGGCTCGATACCGCCCGCGCCAAAGGCTTTAAGCTGTGCATGGTGTCCAACAACTGGCATCGCGACCAGGTCATGGCATCAGCACGCGAGCTGGGACTCGAGGCCATCAGCCATGCCATGAAGCCGGCGCCGTTTGCCCTCAAGGCGGGTCTTAAGCGCCTCGGCGCCACGGCTGACGAGGCGGTGCTGATCGGTGATCAGCTCTACACGGACGTGTGGAGCGGCAACTTCGCCGGCGTCGATACCATCCTGGTAAAGCCGCAGGCGACGCAGGACCTGTGGTATACGCAGATCTTCCGTATCTTTGAGCGCCGGGCCCTGCGCGACCTTCCTTGCGAGGAATAGGTCTCGTCATGTCCCAGCACATCAAACACGGCTGCGACCATATCTTCTTTATCGGCTTTTTGGGCGCGGGCAAGTCGACGCTTGCGCGCAACGTGGGCACCATGTTCAAGCGGCGTTTTATCGATACCGACCGTCTGGTCGTGCGCCGTTGCGGCAAGTCGGTAACCGAGATTTTTGAGACCGAGGGCGAGGATCGTTTTCGCGAGCTCGAGACCTCGGCGCTCCGTTCGCTCCAAAGCGAGCGCAGCCTGTTGGTTTCGTGCGGGGGCGGTATCGTCGAAACGCCGGTGAATATTGAACTGATGCACGAAATGGGTACGTGCGTGTACCTCGAGGGCGACTTCGAGGATTCGATTCGACAGATTCGTCGGTCCGACACGCGCCCCGATTTCCGTTCGCCCGAGCATGCTGCGCGCCTGTTTGAGCATCGCCGTCCGCTGTATCGCCAGGCCGCCGACCTTACCCTTGATATTCGCAACAAGTCCTTCGAGGACGTTTCCTACCTTTGTGCCGAGATGCTTTTGGAGCGTGGGCTGCTATGATTCGCCGTCAACTGATCAATTTCCAAAACCGCAGCGTCGATGTCCGCGTCGGATTGGGCGCGTTCGATGAACTGTCGCGTATGTTTGCCTCGGCCGTGGGCAAGCCTAAGCGCGCGATGGTCGTTTGGAACACCGCCACATCCGAGCGTTTTGGTGAAGTCGTCGAGCATGCGCTGGTCGACGCCGGTTTTGCCGTGTCGCCGCTAGTCCTCGAGGTTTCGCCTGCTGGTGCCACGCTGGCCGATGCCGATGCGATCTTTGGCGCCCTGTCTGCCAACGGCGTTACCTGCGACGATCTGGTTGTCGCCGTTGGCGATGCCGCAACCTGCTCGGTTGTTAGCTGGTGCGCCAACCAGTGGTGTGGCCGAACTGAGTGCGCGCTGCTGCCGACGACCTTCGACGCCATGCTCACGGTCGCGACGACCATGAAGCCGCTCGTCGCCTCGCCGGCGAATGCGCTTCCCGCTATCGCGTTACGTCCTGAGCCGGGCTTGGTCGTGTGTGACCTCGACCTTGTTCGCGAGGCGGACCCCGAGTACCTCAAGTTCGGCTATGTGGTGCTTGTTGGCACCATGCTTTCGAGCAGCAAATCCCGCTGGAATCAGTTTACTGAGACCGTTCCCGAGATTCTCGCGGGCGAGGAGGTCGCGCTCGTCAATGCAGTTCAATGGTCTCAGACTGCCCGCAAGGACGTACTGATGGCCACGAACCCGAGCGCCCGCCATGCGCTCGATTTTGGCAAGACGGGGGAGCGTACCCTGAGCGCTTGCTTGGGCGATGCTGCTTCGCAGGTTCCTGCCTACCAGCTGTTGTCCGAGGGCATGCGCTTTGAGGCGCGCCTAGCACATGATGCCTGCGACTTCGATATCGATTACGTCTTTGAGGTCGATGACTGCCTAGAGGACTTTGGTATCGAGGAACTTGCCCTCGATCTGGAGCCTGCCGCATATATCGAGGAGTTCCGCAGGCAGCAGTTCGCTCGCTCGAATCGCAGCATGCTGCCGCTGCCCGCGGCACTCGGCGCCATTCGCCTAACGAGCGTTGAGGACGAGGTTCTTGAGCGCCATGCTCACGCTTACTTGGCTTCTCGCAAAGAACTTCTCTAAGATTTATTGACATCCATCGTCTTTCGTATCATGTTGAGGGACGGGTTTCCAATCGGTTGCGGTTCGCATGCGATTCCGACGTTCGGTTGAGACCCGTCCCGTCTTTATAGAGACAATAAGAAAGGAATCTGCATGTCTGAGTTTGCTGCCGGTCCTGCCGGTCGTATCGAACGTGTCCGTGCCCTGATGGTCGAGCGCGGCTACGACGCTATCGTGGTACGCGACGAGGCCAATCTTCGTTGGCTCACGGGCGTGAAGGGCGTCTTCGACTACACCTTCGAGTTCCCGCACGCGGCGTTTATTACGGCTGACCAGTGCCTGTTCCATACCGACTCGCGCTACCTCAACAGCTTTGAGGAGAACACGCCCGCCGGCAGCCCTTGGGTCTATGACATGGACGAGGGCACCATCCCCGGTTGGGTCGCCGGCAAGATCGCAGCCAACAAGTGCCGCGTCTGCGCTGTCGAGGACGATATGCAGATCAACTTCTACCAGGGCATTCAGCGTGGTCTGGAGGATCGTTCCGTCGCCTGCATGTTGCCGCTGATGCATGACGACATCCGCAAGATGCGCGCCATCAAGGATGCCGAGGAGATCGAGCTCATGCGCCATGCACAGTCGATCACTGACGCCGCCTTCCAGCACATGCTCGGCTTTATTAAGCCCGGTATGACCGAGAAGCAGGTTCGCAACGAGCTCGAGAACTTTATGTTCGCCAACGGCGCTGACAGCCTTGCCTTCGGCTCCATCGTAGCGAGCGGTCCCAACACCGCCAACCCGCATGCCGTGCCGAGCGACCGCGTGATCGAGAAGGGCGACTTTGTCCTCATGGATTACGGCGCGGGCTACTGCGATTATCGTTCCGATATGACGCGCACCGTCGTGATGGGCGAGCCCACGCAGGAACAGCTCGACCTGTATGCGCTCGTGCGCCGTACGCACGAGGAATGCGTAGCCGCCATCCATCCGGGCGTCGAGGGCAACGACATTTTCAAGCTTTCCAAGAAGATCATCGGCGATGCCGGCTATGGCGATTACTACAACCATGGTCTGGGCCACGGCGTGGGCATCGACATCCACGAGCTGCCCAACTTCAACCGCAGCAAGAACACCATCGAGATCGGCTCGGTTGTCACCATGGAGCCCGGCGTCTACCTGCCCGGCGTGGGCGGCGTGCGCCTTGAGGACTACGGCGTGGTCACCGAGAACGGCTACGAGCCCTTCACCAAGACCCCGCACGACCTGCACGTTATCGACTGCTAGTCTACTTCGGTAGATAGTTTGGGGCGGGGCGTTCGGATCGATTCGGACGCCCCGCGTTCTCTTTTTATGCGCTCGCTGCAGGCGCCGTCTGCAAGTGTATAATTTCTGTCGTATGTAATTTGGACGCTTGTGCGTTCTGCCCATAACAAGAAAGGTCGCTATGCCTACCATTTCTACCGCCGACTTCAAGAACGGCCTCGGTCTCCGCATCAAGGACAAGGTCTACACCATCGTCGAGTTCCAGCATGTCAAGCCGGGCAAGGGCGGCGCGTTTGTGCGCTACAAGACCCGCGACATCAAGAGCGGCCGCGTCGTCGAGAACACCTGCAACGCCGGCACCAAGTTCGAGAGCGTCATGCTTACCACCCGCGAGTTCCAGTACCTCTACAACGATGGCGCCGACTACATCTTCATGGACAACGAGTCCTATGAGCAGGTTCCCGTTCCCGAGGACATGGTGGGCGAGAACTCCAAGTGGCTGCGCGAGAACGACATCTGCCAGCTGCTCTTCGCCGACGATGAGCTCATGGGCGTGACCCCCCCGATGTTCATCGAGACCACCATCGTCCAGACCGACCCGGGCTTTAAGGGCGACACCGTCCAGGGTTCCACCAAGCCGGCCACGATTGACACCGGCGCTGTCATCCAGGTCCCCATGTACCTCAACGAGGGCGAGGTCATCAAGGTTGACACCCGCGACGGCAAGTTCGTCTCCCGCGTCTAGCAACCAACTCTTCTAGGAGGACTCATGCCCCAGGAAATCAAGATTGACGGCATCGGCATTTCGCCCGATGTTCTGACCGCCATCGTCTCGCGCGCCGTGTCGGATGTCGAGGGCATCGCCTCCGTTGGCGTCAAGGACCTTGCCACCAACCTTGTCTCCATGATGCTCTCGTCCAAGGCCCCGGCTTCCGAGCCGGCGGTCGAGGCCGAGGTCGTTGGCGGCAAGCTCGCACTCACCGTGCGTGTCGTGGTGTTCTTTGGCTATCCGTTCAAGAAACTCGCCGAGGCCGTTCGCGTCGCCGTGGTCGCCGCCATCGATGCTCAGGTGGGCGTCGAGGTTGAGCGCGTTGACGTTTGCATTGACGGCCTCGTTTTCCCCAAGGAGTAACCTTTGAGCCTTAAGGTTTATCGCGGGCGTACGCTTGCCCGCAGTCAGGCGCTGCAGCTGCTGTTCCAGGCCGAGGCCACGGACAGCCCGCTCGAGCGCGTCCTCGAGGGTGATTTCCTGATCTCGAAGGGTCCCCTCGACCCCTATGCGTTGGAGCTGTGCCGCGGTGCCTACGAGCATATCGACCGCATCGACTGCGCTCTGCGATCCGTTGCCAAGAACTGGGATCTTATGCGCATGCCCGGCGCCGACCGCAATCTGCTGCGTATCGCTGTTTACGAGATGCGTTTCCTCACCGACGAGGAGGTCTCGGACGCCATCGTGATCAACGAGGCTGTCGAGCTTGCCAAGGCCTATGGCACCGACCAGTCCGCGTCGTTCGTCAACGGCGTGCTGGGCAAGATCGCTCGCAGCGAGGAGCTGCCGGGCGAGGGCCTGTACCAGGAGCTGCTGGCCGAAGATCGCGCTCGCGAGGAGGCGCAGGCTGCCGAGGCTGCCGCCAAGGTTGCGGTTGCTCAGGCTGAGGCTGGCGTGCTGGCCGAGGATGCGGACGCCGCCGAGGCTGACATCGACTCCGTCGAGGAGTAGCCATGCCAGAGGGTTCTGTCCGTAACTTTGATGAGATTTCGGACCGTCTGGATCAGATCATCGCTACCGTTCGCTCCAAGGATACCTCCTTGGAGCGTTCGCTCGATTTGTTTGACGAAGCGATTGAGCTGGGCTCCCGCGCGGTCGATATGGTCGACAAGTTTGAGTTGACGCCGCGTGAGGCCGACAAGCTCGAGCAGGAATACGATGAGGATGCGGCAAACGAATCCCAGGATAGCTAGGCCGCATCTCCGGATACGAATGGTTGATGGCATTCATGAAACGCGTGCGTCTTGATGACGAACTGATTTCACAGGGCATCTGCGCCGATCGCGCGGATGCCCTTCGCACTCTTATGGCCGGCTTGGTCTCGAGTGGCGGCGAGCGCTTGACTTCGCCGGGCCTTAAGGTGACCCCGGGTCTGCCGTTGCACATGAAGGGGCGCATTCCATATGTTGGCCGCGGCGGTCTTAAGCTCGAAGGCGCGCTTGATGCGTTTGGTATCAATCCGACGGGCCTTGCCTGTCTGGATGTGGGCTGCTCTACCGGCGGCTTTACCGATTGCCTGCTCAAGCGCGGAGCTGCGACCGTTGTCTCGGTGGACGTGGGTCGCGCCCAGTTCGATTGGTCGTTGCGTCAGGACGATCGCGTGACGCTGCATGAGCGCACAAACGTGACGCAGCTGCCTGAGCTTGGCTATGCCGGCGCCATCGACCTGGCAGTGTGTGATGTCTCGTTTACCAGCATCGCGAATATTATCGATGCGGTGCTGGCGTGCCTGGCGCCTACGGGTGCATTCTGCGCGCTCGTAAAGCCGCAGTTTGAGGCTCCGGCGGCGTTGGTGGGTGAGGGCGGCATTGTGACCGATCCCGCTGTGCGCCGCGATACGCTCGTGGCGGCGGTTGAACTCTTCGCTGCCAAGGGGCTGTTCCCGGTCGATGTGTGCGTGTCACCCATTCATGGTGCCAAGGGCAACGTTGAGTTTTTCCTGTACGGCACGAGATTTGAACCCGGCGACCGCTCGCAAGACGAGCTGCAATCCCAGGTATCGGTTTTGAGCGAGAAAGCTGCAACGCTATGAAGGTCTTTCTGGTTCCCAATTACTACAAGCAAGAGGCGGTCGAGAGCGGCCTGATGCTCGAGCTTTGGCTGACGCGCCAGGGCTATGAGGTGGCATGGGCTGCCGACCAGCGATCCAAGATTCAGAGCACGCCTGATATTGACGGCTCCGATCTGGTCATTACGCTCGGCGGCGACGGTACGTTGCTGCGCGCTGCCCGCATCCTCAACCATCGCGAGATTCCTATCCTCGGTCTTTCCTATGGTCACCTGGGCTTTTTAACTGCTGCGAGCCCCGAGGAGCGCGACATTCTGCAGGTCGTGAGCGACGCCCTTTCCGGCGAGCTGCACGTGAGCCGTCGCGCCACCATCGCCGCGGATATCGTGTCCGTGCGCGAAGACGGTACGAAGGATGTCGTGCGCACCTTCGCCCTCAACGATATGGCGCTTACGCGCGGCCCCCTGTCCGATATGGTCGAGTTCGACATCACGGTGTCGGGCCACCATATCGATCGACTTCGTGGCGACGGCGTGGTCGTGTCCACGGCGACTGGTTCTACGGGGTATGCGCTCAGTGCGGGTGGCCCCATCGTGAGCCCCGACTATACGGGCATGGTCTGCGTGCCCATTGCGCCGCACACCATTCAGGCCCGCGCCTTCTTGACTTCGCCGAGTGATGTCGTCGAAATCTTTATGTCTGATGACCGTCCGAGCATTCCGGCGATCGCTATCGATGGACAGTTTATTACCTGCGATGGCACCGTTGAGAGCGTGGCGGTGCGCCGCGGGCCCGGAGATGTGCTGCTTCTTGATTACGGTCCCGAGAGCTTCTATAACTCGGTGAGCCGTGTGTTCTACGGAGTGCGTCATGATCGATGAGCTGCAGGTTTCCAACATTGCACTCATTCGGGAGGCGACGTTGGTGCCGAGTGCCGGCTTGACCGTCCTGACCGGTGAGACCGGTGCTGGCAAGACCGCGCTGCTTTCGGCGCTCAAGCTTATTTTGGGCGAGCGCGCCGATTCGTCGACGGTTCGCGAGGGCGAGGCGCTGGCGAGCGTCGAGGCGCGGCTGTTTGACGGCCCGCACGACACGGAAGGCTTCACGGTCCAGCGCAGCCTTTCTGCCGAGGGCCGCAGCCGCGTGAAGATTGACGGCCGCATCGCCAGTGTGCGCGAGCTTTCGGAGCGCGTTGGTGTGATGATGGATCTGTGCGGCCAGCACGAGCACCAGCGCTTGCTCGATCCGGCGCATCACGTTGCGATGGTCGATGCATGGGCAGGGCGTCCGGCACTCGAGGCGCTGGATGCGTACCGCGTCTGCTTTAAAGCATCGCGCGCTGCCGCCAAGGAGGTTCGACGTGTCGAAGAGGCCTCGCGTGCGCAGGGGAGCCGCGTCGAGGAGGCGCGCTTTGCCCTCGAGCGCATCGGCGAGGTCGACCCCAAGCCGGGTGAGTATGAGGAACTCGAGGAGCTGCTGCCGCGCTCCGAACATGCCGAGGTACTGGTTGCCACGGCTAACGATGCCCATGCATCGCTTGCCTCTGAAGGGGGAGCGCTCGATGCCGTGAACAGCGCCGTGGCAGAGCTTTCCCGAATGGATACCGTCGATCGCAAACTCGGCGACATTGCCGATGCACTTTCGGATGCCTGTATCTCCCTTGAGGATTGCGCGAACGAGCTTCGTGCCTATCGCGATGGCATCGCCTTCGACCCGCGCGAGCTCGCTCGCATGCGTGAGCGGTATTCCGACCTCAAGGGCCTGTTGCGTCAGTGGGGCCCCACCATGGACGATGTTTTTGCCATGCGCGATCGCTCGCAAGAGCTGCTGTCCCTGGTCGATGATGGCGATGAACAGATCAAAAAGGCGCGTGAGGCACTCGGGAGCGCAGAGCGCGAGTTGTTTGCCGCTGCCAAGGCACTTAAGCGCGCCCGTAATACGGCGGCCCCTCGCTTCTGCCACGAGGTCTGCCGCCAGATGGCTCGCCTGGAGATGGGCGGCGCCGAGCTCGTCTGGGAGTCACGTGATCTTCCCCGTGCTGAATGGACGCCCGTTGGTCCTTCGAGCTACGAGCTGCTATACCGCAGCGGTGCCGGCTTGACGCCACGTCCCCTGCGCCGCATTGCCTCGGGCGGCGAGTTAAGTCGCGTCATGCTGGCAAGCAAGGTTGTCCTCGGTAACGCGGACGGTGTTGATACGCTGGTGTTTGACGAGGTCGATGCTGGTGTCGGTGGCTCCACGGCGCGTGCGCTCGCGGGCGTGCTGGCAGATCTTGCCGCCACACATCAGGTGATTGTCGTAACCCACTTGGCGCAGGTCGCCGTCATGGCTGACAAGCATTATGTTGTCAGCAAGGAACCGGGCGATGTTCCCCAAACGCATTTGGACGAGGTAACCGGCGAAGCGCGTATCGCCGAGATCGCCCGCATGCTGAGCGGCGATCAATCGGAGGCGAGCTTGGCGCATGCCAAGCAGATGCTTGAAGAAGCTCGAGGTTAGGTCGTATCAGCGGTGTTGGTGGGACAAAATAGACTGAAATTTTTGTCCCACTACGCGTTTTACTCCACAACCTTATCCGGCTGGATGAGCTCCTCGTAGTAGCTGATATGCTCACGCGCGTCTTCAATCTCGGGCAGCAGGAAGTTGTAGATGACTTCGATGATCATCGTGGCACTGATCTTGGAGAACGCAAAGTCGCCTGTCGTCAGCAGCGCTTCGTGGTTGACGGTATTAAAAGTGTAGTCTGCCAGGCGCGCGAGCGGGGATTTACTGTCGCTGCTGATGACGACTACGGTTGCGCCGCAGTTGCGAGCCGCTTTTGCCATGCGATTCAGCCGGCGCGATTTGCCGGAGTTTGAGATTAGCACGATGACGTCACCCGGGCGCAACGTGAGCGCAAAGCCGATTGATGTCTCGCTGATGGTGCTCGCCATGCAGCGCAGGCCCAGCTGCGAAAACTTAAACGTCGCATCGAGCGCGACCGCGTTCGTATTGCCCACAGCTGCAAACTCAATAACCCCTGCATGCTTAAGGGCATGCACAACAGCCGCCAGCGTATCGTGGTCGATGCCGTCGATGGTCGCATTAAGCTCGCTCACCTTGGCAGCCAGGATGTTCTTGAGGCTCTGCTCCATATTGTCGAGCGAGACCTCGTCAGTCAGGCCCTCGTTACGCTGGCTTTCCAAATCCCTCGCCAACGAAAACTGAAAGCTGCGGAAGCTACCAAAGCCAAGCTTGCGGCAGAAGCGCGAAACGGTCGCCTCGGACGTGGCGGCGGCGCGCGAGAGCTGAGCGGCCGTGAGGCGTGGCGCCTCGGACTGGTGCTCCAATATATAGTTGACAATGCGCTGCTCGGACTCGCTGTATCCCTGATGGGTGCTAATGAGGGAAAGTGCGCTCTTGCTACTATCGGTCATGGATGGCTCCTGGTTGGCATGAAAATCTAATTTGATTCGCAATGCCATAGTATACGGGCATTTTCAATTACAAGATACACCTTGCCGTTTCAAGTGTTGATGGTAAACTTTCACTTACCGTTTACGGTTATGAAAGAACCTTTCACCGGAGAATTGCACCTTGTCTCTTCTCACGCGGACGGTAGGTTGGTATCTTTCAGTTGTGGAAAAACGCGCATCGAAGCGCGTGTAGGGGAGCGCCCGCGGGCGCTGTACTCAAGAAGGAGGGACACATGGCTAAGTTTGACATCATCGCCGCGACCGGTTGCCCGACCGGCATTGCGCACACCTTCATGGCGAAGGAGGCGCTGGAGAAGGCAGCTGCCGAGCGCGGTCTGACCATTAAGGTCGAGACTCATGGCCAGGTCGGTGTCGAGAACGAGCTCACCAAGAGTGAGATCGCTGGTGCCAAGGCCGTCGTCGTCGCAGCCGACAAGGATGTCCAGGCTGAGCGTTTCGCCGGCAAGCCCATGGTTTCCGTTGGTGTTTCCAAGGCCCTGTCCGTTGAGGCCGCCGGTAAGTTGATTGACCGCGCGCTCGCCGCCAAGGGCGACGACACGGTTGCGGCTGCTGCCGATGTCGAGGACGAGGTCGAGGAGAAGGAGTCCATCGGCCGGATCATCTACAAGCACCTCATGAACGGCGTCAGCCACATGCTGGTCTTCGTCGTTGCCGGTGGTGTTCTGACCGCCGTTTCGTTCCTGTGGGGCATTACGTCCTTCGATTCGACGGCGTCTGACTACAACAGCTTTGCTGCGATGCTCAAGATCATCGGCGGCATCGCCATGAACCTCATGGTTCCGGTGCTTTCAGCCTATATCGCCGAATCCATCGGCAAGCGCCCGGCGCTCGTCCCCGGTTTCGTTGCCGGTATGATCGCCATCCAGGGCCTGCCTGTTAACGCCGAGACCGGCATGATCGACGCCGGTGGCACCGGCGTGGGCTTCGGCTTCCTGGGCGGCATCGTCGGCGGCTTCCTCGCCGGCTATGTCATCCTGCTGCTCGAGAAGGTCTTTGCCGGTCTGCCCAAGAACCTGGACGGCCTCAAGGCTATCTTCCTGTACCCGCTGTTCTCGACCGCCATCGTCGGCCTGGTCATGCTCGGCATTTCCGGCCCCATGGCTGCCATCAACACCGCCATGATGGACTTCCTCAAGGGCCTGTCCGCCTCTGGCGCCGTTGTCCTGGGTCTTGCTATCGGCTGCATGTGCGCCTTTGACATGGGTGGCCCGGTCAACAAGGCTGCTTATGTCACCGGTACCGCTATGCTTACCGAGGCTCTGGCCGCCGGTGTTGGCACCGATACCTACAACTTCGGCACCAACTTCATGGCTGCCGTCTCCGCCGCCTGCATCGTTCCGCCGCTGATTACCACCTTTGCCGTCGTTGTCGGCAAGAAGTACTTCAGCCAGGAGGATCACGACGCCGGTGTCGTCAACCTCATCCTTGGTTGCACCCACATCACCGAGGGCGCCATTCCGTTCATGACCAAGAACATCTGGCCCGTCATGCCCATCATGATGCTCGGTTCCTCTATCGCTTCGATCCTGACCATTATGTTCAACGTTCACGATCCGGCGCCTCACGGTGGCTTCCTGGTCCTGCCCGTTGTCGAGAACGGTCCGCTGTGGGTCCTCGCGATCCTCATCGGCGCCGTGGTCGGTGGCATCATGTTCGTGGCCTTCAAGAAGTACGACTTCGAGAAGAACCAGAAGGCCGCTCCTGCCGCCAAGCCCGTCGAGGCCCCCAAGGCCGCTGCCGTCGAGGCCCCCAAGTCCGAGGCTGCCGACTTCGTGAAGGTCGAGAATGTTTTTGTCGCCGAGGACTTCGCTTCTCGTGACGAGGCTCTGAGCTTCGTTTCCAACCAGGCCGTCAAGGCCGGTATCGCCGGCGACGCCGACGCCGTGATGAACGCCTTCCTGGCCCGCGAGGCCGAGGGTACCACGGGCATGATGGAGGGCTTCGCCATCCCGCATGCCAAGTCCGACGCCATTACCGAGGCTGCCGTTATCGTCGTCAAGGACGAGTCCGGCGTGACCGGTTGGGACACCATGGACGGCGCTCCCGTCAACGTGGCTATTGCCCTGCTTATCCCGGGTGCACAGGCCGGCACCACGCACCTCAAGATCCTGTCCAAGGTTGCCGAGGCGCTCATGGACGAGGACTTCCGTGCCACCGTCAAGGGTTCCACCGACGCCGCCGAGATCGCCAAGACGATCAACGCCCGCCTGGTCTAATCCCCCAGCTCGCGAATAACATCGCCCCCTGTAATAAAGGCGAGGACTCCACCCGGAGCCCCCGCCTTTATTCATTCCTTTCTGTAAGGTGCGTTGAAATAGGGACCGTTTAAACGTTTCAACTGCAAAATCAGTCCCTATTTCACCGCAACTTCCAGAAGGGCATAGAGGGAACTGCCCATTGAGTCTTTGTCGCGAACAGATCCTCAGCCAGAATTCCGTTCCGCCGATATTGTTCTGGACCGACCGAGTTTCCGCAGCTCGCCCGCCGGGCGGGGCGATTAAGTTTGTCGCGAGTTCCACACGCAAAGGAAAGCACTTAATGTGCTTTCCGTCTTGCGCAGGACTGTAGAGCAGCAAACTTAACCGCCCCGCCCGGCGGGCAAGCGCAGGGATACGACATCTGTCCAACAATTCGTGTGAAACACAATGAAAAACCGTTTGATGTGAGTTAATATAAACAACGTCGTGAATCTGACTCCTGCCACATGTATGACAGGGGTTAAACACAAAAAAGGAGTCAACTATGGTTTCTGAGAAGGCTACCCTCGTTAATCCTCAGGGTCTGCACATGCGTCCGGCTGGTCTGTTCGCCTCCACCATGGGCAAGTACGCCTGTGACGTGACGGTCGTCACCCCCGAGAAGGAGGTCAACGGCAAGTCCCCGATGGCCCTCATGGCTGCTGGTATCCCCTGCGGCACCGAGGTCGAGGTCAAGTGCGACGGCGCTGACGAGGCCGAGGCTCTGGCTGCTGCCATCGAGCTCATCAAGAGCGGTCTTGGCGAGTAGAACTCAAACGGGTCGCATGTTGAACAACTAAGTTCATATTTGGGGGCGCAGTGACCTGTTGTAAGGTAGCTGCGCTCTTTTGTCATGGATATGGCAAAACGCTTTATCACATGACACGGAGAGAGGAATGGGAATGTATCAGGGAGTCAACGCTTCCGAGGGCATCGGTATCGGCACCGTCATGGTCGCCGTCGATCCCGACTTGACGTTTGAGCCGCACGAGGTTGCTGATTCGGCAGCAGAGAAGGAGCGCTATCAGTCCGCTCTTTCGGTCTTCTGCGAGAAGACCCAGGCTCAGGCCGACCACATGAAGGAGACGGTGGGCGAGGCCGAGGCCGAGATCATGAGCGGACACATTGTCCTGGCTCAGGACCCGGGCATGACCGACGCCATCAACGCCGCCATTGACGGCGGCACCTGCGCCGAGCAGGCGCTCATGGACACCTCGACCATGTTTGAGAACATGTTCCTGTCCATGGACGACGAGATGTTCCGTCTGCGCGCGGCCGACATCGCCGACATCCGTACCGGTATTCTGGCCGAGCTTTTGGGCAAGGAGGTCGTCGACCTCTCCGTCCTGCCCGAGAACACCGTCGTTGTCGTGCACGACCTCACGCCGTCCATGACCGCCACGATCGATAAGGCCCACGTTGCCGGTATCGTCACCGAGACCGGTGGCCGCACGTCGCACTCCGCGATCATTGCGCGCGCCCTCGAGATCCCGGCTGTCCTTTCGGTTTCCAACAGCTGCACCGCGCTGCGCAACGGTATGACCGTTGTCGTCGACGGTGGCAAGGGTATCGTTGAGGCCGATCCCGACGAGGAGACGCTCGCTGCCTATACCGCCAAGGCCGAGGCCTTCGCTGCCGAGAAGGCAGCCCTCGAGGCCTTCCGTGGCAAGCCGTCCGTGACTGCCGATGGCATCAAGAAGATCATCGCCTGCAACATCGGTAACCCCGATGACGTGCCCAACGCGCTCGATCACGACGCCGAGGCCATCGGTCTGTTCCGCTCCGAGTTCCTGTTCATGGACTCTGCTGAGCTTCCTTCCGAGGAGGAGCAGTTCAACGCCTACCGTAAGGTCGCCAGCGCGCTCAAGGGTGCTCCGGTCATCATCCGCACGCTCGATGTGGGTGGCGACAAGGAGATTCCGTATCTGCACATGGTCAAGGAAGATAACCCCTTCATGGGCTTCCGCGCCGTGCGTTACTGCCTGGCCAATCCCGACCAGTACAAGGTCCAGCTCCGCGCTCTGCTGCGCGCTAGCGCCTTCGGTGACGTCAAGATCATGATCCCGCTCGTCACCTGCGTCGAGGAGGTCTTGGCTGTCAAGGAGCTCGTCGAGCAGTGCAAGGCCGAGCTGACCGAAGAGGGTCGCAAGTTCAACGAGAACATCGAGGTCGGCATCATGGTCGAGACGCCCGCCGCTTCGCTGCTCGCAGACCGTCTTGCCGAGGTCGCCGACTTCTTCTCCATCGGCACCAACGACCTGATCGGTTACACCATGTGCGCCGACCGTGGTAACGACACCATCTCCAACCTGTACCAGGTTTACTATCCCGCCGTGCTCCGCTCGCTCAAGAACATCATCGAGAGCGGCGTGAAGGCCGGCATCATGGTCGGTATGTGCGGCGAAGCCGCTGCCGATCCGCTGCTCGAGCCGCTGCTGATCAGCTGGGGCCTGGAGGAGTTCTCGATGAGCGCTCCTTCTATCCTGCGCGCCCGCAAGACCATCAGCCAGTGGACCAAGGCCGAGTGCGACGAGCTCGCCGAGAAGGCGCTCGCCTGCAACACCGCAGCCGAGGTCAAGGCACTGCTCGAGTCCGCAGCTCGCTAATTTGGTATCAGAGGTAACCGCGTGGTTGGAATGGGCCGGCCACGCGGCCCTCACATATACAGGGGGTACTGTAAATGTTCTACACGCTAACCGCTAACCCGGCTGTCGACATGACGGTTTCGAGCTCTCCGCTCGAGCCCGACGAGAACGTCCGCACCGGCTCGGCCAGCTACACGGCTAACGGCAAGGGCCTCGACGTGTCCTTCGCCTTTAAGAAGATGGGCGTCGACACCGTCGCGCTCGGCTTCTTCGCCGGCTTCACGGGCAAGTTTATCGTCGAGGAGGTCATGAACCTGGGTTGCCTCTGCCGCCCGGTCTGGACCGACGGTATCACGCGCATCAACACCTACGTCAACGATGGCCAGCACGAGTACGGCATCCTCAACCCCGGCGCCCCGATCACGCCGCAGCACCAGGAGGAGCTCTACAACATCCTGGACACCGCGGGCGATCTTGAGTGCCTGATCGTCTCCGGCTCCGTGCCTCCCAAAGCTACGCCCGACTTCCTGGCTCAGGTTATGGAGCATGCTCAGGCCCGTGGCGCCGACGTTGTCCTGGACCTGTCCTCCGACAAGCTCAAGGAGCTCGCTCACAAGAAGCCGCTGCTCATCAAGCCGAACCATCATGAGATGAAGGCCATCTTCGGCGTGCCGGTCGACACCGACGACGAGGTTCGCGTTGCCATGAAGATGGCTCACGACGCTGGCGTTCAGAACGTTCTGCTCACCCGCGGTAGCCGCGGCGACGCTTACTTCTCCAACGGCGAGGACATCTGGTACGCCAAGCGTGAGTTCAACATCAAGCTGGTTTCTTCCGTCTGCGCCGGCGACTGCACCCTCGCCGCGTTCCTGCACAAGTGGTACAGGGATCGCGACAACGTCGAGGAGGCCATGAAGCTCGCTATGGCCACCGGCGCCAACGTTGCCGAGTCCGTCGGTATTGGCG
>NZ_JBCPDN010000027.1:0-26203 GCF_040915425.1 Collinsella aerofaciens | reverse complement strand
GCCTGACCCCATATCGTTGGGGCCAGGCCCGATTTTGCCTCTTGACAATGTCCTGCTCATATTAAAAGGAACGTCCCTAACTGCCGGGTTTAGGCTGTTAGGTCGAGTTCGTAGAGGAAGCTTTCGCGCGGCATGTCGTGACGGCGCTCTTCGCGGTTGGCGCGGTGCGTGGCCGTGCGCTTAAAGCCGTGCAGCTCGTAGAACTTCCACGAGCAGTTGGAGTCGGTGTACAGGTGCGCCCTCGTCGCTCCAAGCGAGGACAGGTGCGAGACCGCGGCATCGAGCAGAACCGTGCCAACGCCCAGGCCATGGACATCGCGATCCACGGCAAGCAGCGTGACCTCGTTGTCGTGCGGCAACGGGCTGCTCTCGAGCAGGCGGTTGTTGGTTCGGATGGTTGCGCGCACAAACGAGAGATACTCGGCGCAGGCATCAGGCTCCAGCTCACGCATCTGCGATAGCAGTGCGCGTTCGGTATCCATCCAATGCTCGTTGATAGCGACGCCGGAGTTCTGTCCTGCGCGTGCAAGTGCAATGCCGCGCGCCTCGCCGTCAATCACCGCAACCTGCGAAAACGTCGATGACGAAAGGCAATAGGCGAGGTCGCACGCGGCCTCAAGGCGGTTGTACTCATCGTTATCCGAATTGTTATGCCAAAGTTGCTGCAGAATCAGCGCGATGGCGTCGAAGTCTTCGGTATCAAACGGTCGGTAGAGAACCCGCGAGACCATGGTGCCTCTTTCTTTTGCGGATGCATATCGAGCACAGTTCTACCACGCCATTGGCATCTAATTATGGTGCCCCTGTGTTCCATGAACTCACCGTGCCCGGTGCCATGCCCATCCCCTCCGCTCGCAAACTTTTTCTGCACATGCGCCCGTTGCGGGGTGCATCGATGCGCTCGATGCGCTACATTAAATCAGTATTTTCAATGCCGCTGCGCGAGCGCTGCAGATCGACGTATCACCGACTCACAGAGCACGGCGGCGTACCAGACAGGAGGACTGCATGGGATCTGATGTGAAGATCGCACGCGCGTTGATCTCGGTTACCGATAAGACGGGCGTCGTCGATTTCGCACGGACGCTGGTTGACGACTTTGGCGTCGAGATCATCTCTACGGGCGGCACGGCTCGTGCCATCGAGGACGCGGGCGTTCCCGTAACCCCCATCGAGGAGTTCACGGGCTATCCCGAGATGATGGACGGCCGCGTTAAGACCCTGCACCCCAAGGTTCATGGCGCGCTGCTGGCCCGCCGCGATTCCGAGCAGCACATGCAGGAGGCGGCTCAGCACGGCATTAAGCTGATCGACCTGGTCGTCGTCAACCTGTACGAGTTCGAGAAGACCGTCGCCAACCCCGAGGTCACCTTCGCGGACGCCATCGAGCACATCGACATCGGTGGCCCCTCCATGCTGCGCTCTGCCGCCAAGAACGCCACGAGCGTTACCGTCATTTCCGATCCGGCCGACTATGATGCCGTCCTGGCCGAGATGCACGAGACCGGTGGCTGCACCACGCTTTCCACCCGTCGTCGCCTGCAGGTGAAGGTCTACCAGACCACCGCCGCCTACGACACGGCCATCTCTCGCTGGCTCGCCGCCCAGGCAAGCGACGTGGCGGACACCTCTGCCAAGCTCGAGATTTCGCTGGAGAAGGTCGACGACCTGCGCTATGGCGAGAACCCGCAGCAGAAAGCCACAGTCTATCGCTTTGCCGAGGGCTGCGAGAACACCGCGAGCTCGCAGTTCCCGCTCGTGGGCTCCAAGCAGATCCAGGGCAAGCCGCTCAGCTACAACAACTATCTGGATGCCGACGCCGCCTGGAACCTGGTCCGCGAGTTCGACGAGCCGGCCTGCGTAATCCTCAAGCACCAGAACCCCTGCGGTTCCGCCGTTGCCGAGGACATCACGGCTGCCTACGACCGCGCCTTCGCCTGCGATCCCAAGAGCGCCTTTGGCGGCATCATCGCCTGCAACCGCGAGGTTCCCTTTGATCTGGTTGAGCACTTTGCCGATCAGAACAAGCAGTTCGTCGAGGTCATCATCGCCCCGAGCTACACCGCCGAGGCGCTCGAGCGCATGGCCAAGCGCCCCAACCTGCGCGTGTTGGCGACCGGCGGCGTGGACCACGGCGCTCAGGTGGAGCTGCGCTCCGTCGACGGCGGCATGCTGGTGCAGGAGGTCGACCACGTGACCGAGGATCCCGCGACCTTTACGTTCCCCACCGACCGCAAGCCCACCGACGCCGAGATGGCCGAGCTCGAGTTTGCCTGGAAGGTCTGCAAGGGCGTTAAGTCCAACGCCATCCTGGTCTCCAAGGGTAAGGCCGGCATTGGCATGGGCCCGGGTCAGCCTAACCGCGTTGACTCTGCGCTACTTGCCTGCGAGCGCGCCGAGGACTTCTGCGAGCGCGAGGGCGTGGAGAAGGGCGGCTTTGCCTGTGCAAGCGACGCGTTCTTCCCGTTCCGCGACAACGTCGACGTGCTTGCTGCACACGGCGTGACCTGCATCATCCAGCCCGGCGGCTCCAAGCGCGATGACGAGAGCATTCAGGCCTGCAACGAGCATGGTATTGCTATGGTGTTTACCGGCGCCCGCCACTTTAGGCACTAAGTTTCGCCCCGAAACAAAATAATCTCTGCAAAAGACGGTCGCTCCGTTTGGAGGGCCGTCTTTTTGGTATAAGAGGACGGAATGACTAACACGAAAGGTATGACCATGCCCCAGATTGATGATGCCGAGCTGTTTGGCAATGCCGAGGATCAGCGTGCGTACGAGGACTTTTGCGCCAATCAGGAGGCGGTCGAGAAGTTTACGCTCGACAAGCCCGCGCTTATCTGCCGCTGGCGCATGTCCAACAAAAAGGTGCCCATGCTCAACCGCCACATTCGTGCGCTGTCCGAGCGCTTGGTGCAGGGCGAGCCGCTTACCCATAACATGCTCAGTTGGGCCAAGCAGCACGTTGAGTGGTCGCTTGCCGAGGGCGATTACACTGCGCACGACGGCGTACTCATGCTAGTGATCGACGTTAACGGCAACGCCGCCATGACGGTGGGGGAGTACGAGCCGCTCGCCGATACGTCGGCCAAGGCGCTGCGTGCCCGTTCCGCCGAGGCCCGCTCCGAGGCCGACGAGACCGGCGTGGCGCCCGAGTTGCTCGCCGCCGTCAACAACGGCGAGCTTGCCTTTGTGGCGCCGGCGGACGAGTGCCTGTGCGGCACGGCGACGCTCATCGAGCAGCTCGCCCAGACCAAGGGCATCCCGGTCACGCGCGTAGACATTCCCGCGCAACTCAAGGGCGCGCTGTTCCTGGTGAGCGACGAGCACGGCGTGGTTCCCGCAACCGAGACGGACGCTGCGGAGGCCGACGCCGCCACGGTCGCCTTCTTCGCCGAAGGCTACGAAAAGCTCCGTGCCCGCCGCTCCTAACCTCAAGGCGGGGTGGGCTTACTGAAGTGAGCGAGCGCGTTCGATTGCGTAGGCGAGCGACAGCTGCTCCATCTCCGGGGCGCATTTGTAGCTCAGTCCGGTGAGAGCTGTCACCTTATCGAGGCGATATCGAATTGTGTTCGGGTGCTGGCCAGTCTGCTTGGCGGTTTGCTCGATACGTCGGTCGTTCTCGATGAATGCGGCGAGCGTTGATTCCAGTTCGCTGCCATGCTCGCTGTCGTGCTCGCGTATCGGCGAGAGAATCGCCTCCGAGAACGATCGCATCTCCGGGGTTTCCGCAAAAGGCATCACGGTTCTCAGGATGCCGAGCTGCGTATAGCGGACGGGACCCTCGGCTCGTTGACAAGATAGGCGCTGTGCGTAAATCGCCTGCGAGATCGCCTGCGCCACCGCCTCGTCTCCAAACAGAATATCGCTGATGCCGAGCCCTTCCGCTCCGCCATCGATGCCGCTAGCCTCGATGAGCTCCGTGAGCGCCTGCACGATTCGCTCCACATCGAGCGTCTGCTCCGAGTCGCTTGTCGCTACGAATAGCAATCCTCCGTCATAGGGTGCCAGCATGTTGTGGCATCCGGCGAGGGTCGATTTTGCACAGAGACGTTCGATTTGCAAAAACGTACGCGGGTCGAGGGGCTCTGCAAACGATGCGAACAGGGCGACCGCTTCGTCCAGAAATGACGGGTTGAGGCCTCGGATGCGTCGGCAGATGGACTCGGGCGATACGTCTGTCCTCAGGGCATCGATCTCGCGCTGTGCGAAGTCGATGGACGCGAGCTGCTCGATATGCCGTTTGACCTCATAGATGACGCTGTCAAAGAACAGTGAGTCGTCGGTCGTGAGAAAGACCGGGTAGTGCCGCGCGTTGGCGTAGCGGATGGCTTGGTCGGGAATCGGGATGTGCAGGACGTTTTTGATGATGAGACCGCTCGTTCCCTTGGCGACGAGGTATTTCACGGCTTCAGTGATGAGGTACGGGTCGTCCTTCGCATAGAGGAAAGTGCTGAGGATGATCTCGTCTGAGCTGAAGTTGACGCGCTGGTACTTGTTCTTGAGGCCGGGCATGAGTTCATAATCGAGGATCCCGACGCCAGAGACGGCACGCGAGACGCCATCGCTGCCGGCGATTAGACGGACCGACCCCTCATATTCCCGTGAGAAGTCCGAGATGGTGTATAGCATCAACATCACCTTGTAAATCACTACAATAAGTATAGGTATAAATAGGATAATCGCACATCCGTATGCCGTTGATGCGGGAAATAGTTCAAATACCTGCTGATAGAACGAAAAATCAGATTGAGAATCGTTGTAGATTCCAACAAGAAATGATCCTTGGCGGCATCGTTACTAAACCGTACAGTGAGGCAACGTAAAGCTTTCGCTGAGAGGAGCGATGATGGGGCAGATGGTGGTGCTTTCGGCCGAGGAAGTTTCCAAGGTGCTGACGATTGAGGATGCAATCGCTGCCGTGGAGGAGGCATATCGCCAGAAGGCAACGGGCAAGGGCGTTGCGTGGCCGATGGTATATGAGCAGTTCGAGCCCGGCGTGGCCGATATGGATATCCGCTCGGGCGAGTTGGCGGGAAGCGGCCTCTTCGGTCTCAAGCTCACTGCTTGGTTCTCTCAGAATTCCAAAAAGGGGCTGCCCGAGATCTTTGGCACCACGCTGCTGTGCGACAGCGCGACGGGAGAGCCGTTGGCGCTGCTCAATGCCTCCGCCGTCACTGGACTTCGCACCGGTGCCGCCGCTGCGCTCGGTGCCAAGTGGCTGGCTCGGGCGGATGCGTCCAAACTGCTTGTTGCGGGTGCCGGCCACATGAGCATCTATATGGTGGCGGGCGCCCTCGCCGCCTGTCCCAAAGTGAGTGAGGTCAAGGTGTGGGAGCCGGTTTCCGATGCCGCGCCCGAGGCCCGCGTCGAGCGCATGCGAGGCGAGGTCGCCCATATCTTGGGCGCCTGCGAGCATGCTCGCGAGGCATCCACCTATTCCATCGAGGCGACGGCTGACGGCCAAGGTGCCGCGGCGGAGGCCGACATCATCGTGACGATCACGCCGGCGACCAAGCCCATCATCCCCGATGCATGGGTGCGCCCCGGTACGCATATCTCCTGCGTCGGTGCCGACATGCCCGGCAAGCAGGAGCTCGCCTCGGCACTTGTCGCCCGTGCCGCTGTTTACGTCGACGACCGCGAGCAATCGGTCGCGTCCGGTGAGCTGGAGATTCCAGTTGCCGAGGGTGCCATCACGCCCGAGGACATCAAAGCGGAGCTCGGCGAAGTCATCGCCGGCGCGGCTACGGGGCGTTCGGATGACGAGCAGGTGACGGTGTTCGATACGTCGGGCATCGCCGTTCAGGACCTTTCGACATCGAAAATCGCCTACGACCGCGCCGTCGAGGCGGGGCTGGGCACCGTGGTGGAACTGTAAGAAAGTCAAGGAAAGGAAGCGACAATGCAGATCAAGGATTTCGCCGTCGAGCAGTGGATGAACGAGTGGGAGACCAAGTGCACCCACAACGTTGCGGAGACGTGCGTCTACTCCCTCACGCTCGACCAGCTGTTCGAGCTTACGAACACCGACAAGAAGGCGTGGCTCGATAGCCTGTGCTCGCGCCGATTCACCTACGGAGACATCGAGGGGCTGCCCGGCTTCCTCGAGGGGGTCGCGCGTCTCTATAAGACGGTCGAGCCCGGGCATATCGTGCCCACGCACGGCGCGACCGGTGCTAACTCCCTGGTTATTTCCACGCTCGTCGAACCGGGCGATTACGTAGTCTCCGTCAAGCCCACCTACCAGCAGCTTTACTCGATTCCCGAGATGTGCGGCGCGAAGGTCGATATCCTTCAGCTCGATCGCAAGAACGGCTACCACGTCGACGTCGACGCGCTCGATGCTCTGGTGACCGACGATACCAAGCTCATCTGCATCAATAACCCGGACAACCCCACGGGCGCCCTGCTCGACACCGATACGCTCAAGGCGATTGTCGAGGTCGCACGCAAACACGACGCGTGGGTGCTCTGCGACGAGGTCTACCGTCTGCTTACTCAGACGGATGAGTACTCCGAGTCCGTGATCGACCTGTACGACAAGGCCATCGTCACCGCATCCATGTCCAAGGTCTGGTCGTTCGCCGGCCTGCGTCTGGGCTGGGCGGTCACCAAGAGCCCGGAGCTCCGTCGCGCGCTGCTCTCGCATCGCGACTACAACCTGATTTCCGCCGGCATATTCAGCGAGTCGGTGGCGGAGCTGATTCTGGGCAACGCTTCCGTGATCCTTGAGCGCAGCCGCCGCATCGTCCGTCAGAACCTTGCTGTTCTGGAGAAGTGGGTCGAGAGCGAGCCGCACCTGTCGTTCGTCAAGCCCGAGGCGGGTACCACCGCGCTCGTGTATTACGACTACGACATCGACTCCAGGACGTTCTGCATCGACATGATTAAGAAGTCCGGCGCGCTCGTCACCCCGGGCGATTGCTTCGAGGAGCCCAAGAGCATGCGCGTCGGCTATGCATACTCCGATAACACCGACGACCTGCAGAAGGGCCTGGATGCCATCTCCGCGTACATGCGTGCGCTCGAGTAGAGACTCGAGGTCGAAGTGATGGGGCCGATCGGCTCAGGCCCGAGGGTCCCTATTTTCTCTCAAGGCTACCGAACACTTTTGTCATATTAGGTGCCCACGGGGTCGTATCGCTGCGACGCTGTGGGCATAATGGTGTGAAAGGTGCAAGTTACGCGAAATGGGAGGACACATGGCGCTGATCTATGTCGTTGAGGACGACGAGCCCATTCGTCGTGAACTTATCGACATCCTTGCCCGCGCCGGGTTTGAAATCGAGACCTGCGAATCGTTCGAGCATGTCTCGCGCGATATTCTCGCCGCCGCGCCCGACCTGGTGCTGCTCGACCTCAAGCTTCCCGTCAAGGACGGCCAGCATATCTGCCACGAGGTTCGCCGCGAATCCGAGGTTCCCATCATCGTCCTCACGTCGCGCACGACCGAGATCGACGAGGTCATGGCCATGACGCTCGGCGCGGACGACTTTGTTCCCAAGCCCTACAGCGCCCGTGTGCTCGTGGCGCGCATCAATGCCTTGCTGCGTCGCACCGCGGCGTCAGGCGAGCGCAGTACGCTCGTCCACAAGGGACTGGAGCTTGACCTCGCCCGCTCCATGGTTACCAATACGCAAACCGGCACTAGCACCGAGCTCACCAAAAATGAACTGCGTATCCTCTCGCTGCTTCTGAGCCGCGCGGGCAAGATCGTTTCGCGCTCGGCCATCATGCAGGACCTGTGGGACTCCGACGCCTTCGTAGACGACAACACGCTTACCGTTAACATCAACCGCCTGCGCACCACGCTCGAAAAAATCGGCATCAAGGGGTATTTGACGACGCACCGCGGCCAAGGCTATTCGGTCTAGGGGCCGGCTATGTCGTTCGCCAAATTCTTCAAAGATGCGCTGCTTCCCGTCGCCGTGTGGACGTGCGGCGTGCTGCTGAGCTGCTTTGTGCTGACGGTCGCCGGTGCACCCGTTTCTATCGTGGTCGCGGCGGTTGGCGTGTCCTTTATCTTTGGTATGCTCGGCATCGTGATCGAGTACGCTCGCCGTCGCCGTTTTCTGCGTCAGTTGGAGCGCGCGGCAGAGGAGCTCGAGAGTCCCGCATGGGTGCAGGAGATGGTGCAATGCCCGACCTATGCCGAGGGCGAGCTCGAATACGAGGTCTTGCGCCGGGTGGGCAAAGCCGCCTGCGACGAGGTTGCCGAAGGCAGGCGTCAGACCGATGACTATCGCGACTATATCGAGAGCTGGGTCCACGAGGGCAAGCTGCCCCTGGCGGCGGCTCACCTGATTTTGGAAAACCTGGACAGCAGCGAAGACGACCTGTCGCGCGTGGACGACCTGGCACGCGAACTTGCCCGCGTGGAGCGCTATATCGACCAAGCTCTGTACTATGCGCGCTCGGAAGTCGTGGAGCGCGACTACCTGATTCGCCGCTGGGATCTCAAGACCTTGGTGACGGGCGCGATTAAAGCCAACGCGCGCGAGCTTATCGCGGCGCACGTGGCTCCGGTGTGCGAGAACCTCGACTTTGAGGTCTTTACCGACGAGAAATGGCTCGAGTTTATTCTGGGCCAGCTCATTCAGAACAGCATTAAATATGCGCGTGAGGACGGCGCAAAGATCGTGTTTTCGGGTGCGTTGCTGGACGAGGGTCTGGCGAGCGAGCGCATCGAGCTTACCGTCGCGGACAACGGCTGCGGCGTGTGTGCGGCAGACCTGCCGCGCGTGTTCGAGAAGGGCTTTACCGGCGACAACGGCCGCACCACCAAGCGTGCAACGGGTATTGGCCTCTACCTGGTGGCGCGCCTGTGCTCCAAGATGGGCATCGACGTCACCGCAGCATCGGAGCCCGGCGAAGGCTTTGTCGTCACGTTTGCCTTCTCAACCAACAAGTTCCAATACTTCGAGTAACGCACGCGGCAGACGTCCGCCCAAACAAAAACGTGCCGCCTCAAACAAAACGTGCCGCCCCAAATGGGGCGGCACGCCATCTTTTATCAGCCAACTCGCTGAAGTACGGTGACGAAGGCGCAAGGCCGGGAGGGGTTATCTAAGCCGACATCCCGCAGCCGCGAAGCGGCGAGGACGTCGGCGTGATAACCCCGCAGGCCTTGCGCCGGCGGGAAGGAACCTACTTCACGACCAAGATGTCGCAGTCCGTGTTGCGCAGCAGGAACGTCGAAATCGAACCCAGCAGCGCATACTTGATCGAGGACAGGCCGCGGGCGCCGCAGAGCACCAGGTCGGGCTTAACCACGTCGAGCATCTCGTCCTTGAGCGTCTCGCGAATACGGCCGGCGCGAATCATGACCTCGACCTCGGGAATATCGGGATTGGCCTTGGCCTCTTCGAGCTGCTTGGCGATGGAGTTCTTAAATGCCTCCTCTAGGCCGTTGACCAGATCGACCGGATAGGAACCGGCGCTCTCGAGCGCCGTGGAATCGATAACGTGGCCGATGATTAGCTTGGCGCCGTTGTTCGCGGCGACCTTGATGGCGCGTGCGAGCACAAAATCCTGCTGCTCAGTACCATCGAGTGAAACAAATACCTTGGTGTAGCCCTCGTTCATGGTTTCCTCCTTGGTCTATCGCACGGGCGCGGGGCTCGTGCATCGGGCGGGCGCGGGCGCGTTGGCCGCCGAACACTTTATCTTGTTGCAGTTATACCCAAGGATTTGGGTTTGACCGCTCGCAATTCTGTGAACGGACGAGTTTTTTGGTAAGGGTGGGCGCAGACGCGCCCGAACGGTTGATAATGGGACATCGCCCGCACCGTCCGCAGAACAATATCGGCGGGTGTCTAACGAGGGGGTCCCTTTGGATATCATCGAGCTTCTAAAATCTGCCTTCATGGGCCTGGTCGAGGGCATCACCGAATGGCTGCCTGTTTCGTCGACCGGTCACATGATCTTGGTGGACGAGTTCGTCAAGATGAACGTGAGCGAGACGTTCTGGAATATGTTCCTGGTCGTGATTCAGCTCGGCGCCATTCTGGCCGTCTGTGTGCTGTTCTTCCATGAGCTCAATCCGTTCTCGCCCAGCAAGGGCAAGGAGGGCCGTCGCGACACCTGGGTGCTGTGGGGCAAGATTGTGCTCGGCTGCATTCCCGCCGCGGCGATCGGTCTGCCGCTTAACGACTGGATGGAGGAGCATTTCTACAATGCTCCCGTCGTGGCGCTGGCGCTCATTGTGTACGGCGTGCTGTTTATCGTGATCGAGAACTGGCGCGCGAGCAAGCGCGAGGAAATGGCCGTTGCCGGTTCGTTTGGTTCGCGTGCTGTGGTGTCGGGTGGACGTCCCGCCGGTGCGCACTTTGCGGCGCCCGCCGCGGCTACCGCTGAGGATGAGGACGATGACGAGAATCTGGACTTTGGCTCCATCGCCACGCTCGAGGACCTGAGCTGGAAGACTGCGCTGGGTATCGGCTGCTTCCAGGTGCTTTCGCTGGTGCCTGGTACGTCTCGCTCCGGTTCTACCATCATCGGCGGCCTGCTTTTGGGCTGCACGCGTTCGGTGGCGTCCAAGTTTACGTTCTTCCTGGCCATCCCGGTCATGTTTGGCGCGAGTGCGCTCAAGCTGGTCAAGTACTTCATCAAGGGCGGCACGTTCGGTGCCAACGAGGTCGCTATCCTGGGCGTGGGCTGCGTTGTGGCCTTTGTGGTTTCGCTCATCGCCATCAAGTGGCTCATGGGCTTCGTCCGCCGTCACGACTTCAAGTGCTTCGGTGCCTACCGCATCATCCTGGGCATCGTAGTGCTCGCATACTTCTTCGTTCTGGAGCCGATGCTCGGCCTCTAACTTAGTCGACGCTGCGCGGCGGCCAGGGCGACAACTTGTCATTCAAAGGGGGTGGCATGACCAAAAGGTCTATGCCGCCCCCTTTTCATGCCAATTTGTTCGCCCTGGCCGCCGCTCGCTACCGTTGCCATGACATCGGTGGCTCCGTGATTGGTGCAATGGGGCCAGGTTTCTTTGCACCAATGTGGTGCAGACTAACCTGACCCCATTGCGCCAAATCCGCTGGGCGGGCCTGACGGTGGCGCACGGAGTCGTGGTGTGATTTGCGCCGGTGTCCGCGCGGCTCGGTATACTGGTACGGCTCAAACTATGGCGCCGCCCGCAGGCGCGCCGTCCGTCAGATGAGGAGTCGCCCATGACCCAGCCCTTGCCCTGGGAAAAGAACGCCGCGGTACCCGTGCCGCCCACGCCGGAACCCGTGCCGCTCGATGCATACACCGCCCCCGCTGCGCCGGAGCCCGAGCTCGTCCCGCTCGACATCTACGACGCTCCCGCGCCGGCACCCAAACCCGCCAAGCCGCTCGTCGACCTCGACAGCCTTAATCCCGCCCAGCGCGAGGCGGTCCTGACCACCGAGGGTCCGTTGCTGGTCCTTGCCGGCGCCGGCTCGGGCAAGACCCGCGTCTTGACCTTCCGCATCGCACATATGCTCGGCGACCTGGGTGTTAAGCCCTGGCAGATCCTTGCCATCACGTTTACCAACAAGGCCGCGGCCGAGATGCGTGAGCGTCTGGCGGCGCTCATTCCCAGCGGCACCCGTGGCATGTGGGTGTGCACCTTCCATGCCATGTGCGTGCGTATGCTGCGCGAGGACGCTGATCTGCTGGGCTACACCGGTCAGTTCACCATCTACGATGACGACGATTCCAAGCGCATGGTGCGCGATATTATGCAGGCGCTCGGTATCGAGCAAAAGCAATTCCCCATCAATATGATCCGCAGCAAGATCAGTTCGGCCAAAAACGCCATGATCGGCCCCGAGGACATGCTCAAATCCGCCGACAGCCCCAACGACAAAAAGGCCGCGCAGGTCTACCTGGAGCTGGAACGCCGCCTGCGCGCCGCCAACGCTATGGACTTCGACGACCTGCTCGTGCGCACGCTTGAGCTGCTGCGCACCCGCCCCGAGGTGCTCGATAAGTACCAAGAGCGTTTCCGCTACATTAGCGTCGACGAGTATCAGGACACCAACCACGTCCAGTACGAGATCGCCAACCTGCTGGCCGCCAAGTACCAAAACCTCATGGTCGTAGGCGACGATGACCAGTCCATTTATAGCTGGCGCGGCGCCGACATCACCAACATCCTGGACTTTGAGAAGGACTTTAAAAACTGCAAGACCGTTAAGCTGGAGCAGAACTACCGCTCTACGGGTCATATCCTGAGCGCCGCCAACGCCGTGGTGCGCCACAACTCGCAACGCAAGGACAAGCGTCTGTTTACGGCCGAGGGCGACGGCGAGAAGATCCAGGCCTTCCAGGCAAGCGATGAGCGCGACGAGGGCCGCTGGATTGCCGGCGAGATCGAAAAGCTGCACTCCAAGGGCACGAGTTACGACGATATCGCTGTGTTCTACCGCACCAACGCCCAGTCGCGTATCCTCGAAGATATGTTCCTGCGCGCAGGCGTGCCCTACAAGATCGTGGGCGGCACGCGATTCTTCGACCGTGCCGAGATCCGTGATGTCATGGCCTACCTTAAGATGATCGTGAACCCGGCCGACGAGATGAGCGTCAAGCGCGTCATCAACACACCGCGCCGTGGCATCGGCTCCACCTCGATCCAAAAAATCGAGCAGCTGGCGCGCGACAACCGTTGCTCGTTCTTCCAGGCTTGCGAGATTGCGTGTGCCGAAACCGGCATGTTTAGCGCCAAGGTCCGCAATGGCCTGTCAAGCTTTGTGTCGCTGGTGCGCGAGGGCCGCCGCATGGACGGCGAGCTCAAGGACGTCGTCGAGATGATTGTCGATAAGACGGGTCTGCTGCAGGCGTTTCGCGCCGAGGGCACCATGGAGTCTGAGAGCCGTGCCGAGAACATCCAGGAATTCCTGGGCGTCGCTGCCGAATTTGAGGAGACGCACGAGGACATCGAGGGTACGCTCGAGAGCTTGGAAGAGCTGCGCGCAGCTGGTGTTGCCGACGTGCCTGCCGGCGCCGAGCCCGTCGTGGTGAGCGCGCCCGCGCCCGAATCGGGGCCATTTGCCCCGGCATCCTCGTTTGAGGCACTCGTCGGCGCGCGCGATGCCGCAGGTTCCAATCCGCTCGATAGCCTAGCCGCCCCGGCGCTCTCGCCGCAGGATGCCCTGGCCGCCGCCATCGCGGGCAACGCGTATGCCGCGCCGACGGGGATGCCGGCGGGTGCCGTGCATGCCGACGAGATTGAGCGCACCTATGGTCCGCTCACCTGTAAGGCGCTACCGGCACTCATGGAGTGGCTGGCCCTGCGCTCCGACTTGGATTCCCTGGCCGGCGAGACGCATGCCATTACCATGATGACCATCCACTCCGCCAAGGGCCTGGAGTTCCCGGCGGTGTTCGTGGCCGGCATGGAGGAGGGCATCTTCCCGCACGTGCACGACTTTGGCGGCAGCGATGACCCGGGTAAGCTCGAGGAGGAGCGTCGACTGGCCTACGTCGCCATCACGCGTGCCCGTAAGCGCCTGTTCCTGACCTATGCGGCCACGCGTCGCACCTACGGCTCGACCTCTGCCAACCCGCGCTCGCGCTTCCTCAACGAGATTCCGTTTGAGGATATCGAGTTTAGCGGTATCGGTTCTGCCGGTTTTGAAGGCACGGGTTGGGAGAAGCGCGGCGACCGTCACGGCACCTTTGGCTCGGGCATGGGTTCGGATATGTACGGCGGCAAGGTATTTGGTTCGCATACGCGCTCGACTGGCGGTTCCGGTTCGCGCGGCGGATCGAGCTTTGACGATTTCTTTGGTGGCAGCAGCTACGGGACCGAGCGCCATCGTGGGGTCTCGCCCGACGCTGGCCGTGTTGCCTCGACCTTTGGCTCGGGCGCACCGCGAGCCAAAAAGCCCTCGTCCAAGGTGTCCCCGACGGTGGAGCGCAAGGTTGATCGCGCCAGCGCATCGCAGGACTTTGCCGCAGGCGATACCGTGAGCCACAAGACCTTTGGCACGGGTACCGTGATCTCGGTCGCCGGAGACATGATCGAGGTTCAATTCGAAAAGACCGGTCAGACCAAAAAGCTGATGAAGGGCTTCGCGCCGATCGTCAAGCTGTCGTGATCCTGGCGGACCTGGGCGGGCGTATAGGGCAACATCGCCTGCTCGGGCAGTCCTGCGCAAGACGGAGAGCACATTAAGTGCTCTCCTTTGCGTGCGGAACTCGCGATCGATGTTGCCCTATACGCCCGCCCAGGTCCTTGGGTAACGGTGCTTGCGAACGTCGCTCTGCTCGTTCGCTTTTTGATCTGGAGAGCCGGGTGGGCTGATAAATAGATATGGCAAGGGGCTCTCCCGCACATGGACGGGAGAGCCCCTTGTTGCGTTTGGGTTGTTGGTGCGACCTACAGGTGGCTGATGATCAGTTCCATCTTGCCTTCGAGGTCGATGGAGCTGACGGTGCTCGGGGCCAGCAGGTGGCTTCCCTTGTGGACGGGGTCGCCGCAGACGGTGCCTTCGCCGTCGATGACCGACAGGCACATGAAGGGCCAGCGCTGGTCGAGGGTCTTGCTGCCGTTGACGCGCACGCGATCGACGGTGTAGCAGGGGTTGGACTCGAGCTCGGTCACGCCGTCCACCTCGGGCGCGGTCACCGTGCCGTCGGTCGGAGCCTGAGCATCAAAGTCGATGCAGTCGAGGCTCTGCTCAATGTGCAGCGGGCGCAGGTTGCCGTCAGTGCCGGGACGGTCGTAGTCGTACAGACGATACGTCACGTCGCTCGACTGCTGCGTCTCCAAAATGAGCGTGCCGGTCTTGATGGCGTGCACGGTACCGGAATCAATCTGGAAAAAGTCGCCCTTGTGAATCGGCAACACGTTGAGCATGTCGTCCCAACGTCCTTCCTCGATCATTTGTGCGGCCTCGGCGCGGTCCTTGGCACGCTGGCCGACGATGATCGTGGCGTCGGGCTCGCAGTCCAGCACATACCAACACTCGGTTTTGCCCAGGCTACCGTTCTCGTGCTCGGCAGCGTACTCGTCGTTGGGATGAATCTGGATCGAAAGGTCGTCCTTGGCGTCCAGAATCTTAATGAGCAGCGGGAACTCCTTGCCCTCGCAGTTGCCAAAGAGCTCGCGATGCTCGGCCCACAGCCACGACAGCGTGTGGCCGGCATACGGGCCCTCCGCAATCTGGCAGTCGCCGTTGGGGTGGGCCGAGATGGCCCAGCACTCACCGATGGGGCCATCGGGAATGTCGTAGCCAAATACGGTTTCGAGCTGGCGACCGCCCCAGATCTTCTCGTGGAAGATCGGCGTCAGTTTAATCAAATCGGACATATTCATACCTCATTGTGTTGCGCGGGCGCTGCGTAAAACTGTTCAAAACGAGCGCCCGCATGACTGCAAAAACCTATGCCAACGTTACGTTGTGCAACTCAAAGCGGTCGCCAACGTTGCGCGAGACCGAATACTCAAAGGCGGCGCCGCTGTCCAAAAAGCCAATCTGGGTGAGCTCGAGCAGGGGAGAGCCAGGCTTGGTGTCCAGGCGCTCGGCTTCTTCCTCGGTTGCTGCCACGGCGCGAATGGTACGGTGGAAGCTCGAAATTTTCAGCCCGCATTGCTCGCGGATGAAATGGTAGACCGATCCGTACAGGTCCTTCTTTTTCAGCCCCGGAATCAGCTCGAGGGGCATGTAGGTGTACTCGATAACGATGGGCTTCCCATCGGCCTGACGCACGCGCACGACGTGATAGGCAAAGTCATCCTCGGCAATTCCCAGCTGGGCTGCGATGTCCGCTGGTGGATTAACAATCGAGAAATCGTAGACCACCGAGGTCACCTTTTCCCCGCGGTGCTCATACGAAAAGCCCTGGGCACGGTCGTTTTTGCCCTGGAAAAACGCCTGGCCGGGAAGTTCCGCCGTGTCCTTAACGTAGGTGCCCGATCCGCGCCGGCTGGTAATAAGACCTTCCTTGGTGATTTGCTCGATAGCTTGTTTGACGGTGATTTTGGAAACGCTATAGAGCTCACAGAACTCAACGACGGTGGGAAGCTTGTCGCCCGGTTTAAGAGCGCCATCCTCGATACTTCGACGAATATCTGCAGCTATCGCCTCGTATTTGGGAATCATGGAACCTCCTTTCCGACATATATGAATACAAAAAGTAAGTATAACCCTCAACAGGGCATCCATATTACTTTTATCTAAGAAGTTCGAGAAAGAAAAAAGAAAAAGACGCTTTACTATTAAAATTAGAGCGCTATAGTCTAAGCAACGAACGGAATCCTTCCGCACAACAGGATCGACCGTTTGGGGACGGTTTTGTTTTGGCGGGTTGGATATCGGTATGGCCGGTGCGCGCCCGCGCCGGATAACCTGCCAAAGCAAACCCGTCTCCAACCGGAAGCTCTAGAACACGAAAGCGAGGACTTTGATGGCACAGTATCAGCTGCCCAACGACTTCTTCTTTGGCGCTGCTATGTCCGGCCCGCAGACTGAGGGTCAGTGGAACCAGGGCGGCAAGCTCGAGAACCTGTGGGACACCTGGTCCATCCAGGATCTGGGTTCGTTCTACAACCGCGTTGGCTCTTACGCCGGCAATGACTTTATGGCCAAGTACCAGGAAGACCTTCGCATTTTGAAGGACTTGGGTCTGGATACCTATCGCACTTCCATCCAGTGGAGCCGTCTGCTCGATGCCGACGGCAACCTCAACGAGGAAGGTGCCGCGTGGTATCACGAGTTGTTCCGCGCCTCTCGCGAAGCCGGCTTGGAGCCGTTTGTCAACTTGTACCACTTTGACATGCCCACCTACCTCTTTAACCGTGGCGGCTGGGAGAGCCGTGAGGTTGTCGAGGCTTACGCACATTACGCCGACGTCGCCTTCCACGAGTTTGGCCAGGAGATTAAGTACTGGTTCACCTTTAACGAGCCCATCGTCGAGCCCGAGCAGCGCTATCAGGAGGGCGTGTGGTTCCCGCAGCTCCACGACTTCAACCGCGCCCGCACCGTGCAGTATCACATCTCGCTGGCGCACGCGCTGGCCGTGGCCAACTATCGTCGCGCCTATGACGAGGGCGCTATTCGCGCCGATGCCAAGATCGGCATGATCAACTGCTTTACCCCGGTCTACACCAAGGAGAACCCCAGCGAGGCGGACCTCGAGGCCGTGCGCATGACCAGCGGCATCAACAACCGCTGGTGGCTCGACCTCATCACCAAGGGCGAGCTTCCTGCCGACGTGCTCGACAGCCTGGCCGAGGGCGGCGTTAAGCTCCCGTTCCGCGCCGGCGACCAAGAGATCCTCAAGCAGGGTGTTGTCGACTGGCTAGGCTGCAACTACTACCACCCCACGCGTGTTCAGGCGCCGGCGAGCAAGGTCGACCAGTACGGCCTGCCGCACTTTGCCGACGAGTACGTATGGCCCGACGCCGTTATGAACGAGAGCCGCGGCTGGGAGATCTACCCGCAGGGCCTCTACGACTTTGGCATGGACTGCGCTAAGAACTACCCCGATCTTGAGTGGTTCGTTTCCGAGAACGGCATCGGCATCATGGACGAATACAAGAACCGTGACGCCGAAGGAACCATCCAGGATGACTACCGCGTCGACTTTGTACGTCAGCACCTGGAGTGGGTGGCCAAGGCCATCGACGAGGGCGCCAAGTGCCGCGGATACCATTATTGGGCCGTCATCGATAACTGGTCTTGGGCCAATGCCTTTAAGAATCGCTATGGCTTTGTCGAGGTCGATCTGATGGATGGCTATAAGCGCCGTCTTAAGAAGTCGGCGGCCTGGCTCAAACAGGTCGCCACGACCCACGTGGTTGATTAGCGACCGGACGAACGTCCAGACCGCGCGCCGCCGCGCGCAACACATGGCACATCTGGTGGCAGAGGGCGACAGACCACCGTGCGCATAGGAAAGGCCGGATTTGAAAGTTAGGAGCAATCATGGCCAGTGACAACGGAAAGAGCTTCCTCGACAAGTTTGCCGAGGTCTCTGCGAAGGTGGGAAACCAGGTTCACCTGCGTTCCCTGCGTGACGCCTTCGCGACCATCACGCCGCTCTATATCCTTGCGGGTATCGCGGTTCTTATTAACAACGTCGTGTTCCCTCTGTTCCCGCTCGATGCGGCGGGCCTTGCCAACCTTCAGACGTGGGGTTCGGCGATTACGCTGGGCACCCTCAACGTCTCTGCCATTATCTTGGCCGGATTGATTGGCTACAGCCTCGCTAAGAACAAGCGCTTCGATAATCCGCTTGCTTGCATGGTCGTCGCTATCTCTGCCTTCGTCATCATGATGCCGCAGCAGATCACCGCCACGCTTGCCGCCACGAGCCCACTGCTCACCGACAAGATCACCTCCGCCGAGGTCACGGGCGCCCTTTCGACTGCCAACACCGGCACCAACGGTCTGTTCTCGGCTATTATCATCGCCCTGCTTTCCGTCTCGCTCTTCATCAAGATTTCTGGCGTCGAGAAGCTCAAGGTTAAGCTGGGCGAGGGCGTGCCTCCCGCGGTCTCCAACTCCTTCAACGTCATGATTCCGATGCTGCTTAACCTCGCGGTCTTCGCTCTTGCCGCAGCCCTGCTCGCCGTGTGCGCCGGCACCGATCTGTGCACCATCATCTCCACGTGCATCTCCAACCCGCTCAAGAGCATCATGAACGCTGGTCCATGGGCTGTTATCCTCATCTACACCCTTGCTAACCTGCTGTTCTGCGTCGGTATTCACCAGTCCACCATCTCTGGCGCTACCGTCGAGCCGATCCTGACCATGCTCATCGTCGACAACATGGCTACCTTTGCCGCCGGTGGCACCATCCAGCCCGATCACTACATGAACATGCAGATCGTTAACAGCTTCGCCCTCATCGGCGGCTCGGGCTGCACCCTCATGCTCCTGCTCGACACGCTCCTGTTCTCCAAAAACAAGGCTTCCGAGACCGTTTCCAAGATGGCTATCCTGCCTGGTCTGTTCAACATCAACGAGCCGGTTATCTACGGTTACCCCATCGTGTACAACCTGCCGCTCATGATCCCGTTTGTCCTCCTTCCCGACCTGTTCATCGGCATCACCTATGGCCTTACCTGCGCAGGCATCATCAGCCCCTGCATCGCCCAGGTGCCCTGGACCATGCCTCCCGTCATCAATGCCCTGCTCGCTACGGGCTTTGACTGGCGCGCTGGCGTGTGGCAGGCTATCGAGATTGTCATTGGCATGGCCGTCTACCTGCCCTTTATGAAGATTTCCGAGAAGGCAATCGCCAAGCAGGAGGCTCTCGCCGAGTAGAACGCCTAACGTTCGTCCCTTTCACCTTTGCGGGCGCCGGTACGCGGTGCCGGTGCCCGCGGCTCTCTCCCTTGCGTAAAGATACAGGGGAGCGGGCACAATAGCCGCAAGGAATACAACCAGTTGTCGTCTGCGCGCCGCGCAGTTATAAGGAGGAAACCATGAAGAAGATCATGCTCTGCTGCAATGCCGGCATGTCCACGAGCCTGCTGGTCCAGAAGATGCAGGCCGAGGTTGCAAACCGTGGTCTGGATATTGAGGTCGAGGCTCGTCCCATGAACGAGGCCCACGATCACCTGGACGAGTGCGACATGTTGCTGCTTGGTCCGCAGATCGGCTACACCAAGGGCGATTTTGAGAAGGAGGCCGCCGGTCGTTTTCCGGTCGAGGTCATCAACATGGTCGACTACGGCCGCATGAACGCTGCCGGCATCATCGACCACTGCGTCAGCGTGATGGGCTAGGTGCTCCGCATGGAGGATATGAACGAACTGCAGATGACCTGCTTCGAGATCATCAGCTACGTCGGTACCGCCAAGAGCATGTACATCAATGCCGTGCAAAAGGCCAAGGAGGGCGATTTTGACGCCGCCGAGGAGCTTATCAAGCAGGGCGACGAGGCCTATAACGGTGGCCACGATGTTCACATGGGGCTTCTGAAGAAGGAGGCCAACGGCGAGCGTAACGGCGAGGCCCCGTTGATTCTGCTGCATGCCGAGGACCAGATGGCCGGTACCGAGACCATGCGCGTCATGGCGACGGAGCTCATCGAGATTCACAAGCAGCTGCAGGTACTTCAGGCCTAGTCGGCGTTATCGCCGCGACGGACCGTGCGGTCCAACAGACAACATAGTCCCTTTGACGGGCGCCGGGAGCCTCCGCCTCCCGGCGCCTTTATTTTTGGGGATGGTCTTGCGCGGCCTGTTGGGCAGCCAATTGCGTTACCCCAGATAAAACCTGCCAAAACAAACCTGTCCCTTTTTGGTAGGTTTTTGCCTTGAGAGCGGTACCATACAGGCAATGTTTAAACGAGAAAGGTGGGCTCCCATGGAACCTAAGCAGTACTACATCGGCATCGACGTCGGCGGCACTTCGGTTAAGGAGGGCCTGTTCGACGAGGACGGCAACCTGCTTGCCAAGGCCAGCGTGCCCACGCCTCCTATCGTTGACGCCGCGGGCTTTGCCGCGGTGACCGAGGCTATCGACCAGGTGGTCGCCAAGGCACAGATTCCGCGTGCCTTTGTGGCGGGCATTGGCCTGGCCGTTCCGTGTCCCATCCCGGCGTCGGGCGATGCCAAGGTCAAGGCCAACATTGCCATTAACCTGCCTGAGCTAAGAGTCGCCATTCAGGAGCACTGCCCCGACGCGGTCGTTAAGTACGAGAACGATGCTAACGCCGCTGCCATGGGCGAGGCCTGGCTCGGCTCTGCCAAGGGCGTACAGAACGTGGTGATGGTCACCATTGGTACCGGCGTGGGCGGCGGCGTTATCGTTAACGGCGACGTGGTATCAGGCGTTGTGGGCGCCGGCGGCGAGATTGGCCATATGTGCCTGAACCCCGACGAGGAGCGCACCTGCGGCTGCGGCGGCCATGGCCATCTGGAGCAGTATTCCAGCGCCACCGGCGTGGTGAGCAACTACCTTGCCGAGTGCGAAAAGGCGGGCGTCGAGCCCATCGAGCTGACCGGCCCCTCCGATTCCAAGGACGTGTTCCAGGCCTGCCGCGAGGGCGACAAGCTCGCGCTGGCCGCGGCCGATACCATGGCCGACTATCTCGGCCGCGCACTGGCGCTTATTGCCAACGTGGTTGATCCCGAGATGTTCCTCATCGGCGGCGGCGCCTCCGCCTCGGCCGATGTCTACCTCGACAAGGTTCGCGAGCACTTTAAGCAGTACGCGCTTTCTGCTTCGCGCGAGACGCCCATTAAGGTCGCCTCGCTCGGAAACGACGCCGGCATTATCGGTGCCGCCTACGTAGCCCTGCGCGCCGCCGGCAAATAGTTGGTGCAAGGGGGACAGGTTACTTTGCACCAACATGGTGCAAAAGGGATAGCCTTGGCCCCCGTGCCTGCGCCCCAAAATATGCCGTGGCCCTTCCGTCTGCGAAGGCTCGGCATCGGCGTGCTACCATAGCTACGTCCAAGTACACATATCAAGTGGAGGATATCCATGGCAAACGTTCTTGTCTTTGGTCACCAGAACCCCGATAACGACGCCATTATGAGCGCCGTCGTCCTGTCCCAGCTACTCAACCAGGTTGAGTATGCCGGCAACACCTACGAGGCCTGCGCCCTTGGTCAGCTTCCGGCCGAGTCCGCCAAGCTGCTCGCCGACGCCGGCATCGCCGAGCCCCGCGTGATCGAGTCCGTCGAGGCCGGTCAGCTCGTCGTCCTCACCGACCACAACGAGTCTGCCCAGTCCGTCGCCGGCCTTAAGGACGCCACGGTCTTTGGCGTTGTCGATCATCACCGCATCGGCGACTTCGAGACCGCCGGCCCGCTGCACTACATCTGCCTGCCCTGGGGCTCCAGCTGCACCATCGTCACCAAGCTCGCCGGCGTGCTCGGCGTTGAGCTTTCCGACGTCCAGGCCAAGCTGCTGCTCTCGGCCATGATGACCGACACGCTCATGCTCAAGAGCCCCACCACCACCGATGTCGACCGCGCCGTTGCCGCCAAGCTCGGCGAGCAGGTGGGCGTCGACCCGGTCAAGTTTGGCATGGAGGTCTTCCTCACCCGTCCGTCCGGCTCCTTCACCGCAGCCGAGATGGTCGGCAACGACATCAAGATGTTCGAGCCCGCTGGCAAGGAGCTGCTCATCGGCCAGTACGAGACCGTCGACAAGAGCCGCGCACTTGGCATGATCGACGAGATCCGCGAGGCCATGCGCGCCTACGCCGCCGAGAAGGGTGCCGACGGCATCGTCCTGTGCATCACCGACATCATGGAGGAGGGCTCGCAGGTCCTGCTCGAGGGCGAGACCGAGGCCGCTCAGAAGGGCCTGGGCATTGCCGACGAGCACGACGGCGTCTGGATGCCGGGCGTCCTCTCCCGTAAGAAGCAGGTCGCTGCCCCCATCATGGCCGCCTGCTAGGTTTAGTTGACCGAACGCCACGATCGGATCGCGGACGCCCCGCGCTCCGGTCGTTTTTTGTGCACGGCGCCGCGTCGTCTCTTGGGCAGGCGCGCCCGTGCCGTTGAGCAAATAATGTTCAACCTGTGGTTCCGCTTTTCGGCCACGCCTGCGTGCTTGTCGTGCAGGGTAGGCTAGATGCAAGCGTAATACGTTAGAGCGCGGCGCCGCCACTTGGGCGGGCCGTGCTTTTTTAAGACGGGAGCCATCCCGTGAAAGGAGCCGCCCATGGCAGCACCCGAGCAGCTGTTCAACGTTCGTGAGCGCAAGCGTTTTGAGCGCCACGACATTTGGGAGCGCATCGCCGAGAACGGCACGATTTCCGCCGCGGTTATGGTCATCGCCGCCATCGCCGCCGTCATTTGCGCCAATACCGATGCCTACGAGGCCATCCATCACTTTTTGGAGACCCCGCTGTATGTGGGTCTGGGCAACCTTACGGCCGGTCTCACCGTCGAGCTTTTCGTCAACGACTTTCTCATGGCGATCTTCTTTTTGCTGGTGGGCATTGAGCTTAAGTACGAGATGACGGTCGGCGAGCTCAAAAACCCGCGTCAGGCCATGCTTCCCATGCTGGCAGCCGTGGGCGGCGTCGTCGTTCCCGCCTGCATCTACCTGATCTTTAACCATGCCGGCGCGCACAACGGCTGGGCCATTCCCATGGCAACCGATATTGCCTTTGCGCTGGGCGTGCTGTCGCTTTTGGGCAATCGCGTGCCCAACGGCGTGCGCGTGTTCTTCTCGACGCTCGCCATCGCCGACGACCTCATCTCCATCGCCGCCATCGCCATCTTCTACGGTCAGAGCCCCAATCCGTTTTGGTTGGGCGCCGCCGCGCTTGTGACCTGCGCGCTCGTGTGGCTCAACAAGACGCAGCACTACCGCCTTGCCCCGTATTCGGTACTGGGTCTGCTGTTGTGGTTCTGCATGTTCAAGAGCGGCGTGCACGCTACGCTTGCTGGCGTCATCTTGGCCTTTACCATCCCGGCCAAGTGCGGTGTCAAGCTCGATAGCCTCACCGATTGGTTGGGCGAGTGCCTGCCGCTGCTCGATGATCGCTACGACGACGAGGCGCACATCCTGGGCCAGCATGACTTTACCGTCTCGACCACCAAGGTCGAGCGCGTCATGCACCGCGTGACCCCGCCGCTCATCCGCATGGAGCGTCTGATCTCCACGCCGGTCAACTTCGTGATCCTGCCGATCTTTGCGTTCGTGAACGCGCAGGTTCGCCTGGTGGGCGTGGACATGAGCACGCTGCTCACCGACCCGGTGACGCTCGGCGTGTACTTTGGCATGCTGCTGGGCAAGCCGATCGGTATCTTTGGCATGACGTTTGCCCTGGTTAAACTCAAGATTTCCGAGTTGCCGCATAATGTCAACTGGCACATGATCGCCGGTGTGGGCATTCTGGGCGGTATCGGCTTTACCATGTCGATCCTCATCAGCGGCCTCGCCTTCCCGACGGCCCAGTTTGAGGTCTTGGCCGCAAAGGCCGCCATTCTTGCCGGCTCTGTCACCGCGGCCGTGCTGGGCATGATCTACATGAGCGTGGTCTGCAAACACCCCGCGCCCAAAGACAAGTAAAAGCAGATGCAAGTTTGAAAACGCCGCCTGTGAACACCATCACAAGCGGCGTTTTAGTCATTGGGGAGGTTCTTAAATGACTAGGTTTATTCCACGGTGCCGTAGACGGCGCCCCAGCCGTGGGCGGCCAAGGCGGAGTTGAGCTGGTCGCAAAGCGATTGGCGGTCGTAGTAGCCGGGCGGCAAAAGGTTCACGATTTCCATGAGGTCGGGCGCCAAGTCCAAGATTTCTGCCTGTACGATGAGATCCAGGCGGTCGATGGCGTGGCGGTCATAAAACAGTCCGTCGACCAGGCGCTGCAGGTCGCCGAATTCCTCGGCCTGGAACGATCCGTACTCCATAGTGCCTCCTTGGGCGCCCCACGCCGGCATGCGCGGCGTTTCGTAATTCATTGCGATGGACTTAATCTATCACGGCTTCATAACGTTGCGACGGTGGCGGTCTATACTTAGAAGAATTGCAACGTACCGCTTCGTGAAAGGTCGCACCCATGCAGACGATCTACCAGAAGATGGAAACCACCGAACTCGATGCCGCCATCGAGGCGCTCAAGGCCGAGGTCGCCGAGGTCAAGGCCAAGGGCCTGGCGCTCGACATGGCCCGCGGCAAGCCGTCGCCCTCCCAGGTGGACATCTCTCGACCCATGCTCGACATCCTCAATGCCGACGCCGATTTGCACGACGGCAACGTCGACTGCTCCAACTACGGCTGCTTTGAGGGCATTCCCTCGGCACGCAAGCTGGCAGGGGAGTTCCTGGGTTGCCCCGCCGAGCAGACGCTCGTACTGGGTTCGTCGAGCCTGCTGATCGAGCACGATATCGCCGGCATGTTCTGGCGCTGCGGCTCGTGCGGCAGCGAGCCCTGGGAGGCTTACGAGGCCGCGCATGACGGCAAGAAGGTCAAGTTCCTGTGCCCGGTTCCCGGTTACGACCGTCATTTTGGCATCACCGCCGACCTGGGTATCGAGAATGTCCCCGTCGCGATGATCGACAACGGTCCCGACATGGACGAGGTCGAGCGCCTGGTTGCCGCCGACGACTCTATCAAGGGCATCTGGTGCGTGCCCAAGTATTCCAACCCCACGGGCATCACCTTTAGCGATGACACCGTGCGTCGCCTGGTCGAGATGCCCACGGCCGCGCCCGATTTCCGCATCTTCTGGGACAACGCCTACTGCGTGCACGACCTGTACGACGAGACCGACGAGCTCGCCAACATCTTCGATCTTGCCCGCGCGGCGGGCACCGAGGACCGCGTGGTGGCATTTGCCTCGACGTCCAAGATCACCTTCCCGGGCGCCGGTATCGGCTTCATCGGTGCGAGCCCCGCGGTCATCGCCGAGTTCTCCAAGCGCCTGAAGGCGGGCCTTATCAGCGCCGACAAGCTCAACCAGCTGCGTCACGTGCGTTTCCTTCCCACCATCGAGGCGGTCAAGGAGCATATGAAAAAGCATGCCGAGTTCTTGCGCCCGCGCTTTGAGGCCGTCGAGCGCAAGCTCACCGAGGGCCTGGGCGATACGGGTTGCGCCACTTGGACGCATCCCCGCGGCGGCTACTTTGTGAGCTTTGATGGTCCCGAGGGCTCGGCCCAGAAGGTCGCCGCGCTTTGCGCCGACCTGGGCGTCAAGCTCACGCCGGCTGGTGCCACCTGGCCCTATGGCAAGGATCCGCGCGACACCAACATCCGCATCGCGCCGAGCTATCCCACGGTCGAGGACCTGGAGGCCGCGCTCGATGTGCTGGTGCTGGCCGTTAAGCTTGTCGCTGCCGAGCTTGCGCGTGCCGAGCGCGCCTAACGCGCGGCTTCCCGTACTATCCGCACTTTCGATACATAAAGGAGCGTATTTATGGATTTGGGTATTTCCACTAACCCCACGCCAGAGCTCTACACCATTAAGGTAACCGGCGAGATCGATATCTCTAACGCCGATAGCCTGCGCAATGCCATCGACCTGGCGCTCGAGCAGCCCACTGAGGCCGTTGAGCTCGATTTTGCCCAGGTGAGCTACATCGATTCGACGGGCATTGGCGTGCTCGTGGGCGCCGCGCACCACGCGGTCGACCACGGTAAGCGCTTTAGCTGCACCAATGTGCAGCCCCCGGTGATGCGCGTGGTTCAGCTGTTGGGTGTCGACCAGGAGATTTCGATCACCGCTGCATAATCTTTGCCCCCAAAAGGGCGTGCCGTTTGGCATATGTTTGTGATGCGCTCGGACGTTTTGGCGTCCGGGCGCTATACTTGAC
>NZ_JBCPDN010000026.1:0-27127 GCF_040915425.1 Collinsella aerofaciens | reverse complement strand
TTAAACGGCTGAAAAAGGGGCATCGACCTGCGCCGATGCCCCCAACGTGGACACACATTTTGTCCTATAAGCCGCAATAAAACGCTTCCCCACGGTGCAATAAAAAAGGTGGCCGGAAAACCCGACCACCCTTGCACATCCTTTGAACGCCGCAGTTTACTTGCGAACGACCTTAACGATGGCGTCACCGGCGGCGACGGCGGACTCTGCCTCAACGGTGAGCTCGACGTCGGCAAACTCGGCGGTGTTGGACACGGCCACCACGACGCAGTCCTTGTAACCGGCAGCGGCGATCTTGGCGCGGTCGATCTTGAGTATGGGCTGGCCGGCCTTCACAACGTCGTCGGCCTTGACGAAGCCCTCGAAGCCATCGCCGTTCATGTTGACGGTATCGACGCCAACGTGCACCAGAACCTCGATGCCGCTATCGGACTGCAGACCCACGGCGTGACCCATGGTGACGGTCACCTTACCGTCGCAGGGAGCGTAGACCAGATCGTCCTCGGGCCACACGGCACAGCCCTTGCCCAGAACCTCGCCACCAAAGACGGGATCGGGCACGTCGGCCATCTTGATGACCTTGCCCTTGACGGGCGAGCACAGCACGTCGGCGCCGGCAGAAGCAGAGATGGAGGCCGGAGCAGCGGCAGCCGCGGGCTCAGCCTTCTTCTTGAACATATCAAACAGACCCATACGTTTTCTCCTCTTGATTAAGCGCAACGTTGTGCGCATGCCTACGGTAATTATAGTGCCAAATGGTTCAAATGCTAAGGTGGGGACTCGAATCGCAAGCCCTTCTCGGTAGTGCTCGTGGGATGAGCATCTCCTTTGCATCGCGGTTCGATAAGCCGAGTATCGCCCACGCGCGGGACGGGCAGAAGCGGGCACGCCAAACCCGATACTTCTTTTCGCTCTCGAGTCCTGCCGCCGCCCCGTCCCTGACACTTCCTGATACCGACCGAAACGTGCCAAAATAAACCTGTCCCTTTTTGGTAGGTTTGGCGAGTGTGGATTTTCGGACGCTTAACTAACGAGCGTGGATAATCTCCCACTTTGAGGCCGTCACCGAGCCAAAAACGGGAGATTATCCGCTCTCATTTTGGATAACCCCCCTTGTACCAAGCCGAGCTCCATGGTCAAGTAATAACGACTTCTCATCATTAGATTGTTTACATCAATTCTAATAACTATTTAATCCTTAAACTCGTTATTAGAATTGATATGATTGGCCTAATAACGAGTTTCCGGCACTAAAGATATGGAGGGCGCGATGCAAATCGAGGAGAACGGCCAGGGAACGCTCCGCAATAATCTATCGGGGAAATTGGCTTACTATTCGTTTTTTCCAACGCCCTTGCAATCATTGAGGCAGCTAAACCTCACCGAGGAAACCTATCGCACGCTTTCCGCATGCTCACGAAAGCTTGGAGAGCTTGAAGGCATGCTCTACTTTGTTCCCAACGCCGATATGTATCTGACAATGTACGTGCGCAAAGAAGCACTCCTTTCTTCGCAAATTGAGGGAACCCAGTGCACGTTTGACGACCTACTTAGTCCATCGCAAACACAACTCCATCATAAAGATGTCGCAGACGTCGTGAATTACGTCCGTGCTGTCGACCGCGGCGTAGAACTGCTCAAAAAGATGCCCTTGTGCACGAGACTTCTTAGGCAAGTTCATGCGGTCCTGCTGGACGGAGTGCGCGGAACGGAGAAGAATCCAGGCGAGCTGCGCTCCTCACAAAACTGGATTGGCCCCTCAGGCTGCACCATTGCAACCGCATCGTTTGTCCCTCCAAACATTGAAGATTTGAGTAACACGCTCCAGGACCTCGAACGCTTTATCAATGAGCCTCAAGTCGAAATGGATCCGATTGTGCGGGCGGCGCTCGTCCATTACCAATTTGAAACTGCCCATCCATTCCTAGACGGAAACGGTCGCCTGGGCAGGCTTCTCATTACACTTATGCTCATCAATGATGGCGTTCTTCATTCTTGCTTGTTCTATCCATCGTTCCAGTTCAAGAAAAATCGAAGCGAGTACTACCGGCAACTCACATCCGTAAGGGAGAGAGGCACTTACGAGGAATGGATAGAGTTTTTCTGCAACAGTCTTCTCGAAAGTGCGAAGGACTCGGTAGGGTCTTTAAAAAACCTTGTTGACCTCCATAACCGTTCCACAGCAACCATTACCGAAAATCTCGGAAGGACTGCTGCAAACGGGCAAAGGCTGTTGGGCATTCTTGAAGAGCACCCCATCGTCGACACCGCATTCATCGCTGCCCAACTCGATATCGGCAGGAGTACCGCGAGCTCGCTCGTCAAATCATTTGAAGAATTGGGTATCCTCCGTCCGCTCGACGAGTCAAGACAGAGATACCGGCAGTACGGGTATGAAGAGTATCTTTCGATTCTCAGGGAAGACGCCGAGCCGATTAGATAGGCATCGCAACCCAGGCAAATTAAAGCGAGCGTGGATAATCTCCCACTTTGAGCCCGCACACAGGCCAAAAACGGGAGATTATCCACGCTCATTCCTGAGTAGTCATTTATGAACGTCCCCAATGACTAGTCCGGCAACGCCGATGTTTCGGCAACGACAGCGAGCGAGCCGCATTCGGAGCAAGACGACGCCGCAGGTAGAGAACGGACAGCGAGCGGGTCGCATTTGAGACAAGGTGACGTGAAACGAAAGGGCGCTGACCTTCTGGTCGCGCCCTTGAAGTTGAACGTCAGATTGTCCAAATGCGGCCCGCGCAGCGTCGAGCAGTTACGGCGTTTGGTAAAACGCCGTAACTAACGTGCTCCGTACTGCTCGTAGTAGGCGTCGATGGCGGTCTTGAGCTCGTCGTCGATGACAACCTTGCCGTCGATCTCGTGGTTGTAGAGGGTCTCGACGACCTCAGCCATGGAGACGATGCTCGCGACGGGGAAACCGTACTTGGCCTCGATCTCCTTCTGCGCGGTGGTCACACCGCCCTTGCCGACCTCCATGCGGTTGAGGGACACGATCAGGCCCTTGATCTCGACATCGGCAGCAGCCTTGACCTTGGGATAGGTCTCGTCGATGGACTTGCCGCTGGTGGTAACGTCCTCGACCATGACCACACGGTCGCCGTCCTTGGGCTCATAACCCAGCAGGTTGCCCTTATCGGCACCGTGGTCCTTGGCCTCCTTGCGGTCGCAGCAGTACTTGACCTCCTTGCCGTACAGCTCGTGGTAGGCAATTGCGGTCACGACGGCCAGCGGAATACCCTTGTAGGCCGGTCCAAACAGCACATCAAAGTCGTCGCCAAAGTTATCGTGGATGGCCTGGGCGTAATACTCGCCCAGCTTCTTGAGCTGATAGCCCGTCACGTAAGCGCCGGCGTTCATAAAGAACGGGGACTGACGGCCGCTCTTGAGCGTAAAGCTGCCGAACTTAAGGACGTCGGACTCGACCATAAACTTGATGAACTCTTGCTTGTAAGCCTCCATGCGGGCTCCTCTCGTAATCGCGTACGTGCCTTCCAGTTTAGCGCAGGCGAAGCGTCGATGCGGGCGCGCTTTGGGGCCACGGCATTCTGTAAAGGCTTTGTCAGGGGGAATGGTTTTCCGAACAATGGGGTTGACATGTCAAACCCCCTCATCAAGAATACGGGCGGATTAAAAAGGGGTACGAGATACCCAAAGCGCGCTGCGCTCAGCCTTTAGGAGGTGTGCCATGGAAGGCAGTCCTAGTCGAAAAACCTGCATGTCGCCCTCGGCACGCCGCGAGGACTCCGCACACGCATAAACGCCACCGGCAGATCGCCAAAACCACCGCAAAGGCGCGCTGCACCCTTTGTGGGCTCAAGAGCTTGACGTGAGCGACATCTAGGTTTTTTGAAGCAAATACGACACGTACGCTAACTCCCCTCAACAAGGAGGACCCTATGCTGATGCTCAAAACCGTCACGGTACTCGAAGCCATCTCCAAGCGCCGCCGCACGGCGCGCCCTGCCGCTCATACCGGCCTGTCCAAGAACACCATATTCGCCGCCACCCATAGTGCCGAGGACGCCCTCGTACTGCTTGACGCCACGGCAAACGGCCTCACCGTCGAGCAGGCAACTGAGCGCCTGAACGCCGTCGGCCCCAACACCATCGAGGCAACGACCAAAACGCTCGCCCGACGCATCGCCGACGCGTTCATCGATCCCTTCGCCGGCATCCTCGCCGCGCTCGCACTGGTCTCGCTCTACATCGACGTGCTCGCCGTGCCCGAACCGCAGCGCGACCCCTCCACGGTCATCGTCATCGGCACCATGCTGCTGGTATCGGGCGGCATGAAGTTTATCCAGGAAGCCCGCAGCGGCAATGCGGCCGAGGCCCTCAAGGACCTGGTCTCCAACACTTGCACCGCCCTGCGCGACGGCGAGCGCATCGAGATCCCCTTCGACGAGCTCGTCCCCGGCGATGTAATCCGTCTCTCTGCCGGCGATATGGTGCCGGCAGATGCCCGCATCATCACCGCGCGCGACCTGTTTGTGATCGAGTCCGCACTCACCGGCGAGAGCGAGGCCGTCGAGAAGACCACCGCCGTCACCGTCGTCGAGGGCGCCGACGGCTCCGCACTGCCACTCTCTGCCTGCAAGAACATCGTCTTTACCGGCACCTCCGTGCAAAACGGCGCCGCCATGGCGCTTGTCGTTGCCACCGGCTCGGACACCTACCTGGGCGGCATCGCCAAGATGCTCAACGGGCGCGGCGAAAAGAGCGCGTTTGACCGCGGCGTCTCGAGCGTCTCCATGCTGCTGGTGCGCCTGATGCTCGTTATGGCGCCGGCCGTCTTTGCCATCAACGCCGCCACCAAGGGCAACGTCATCGACGCGCTGCTGTTCGCCACGAGCGTGGCCGTGGGCATCACGCCGCAGATGCTTCCCGTCATCGTGACCACGAGCCTGTCGCAGGGCGCCAAGGACCTCGCCCGTCGCCAGGTTATCGTCAAGGAGCTGCCGGCGATTCAAAACCTCGGAGCGATGGACGTCCTGTGCTGCGACAAGACCGGCACCCTCACCGAAGACCGCATCGTGCTCGAGCGCTACCTCAACACCGATGGCAACGAGGACGCGCGCGTGCTGCGCCATGCGTTTTTGAACAGCTTCTTCCAGACCGGCCTCAAAAATCTTATCGACCTGGCCGTAATCGACCGTGCCGATGTGACGCCCTCGACCGTCGCACCCGATTCCATGCTGGGCCAGAGCCTGCGCGACCGCTACACCAAGGTCGACGAGGTTCCCTTCGATTTCTCGCGCCGTCGCCTGAGCGTAGTTGTCGCCGACGCCCAAGGCAAAACCCAGATGGTTACCAAGGGCGCTGCCGAGGAAATGCTCGAGATCTGCTCCTTTGTCGAGATCGATGGCATCGCTCAGCCGCTCACCGACGAGAAGCTCGCCCAGATTCGCAAGCAGATCGCCGGACTTAACGCCGAGGGCCTACGCGTAATTGCCGTGGCGCAGAAGACCAATCCGCGCTGCGTGGGCGAGTTTGGCATCGCCGACGAGTGCGACATGGTGCTGATGGGCTTTTTGGCCTTCCTCGATCCGCCCAAAGCAAGTGCCGCGGGCGCCGTCGCCACCCTCGAGGCCAAGGGCGTGGCGGTCAAGATCCTAACCGGCGACAACGACCGCGTCGCCGCCACCGTCTGCGAGCAGATTGGTATCGATGCGAGCAACGTCTTGCTCGGCTCCGAGATCGATGCGCTCGATGACGCCGAACTTGCCGAGCGCGCCGAGAAAACCCACCTCTTCGCCAAGCTCTCGCCGCTGCAGAAGGCGCGCCTGGTACGTGTCATGCGCGAGATGCTCGGCCACACCGTGGGCTTTATGGGCGACGGCATCAACGACGCCGCCGCCATGCGTGCGAGCGATTGCGGCATCTCGGTCGATTCGGCCGTCGATATTGCCAAGGAATCCGCCGATATCATCTTGCTTCAGAAGGACCTGGGCGTGCTCGAGCGCGGCATCATCGAAGGCCGCCGCACCTACGGCAACCTGCTCAAGTACCTCAAGACCACGGTGAGCTCCAACTTTGGCAACGTGCTGTCCGTGACCGTCGCGAGCTTGTTCTTGCCGTTTTTGCCTATGAGCGCTCTGCAGCTGGTGCTGCTATCGCTCGTCTACGAGATCGTGTGCATCGCGCTGCCGTGGGACACCGTCGATGACGCCTGGACTGCCCGCCCGCGTGCTTGGGATGCCGCGTCCATCAAGGGCTTTATGCTCGAGCTGGGCCCCGTGAGTTCGCTGTTTGACATCGTGACCTTCGCCGCGCTCTTCTTTGTGGTGTGCCCTGCCACCGTAGGCGCAAGCTGGTCCGAGCTCGCCGGGACGGGCAACGTCGCGGGTATAGCGACCTTTGCTGCGCTCTTCCAAAGCGGCTGGTTTGTCGAGTCCATGTGGTCGCAGACGCTTGTGATCCACATGCTGCGCTCCCCGCGCCTGCCGAGCCCGCGCGACCACGCCGCGCCCGCGCTGTGCGCGCTCACCGTGCTAGGCCTGGCGCTTGTCACCTGGCTGCCGGCAAGCCCCATCGCCGATGCACTCGGCCTCATGACGCTGCCCACAAGCTTTTTCGCGCTGCTCATCGGCATCGTCACCGCCTACATCGCGCTCACCCAGCTGGCAAAACGCCGCTACATCGCCCGCCACGGCGAACTGCTGTAGCAAGCAGGCGAAAAACACCCTGCCAGCCGCCATTACCGCTACCACAGCTGCCGACGCCGCTGCCGTTGCCTCTGTCGCCGCCGCAGTCTATCCCCTCAGCAGTTGCGGTGAAATAGTTCCTGTTTAAGGTCCCGCGACTTTAATTTAGGGACTATTCCACCGCAACTTATTGGAGGATTAGCTAGTCCTTGGGTGTCCAGGACCAGAAGAAGTTGATAAGGGCCACGCGCGAGGCGGTGCCGGTCTTTTTGTTGATCGAGGAAATGTGACGGTAGAGCGTGGAGCGCGAAAGGAAAAGCGTTGCGGCGATGTCCTGAACGCTCTGGTCCGAAACGACCAAGGCCTCAAGAATATCGCGCTCGCGCTCTGTAAGCTCAAAGGTGGCGACGAAGGCATCGAGGCGTTCATCGGACGTGAGCTCCGCTGCCTCCACGGGCTCGGAGTCGGAGCATGTGGGCGCAAGATCCCCACCAAGATCATCAGTGGCAAGCGGCAGGCCGTCCTGCATCACGACATCATCGGCCCGTTGCCCCAACTGCCCCAGCAGCGTAATCGCAATACCCACAAACATCACGAGCGCCGCGCCGACTGCCACCAGCACGTTTTGACTCGAGATGATCGCCACCGCCGGCGCCGTCACGAGCATCGAGCACACGTTGTTGACGACGCGACCCATGCACGGCCAAAAATATGACCAGCGCGCATAGAGTGAGATGGCGGCGAATTTTGTGGTAAAGAACACCACAAAGAAGCCCGAGCCCAGATAAAAGATGATCGTGGCAGCAAGCTCGTTGCCGCCATTGCCATCGATGATGAGCACAAAGAACGAAAGCGTGGACAGCATGGCGACACATGTCATGCCGATATTCATATACGAGCGGTCGTGCAGGTCAAATAGTGCGCCGGCGGCCAACGAGCTCACGACAAGCAGCAGGCGCGGCCAGTCACCCAAATCAACGGCTCCGGTAGCATACAGGGTTGTGAGGCCCGCGTTGAGAGCGGCGAATACGCCGGAAAGATACGCTGTCGCCACGGTCAGGCGAACTACGGTGCGGCGAAATGCCGCCTTTGCCTCGGGATCGTCATGCCATTTGGCGCCATATTTCAGAGCATCTACCGAAAGCCCGGCAGCACTGGGTTCGAAGTTGGGATCGGACTCGTCGCGCAGCTTGGCGCGTCGGGCACCGTGGAGCAACGCTACCTGCGCGATCGCACAGATGACCAGAACAGCCTGCTGAGGAATACCAACAGGCATCGCCATGTGGTTGAACACCTGTACCAGAACGCCCATGGCATAGGAAAGTGCTGCGGCGCGCGCCAAGCAGGGCGTCCGCGCAAAGCGTCGCGCAAAGTTTGCGTGGGCAGTCGATCCGCAGTAGCCCAGGGCGCAGCACGCCACCAGGCCGCCGGCAATTACCACCTCAAACCGCACTGCCATAATCATCAGCAGCAACGCCGATACCAAAAGCACGCCTGTAATATCGCTCGTCGCATCGATCGTCTGGGGACGGCGATAGTACAGAAATGGGCGCACGAAAAAGCCAATCACGCTCGCGCCGACAACGATGCTCTCGTAGATGACGACCTCACTCGATGGCACGAACTCGGCTATGCGCACATCAAAAAGATACTCGCACGCCAAAAACGTGAAGAAGAACAGCGCCAGGCATATAATCTCCCGAATGCCCCGACGCAGATATGCGGTTGTGTCTCCCATGCCCCTCACGGTTAACCCCCGGCCGCTTAATTGGTCTGGAATCTATTTTAATAAAGAATCAATCTCAATATCAAAACCAAGCTCGAAATGCTGCTAATTCGACCCCAGTCGTCCACATCACGCCGAGATTTTGAGCCGCATGGCCCAGAAGGGGCACGCGCGACCTCTAACTCGGCCAGGAGTGTCTCCAACTGCCACTCATTTAAGTACGTCCCCAATGAGTACCTTCGGCAAAGAGTGTCCCCCGCGACTAGTCGTTTAAGAACGTCCCCAATGACTAGTCAAAAATGGGCCATGTGTCCCAGTTGTGGAGACTCCTTGAGCCGTCTGGGTATCGCGAAGAATCGCACACTCCCCCATCATCAAAAGTGACACACGCTACCTGTTGATGGGAGGCAGCCATGGGCTTCTTTGACAAGATGTTCGAGAAGAAAGAGTGCGCGATTTGCGGTACCGAGCTGGGACTTCTAGGTAAGACAAAAATCAATGAAGGCTACCTGTGCAAAGAGTGCGCCGGCAAGCTCTCCCCCTACTTTCACGGCTATCGCTCCAGCACCGCGGACGATATCCGTGAGCAACTCGCCTACCGCGAGGCCAACGCCGAACGCCTGTCTTCGTTCAACCCCACGCGCACGCTTTCTGCCGGGCGCACCAATATTATGCTCGATGAGGACGCGGGCCTGCTGATCATCACTTCGCAGAGCCGCTGGCGCGACGCCAATCCCGACATCATCGAGTTCTCGCAGGTACTCGGCTGCGATATGGATATCGACGAGCAACGCACCGAGATCTATCGCGAGACCAAGGACGGCGAGCGCGAGAGCTACAACCCGCCGCGCTACGACCTGGATTACGACTTTAATCTGACCATCCATGTCAACACGCCGTACTTTACCGAGATCAACCTGCGCGTGAACGACTCCACCATCGATCAGCGCGGCTCCATCGAATACCGCAAGGCCAAGCGCCAGGCAACCGAGGTCCGCGATGCGCTGGTGCAGCTGCGCCAGGAGACGCGCGACAGCGTCGTGGCCGCCAAGGCCCCCAAGACCGCGGTGACCTGCCCCTTCTGCGGAGCCACCACCATTCCCGATGCCAGCGGGCGCTGCGAATACTGCGGCGGCGCCATCGGCGCATAGCCCCCGGCACGGAAAGGACCGATCATGGCCTTCGAGAGCGTTAACTATCAGTGCCCTGCCTGCGGTGGCCCCTTGCATTTTGCAAGCGCCGAGCAAAAGCTCGTCTGCGACTACTGCGACTCGCGCTTTGAAGTCGAAGAAGTCGAGGCCCTCTATCGCGAGCGCCAGGACAAGGCAGACGCCAAAGCCGACGCCGCAGCGGCGGCACCCAAGCCCGCGACCGACGCTGCGGTGCAGGAGCTTGCCCAAAACGCCGGCTACATCTGCTCGTCGTGCGGCGCCGAGCTCGTGTCCGACGGCACCGTCGCCGTCACCACCTGCCCGTACTGCGGCAACTCCGCCGTGGCGCCCGGTCAGCTCTCGGGCGACTTCTCGCCCGACCTGGTGATTCCGTTTAAGCTCGGGCGCGATGACGTCACGGCCGCACTCAAGGAACACTACAAGGGCAAGATCTTGCTGCCCAAGAGCTTTGTCACCGGCAACCACATCGACGAGGTCCAAGGTGTCTACGTGCCGTTTTGGCTCTACGGCGCCCGCGTTGACGGCGAAGTGCACTTTGACGCGACCAACGAGACCGTGACCGAGGAATCCGACCGCACCGTCACGACCACCGACCACTACGATGCCTATCGCAAGGGCAATATCTCGTTTAAGCGCGTGCCCGTCGACGGATCGTCCAAGATGCCCGACGGCCACATGGACGCCATCGAGCCGTTTGACTACGACGCGCTGCGTCCGTTCTCGATCGCATATATGCCCGGCTACATCGCCAACCGTTACGACAAGGACTGCGAGACCTGCAAGGCGCGCGCCGAGCGCCGTATGGAAGAAAGCACGATCTCGGCCCTGCGTGAGACCGTCGTCGACGAATACGACGATGCCACGGTCGAAAGCAAGCAGCTCGACTACACCTGGGAAGACAGCGACTACGCCCTGTTCCCCGTCTGGATGCTCTCCACCTCGTGGAACGGCAAGAGCTACCTGTTTGCCATGAACGGCCAGACCGGCCGCTTGGTCGGCGAGCTCCCCTGCTCCAAGCCCAAGCTCGCCATCGCCTCGGTGCTGTTCTTTGTGATCGGATTTATCCTCTCCCAGATTCTCTTTATGGGGGAATACGCCTTCGATCCGGATTACCTCACCTTTGATATCGAGGGCATCCTCATCAACGTCATCGCGCCGCTGATCATCGCGATTATCGGAGACGTGCTACTGGTAGGCCAGCTCAAGACGGCCAACGAGGCCACCCACGCCGACGAGTACTGCGGCGAGCTCGACCTGACCGAGAAGCACGACACCTTCAGCCACACCGAGACCACCGTTGTCATGAAAGACGACAAGGACGACTAAGCAATCCAACCAATACCACCCGGCCTTTGACGAGAAAGGAAGATTACCATGGGACTCTTAAAAGCTGGATTGGGAGCTGCCGGCGGCGTCATGGCCGACCAGTGGAAGGAATTTATCTATTGCGAATCGATGCCTGCTGACGTCTTGGCCTGCAAGGGCAGCAAACGCACCGGTGGCCGCAGCTCCAACACGCGCGGCGAGGACAACGTCATCTCCAACGGCTCGGTCATCGCCGTCAACGACGGCCAGGGCATGCTCGTGGTGCAAAACGGCAAGATCATCGAAGTCGCGCTGGAGCCCGGTGAGTTCGTCTTCGATACCGGCAGCGAGCCGAGCGTCTTTAGCGGCAACCTGGGCGACTCCATCAAGGAGACCTTCGCCAATATCGGCAGCCGCTTTACCTTTGGCGGCGACGCGGGCAAGGACCAGCGCGTCTACTTCATCAACACCAAGGAGATCATCGGCAACAAGTACGGCACCGCCTCGCCTGTGCCCTTCCGCGTGGTCGACAACAATATCGGCCTGGACGTCGACATCTCCGTGCGCTGCAACGGCGAGTATTCGTACCGCATCACCAACCCGCTGCTGTTCTACACTAATGTGTGCGGCAACGTGACCGACAGCTATACGCGCGATAAGATTGACAGCCAGCTTAAATCCGAGCTGCTCACCGCCCTGCAGCCCGCCTTTGCCAAGATCTCGGAGATGGGCATCCGCTACAGTGCCATCCCCGGCCACACCACCGAGCTCGCCCGCGCGCTCAACGAGGTCCTCTCGGCCGACTGGCGCGATCTGCGCGGCGTCGAGATCGTAAGCTTTGGCGTCAACTCCATCGCCGCCTCGCAAGAAGACGAGCAGATGATCAAGGATCTGCAGAAGGCCGCGGTCATGCGCGACCCCACCATGGCGGCAGCCAACATCGCCAGCGCTCAGAGCGATGCGATGCGCGCCGCGGCGGCCAACCCCAACGGCGCGATGGCCGGTTTTATGGGCATGGGCATGGCGGGCGGCATGGGCGGCATGAACGCCAGCCAGCTGTTCGCTGCCGGCCAGGCACAGCAGCAGGCCGCCCCGCAGCCGGCTCCGGCTCCCGCCCCCGCACCGGCACCCGCTGCCGCACCTGCGGCCGGCGCATGGACCTGCAGCTGCGGCGCCACCAACACCGGCAAGTTCTGCTCCGAGTGCGGCAGTCCCGCACCCGCCCCGGCGCCGGCCAAGTGGTTCTGCCCCAACTGCGGTAGCGAAAACGGTGGCAAGTTCTGCAGCAACTGCGGAACGCCCAGGCCCTAGCGCCCCTAACTGGTAATGAGCGGGGGATCCGCCGCCCCCGCATTTGCTTCTATGGGTTTCGTTCGATGAAGGAGGACACCATGAAGACAACGTTCAAAAAGTCCGTACTCGCATTTCTGACATGCGTCCTGGCGCTCGCCTTTGCCCTGACGGGCTGCAGCGGCGGCGGCAAGGACCCCAAGGCCAACTTCGTCGGCAGCTGGCAGTACTCGGGTGGAACCTTGGATGGCGAAGAGCTCACCGATGAGTACATGGATATGCTCAAGGAGTGGGGCCTCAACTGCGTCCTGATCCTCGACGAGGACGGCACAGGCGTCCTCGATATGTTCCTTGAGGTCGCCGACCTGAAATGGGAAGCCAAGGACGCCACCACCGTAACGATCACCGCCGAAGATGAATCGCACGACCTGAAGCTCAAGGACGACAAGCTCGTCCTTGAGGTGGAAGGCGACAAGCTTATCTTCACCAAGTCCGACAAGGATCTGTCCGGCACGGTGAAGAAGGATCGCGAGGCGGCCGAGAAGGAAGAGGAGATCGATGAGGCCGTCGAAGACGACGATGTCCAGAGCGTCGAAATCTCCCCCGCCGTCACCGTCGCCGATGACGATCTGTGCACCATCACCATCACCGAGAAATTCAAGGACGACTGGGGCGACATCGGCTTTGTCGTCAACATCGTCAACAAGAGCGACAAGGACCTGACCTTCTACGCTCCTTCCGGCAAGACCAACGTCAACGGCACTATGAAGGAACCCTGGTTCTCGGCTAACCTGATGCCCAGCACCAGCGCCACCGAGGAATTCACGTTCTCGAGCGGCGAGCTTGACAGCCTTGACGACCTCGTCAATACGACCATCGGCATCGACGCCTACCTGACCGATTCCTACGAGGACGTCGCTTCCTACACCGCGACCATCGCGCAACGGCACGTAACATCAGCCGCGGATTGGCGGACACATCCGCGCACTTGCCAGGCGGGGCCGCAGGAAATGATCCCGCGGCCCCGCCGCTTTATGCCGATGCGTAACGAGCGCTAGCGCTCCATGTTGGGAACGATGCTGCCCTCCGTTACTGCGCGCACGGCCAAGCGCATGATGTTGTCGTAGCCGGTCTTATTGAGAATCTCCGAGATGCGGCGTTTGATGGTGCCCTCGCTCATAAACAGCTCGGCCGCGATCTCGCGGCGGCTCTTACCCTCGCAGGCAAGGCGCAAGATCGACAGCTCGACATCGTCGAGGGCCGCCGTGCCCGAGAAGATGCTCTCGGGCGGCTTGGGAAACGTGCAGTAACCCGCCAACGTGGAGCGCATCACGGCGAAAAGCTCGTCGATACCGACGTTCTTGTACACAAAGCTGTCGACGCCCGCCTCGCGCGCCTGGTCCACAAAGGTGATTTCGGGCATACCCGTCATGATAATGACGCGGCACTCGGGCAGTTGTTCTTTGATGCGCGCCGCCGCCACGATGCCGTTGGAATCATGCTCGGTGCATACGTCCATCAGTATCATGTCCGGGCGCTCCTTAAGCACAACGTCCAAGGCATCCGAGGCGTCGGCGATCGCGGCAACAACCGTCATGTCGGGCTGGTCACCGACGGAGCGCGCGAGGCTCTCGCGCAAGATAGCCTGGTCTTCGACGATTAACACGCGAATCATGAACTTCTCCTTTGGACCGTGGCGCTGGAGGCGAGCGGGATGGACACCGTAAGCGTGAAGGGCGGGGCGGTGTGGACTTCCAGGCTGCCGCCCAGATTCTGTGCGACATGCCTCATACCTGGGATACCCGTTCCCTCGCGATACGATACGGGTGCAGGCGCGCCGTCGTTAGAAACGACCATCCACGCAACAGAGCCGTCTTCTGCCCCCTCCTGCCACAGGCGCACATGGACCTGATGGGCCTGTGCATGCTTGGTGGCATTGGTCGAGGCTTCGCGGATAATCTGCAAAAATGCTGCGGCGACACGCGCGTCGTTTGGCAGCTCGCCCTCCACATCGATCTGCACGCTCACCAGGCCAAAGGCATGGACGATATCTCCCAGTTGCTCTGCCGGTTCGGTGTCGCCCCCGCTGCGCAGATCGGCAGCGATTGAGCGCAGCAGCGGGTCGATCTGCTCGAGTGACTCGTCATCCAGGCGCCCCTCCTCCAGATAACGATGGAGGATGGACAGGCGCTGCCCGATCACGTCGTGCACGCGAGCGCGCATACGTAGGTAGGCCGCATTGTCAGCAACTTTTTTGACTTCTTCGATCTGGGCTTGGAGCTCTTGGCCCGCAAGCTCAAGCAGGTGGTTGGCTTGCGCCAGGCGATCATGAGCATGCGCATACTCTGTTACATCCAGGCCGATAATGCGCTCGAAGAGGCGGCCCGAAACCATAACGTCATCGTGCACAAACAAGCGAATCTCGGCGGGAGAAACCTCGACCACCGCCCGCGCCTCACCAAAGCGGTCCAGATTAATCCGCACACGGTTCCTGCTGCTTTCGGGCATTTGCATGCTGAGTTTGCGCAAGTCGTTCCATGTACCGCTCATATCGCCTAGGTCGGTGGGCATATGAAGCTCCACCAGGTTTTTTCGCATGCAGCGGTTCATGAGCAGCGGACGGCCCCTCGGGTCCAGATACAGGATGCCCACGGGAATCACGTTGATGGTTTCGATCGTCGAGAACGCGGTGATATCCTCCTGGCGGTTGCGGACATCCATCAAGAGCGCCGCAATGGAGCGGAACAGGAAAAACGCTCCCTCTGCGATAAGGACCGTGGTCCACGCCGAGCCCATGGCAAGCACCACCGGCGGTGTCACGGCGGCAACGAGCAACAGTTCGGCCAGCATGACGGGGCGACGATAGTGCACCATAAGCACCATGCCGTAGGCAAAGATCACGGCATTGAGCCACAACGCTCCGCCCATTGCCCTGGCGCAAACGTCAAGCGGCGCCACCAGATACGAGCCAGACGACGCGAACAAGATGAGCGCCGAAATAACTAGGTGAAGCACAAGGCTCGCCTCGTAGGCACAAATCACCTTACGGTTATAGGACGAGCGGCGCGATGCGATGAGCGGGACGTGAATCGTCTGCAGACACGCAGCCAGGGCAAAGACAACATCGAGCGCAACGATTTGGGGAAGGATGAGCGAAATCTGCATCGTCACTCACCCGCCCGCGGCATCAAGACGATCATGCGCAGCTGGCCGGGCTCGCCCTCAAGGCGGTATGCCACGTTGCGCCCTTGCAGAGCGCTTTCGAGCTCTTGCGCGGCGGGCGTCTGCGAAAGATCTGCATCATCGTTGGAAAAAAGCGTGGCGCGCAGCTCGACACTGCATCGGTCATGGTCGCCCAAGTGATACATAAGCGCCGGATGGTCGGTGGTGTAGGCAAAAAACGCAAAGTCATACACGCAGTCGTACAGGGCGCTTACCGCACTGGCGTGCATCGGGCGCCGTATGGCGATAATCGAAGCGCAATCGATATCGATGGTGCGCAGGTCGCTTGCGAGCTCGTTGGCAATGAGCTGAATGCGGTCGCGATCAAAACCGCTCTCCCCGTGCTGTGCCAACGTGAGCGACCCTTTGCGCTTGCAATAGGCGACGAGCATCTTGGCTCGCTGCAGCATGCGGTAACGCTCGTGCGAAGACGCTTCATCGGTCAACGGCGGCAGCGAGCTCAGCAGGTCGTACATCCCTTCGAACGCGCGGGCAAGCGCCTGGTCCACGTCTTGAACCAGCAAGGTCTCGGCCTCTTGATCTGCCAGGTGCGTCTTAAGGTCGTAGTCGGCAGCGAGCAGCTCGTTTTGACGCTGCAGCTCCATGCGACGGTGTGCCAGTTCACGGTTAAGCTCGTTGAGATCCGACACGTCTTGGGCAAGCAGGGCCGATCCACCCAGCAGTGGAAAGGCTCGGTACATTACATCGGGATTGGACTCCACGGCAAAGGCATGGGCATGCCCGTGTTCCTGGGCTCGCAGCTCTTCGCACACGCCTACCGGCATTGGCTTTGACACCGGCGTGGCATAGACTTCCTGCAGGTCGCGCGTTAGAACTTTGAGGTCGAGCGGCAAGGTGTCGAAGATGCCGGCGATGTCGTGATATGACGGAATGGCACCGCAATCGAGACAGATTTCCATCGCCACCACACACAAGACGCAATAGATGAGCGAGAAGTTGAGCCTCCATGCCCAGGGCACGCGCAACGCATATGAGATGGCAAAGAACGCGCCGCCCAGCAGCACGAGCGCCGCCGTGCCCGAGAAACGTTGGATGCGAAAGGACGAGGACCGGCCCACCAGGATAAAAAAGGCCACAAAGTTAAAGGCCGTCCACACGAGGACGGCGAAATAACCCCAGCCGTACGTGTAATCGTTGCTCCAGGTGTCGCTTGTACGGTCAAAGTGGAAGACCTGCTGGTGAAAATCGTTGGTGAGCACAAATCCGATAAGCAGGATAGCCATAATCCACAGCGCAGCGCAGTAGCGGCGACCCAGGCGGTGTTGCTCCAGGCCCGCGAGGCGCAGACCACACAACTGGTAGAGCAGCGGAATGAGCGTCATGGGCACGTAGTACAGGTACCACAGCACGGTGGCATAGAACGGCGTGAACGACTTGTACTTGAGAATGACTTCGATCATCCACAGGGCGCAGATGGTGGCGATGGCAACAAGACGGCGGCGCAACACATAGTCCAAACAGCGCAGATAGACCGATACGCCCCAGATCGAAAATGCAATTGCGGCAACAAGCAACGGCAGAGAGCTCGAATGGACGAGCGCATCCACGACCTCTTCGGACACCTCGCTATAGGCGGGCACGGCGTTAGAAAGTTTGGGGTCGAAGGCGAACAGCGCCGGAAAGACTGCCAAAAGCATGAGGAACATCGCGGTGATGACACCGGCGATAGCAAAGACGCGGTGGCGGTACACCTGATGTGTTATGCCAACAAGGAATCGCGGCATGGCGAAGAGCCTGCCGCCCCTGGGATCCGCCACGGGTGCGGATCGGGCGGCCGCATGGCCGATATGTCGCTCGCGGGTACCCATAGTGCTTTTAGTGTACCGACAGATGGGTCGAAAAGCGGGCCGCATGTCCCAAAATCCGCAGACGGGCAAGGCGCCCGGCAGCCTCCCCCGTCTGGCACTTCCCGATATCTGCCCGCCCCAAACCACCGCAAAGGAGACAGGCACCTTTGTGGTGGTTTGGGGCGATGCGCTAGTCCACGGTGATGTCGAGATTTTTGCCGATGAGGCCTACGTAGCCGCCTTCGGCTGCCTTGGGACTGTCAGCATGGCAGAGGACCCACTTGTCGGCCTTCCAGTAGCAGTAGCTGTCGCCGGCCGAGGGCATGTCGGCCGCGACCTCGGGGCGCGGGCCGTTGGTGCCGGCGGGCAGCGCCACCATCACCTGGAAGCCACCGTCGTCGACCATGCACGGCGTGTAGTGGAGCGTGGTGTTGAAGACTTCGACGACCGTACCCGCCGGCACGCGAAACGCCTTGACGCACGCGGTGTCGAGCTTGCCGTCCTCGATCTCCCAGCGATGCGCCACGAGCAGGATAAAGTCGCGAGCGCCCAGGTTGAATTCGCTCGCGCGGTGATACTCCAGGCAGTTGAGTCGTGTATTGTGGCCGTTGCACCAGCCGAGCTGGAAGGGACGGCCACCAAACATGAGAAAGCCAAGCTTGTCGGCATCCTTGACGTCCTCGAGCTCCGGCGCACTTGCAACGTACTTGCTGCCCTCGGGAATGGGCGTGGCAGAGAGCGCCTCGAGCACGGGCGACGTAAGCTCGGACGGAACGTTATCCCAAACGTTGCCATAGGATTTGAACTCGGGATCGTTGACAGAGTAGATATGCATGTTCACTCCTGTTCGTAAATGTGACTATACGAACATTCTAGAACAAACACGAGCGATTTTGAACGCTCGCCCCGACCAATCAACAAAAAGGCGCCCCCGCATAAGCGAAGGCGCCTAATGCGCTCGTTTTGGGCGATAAAGCCCTTACGCCTGCTGATAGTGCAGGTGCTCCTCGTCGATATCGGCCAGGTCGCGGTTGAGGTAACGGCGCGCGAGCCAGTTAGCCATGGGAAGGTTCTGGTCCAGGTAGTTGCCGCACTCCTCAGGAGCGGCACCGGGGACATCGCCCTCAAAGTCGGCGACAAACTCGAACAGCTCACGCACGAGCGGCAGGATCTCCTCGCTCGTCACCTCGCCAAATACGACGAGGTAAAAGCCCGTGCGGCAGCCCATGGGGCCAAAGTAGACAATGCGGCTCGACCACTCGGCATGATTGCGAAGGAACGTCGCGCCCAGGTGCTCAATGGTGTGGCACTCGGCGGTGTTCATGACCGGCTCCTTGTTGGGCGTGGTCAGGCGCAGGTCAAACGTGGTGACGGCAGCACCGGTCGCCGGATCGCGGTCGATGCGGCTCACATACACGCCGGGCTCAAGCAGCAGATGGTCAACGGAAAAACTCGCGATGCGCTCCATGGCAGATCCTCTCGGTAGTCAATTTGGGACGAGGCTCTTTTAGCTGGTTCGAATGGTCGCACCAATCATACCAGCCAAAAAAGCTCCGTCCCAAAAAGACAACTTAGCCAAGGACACGGGCCATACGCGTTTTGAACTCGGACAGGAAGCGCGGAGCATCCACGGTCAGTGCCACAAGCGCGCTCTTGTCCGGATCGGACAGGCGGCGCTCATCGCAGATGGTGCGACCGCGGTACTCACCCAGCAGATCAACACGCAGGTTGCAGCCGAGCGCACCTACGAGCGTGGGGTCGATCGCCACGGCAACGGCCAGCGGATCGTGCAGCGCACAACCACCCAGGTAGGGTGCGTTCATCTCGTACGAGCCAATGTAGTGCTCAACCATGCTCGCAAATGCGCAGCCAGCCATAGTGCCCGAGCCCGTCCAGCCGGCAATGTCGCGGCGTGTGAGCACCACGCGATGCGTCACGTCCAGACCCACCATGGTGAGCTTACGGCCCGAGCGCAGCACCGCGTCGGCTGCCTCGGGGTCGCTCGCCATATTGGCCTCGGCGCCCGCGCTCACATTGCCGGGCACGGTAAGGGCGCCGCCCATCACGACCACGCGGCCGATGGACATCATCGCCGCCGCATCGCGCTCCAGGGCGAGCGCCAGGTTGGAGAGCGGGCCAGTCGCTACGTAGACCAGATCGGGACCATAGGTGCGCGCGGCATCGATCAGATAATCGACCGCAGCGTTGCCGTCGGCCGAGGTCGCCCCCACCGGCTCGTAGGGCGACGCGGGCACGCTCGCGCCGCCGATGCCGTTCTTGCCGTGAATGAGCGCGGTGGACGCCGGCGGCGTATAGGGCTCAGTCGCCTGCAGAGGACGGTCGGCACCCAGGTACACCGGAACCTCGGGGCGACCCAGCAGATCGAGCACCGCAAGGCAGTTGTGCGCCGATTGCTCGACGCGCACGTTGCCAAAGCACGTGGTGATGCCCACGAGCTCCACCTCGGGGCTCGCGATGGCATAGGCCAGCGCCATCGCATCGTCCACACCCATATCCAGATCAAGGATCAGCTTCTTGATTGCCATTGTTCTACTCCGCTTCTCCGTCTTTATCGTTTAACCAAACCAATGTTCAACTTCGGCGCGCGTGGGAATCGATTGCTGAGCGCCCAGGCGCGACACCGTCACTGCCGAGGCGCGAGCACCCGCGGCCATGCACTCAAAGAGCGGCAAGCCCTCTAGGCGAGCCGCCGCCAACGCGCCGATAAACGTATCGCCGGCGGCCGTGGTATCGACTACCGTACTCGAAAGTGCCGGCATGCGCAGCAGCTCACCGCCATCGCCGAGCGTAACCGAGCCGGCACCGCCCAACGTGATGACCGCAGCCCCGGCACCCTTGTCGAGCAGCGCATTGAGCGCGGTGACGCAACTCACATCATCCGTGGGCAGAATGCCCGTCAGCACCTGGCACTCGGTCTCGTTGGGACAGACCAGGTCGACCGCAGGCCAGACCTCCGCAGGCAGCTCGCAGGCAGGCGCTGGATTAAAGACCGTATAGAACCCCAGCTCGTGAGCGCAAACAAGCGCCTCGGCCGTCGCCGCAAGGTCACATTCGCCCTGGGCGATAAAGACGCTTCCGGCAGCCGGGGCAATCTCGCTGGCGCCGCCGTCGAGCTCATGGGCCACCAGACGCCTCAGCGCGCAGGCAACGTCCGCGCCCGCAAGCGCATGGTTGGCGCCCGGTGACAGTATGATGCGGTTGTCGCCCTCGCAGCGAATGATGGTCGCCGTTCCCGTCTCCACGTCATCGCGATGCACTACAAAGTCACAGTCCACGCCGGCGCCTTGGAGCCCCGCCACGAGCGACGCGCCGAACGCATCGCGACCGACCGCGCCGATCATGTGCGTGCACGCGCCCATACGCGCGGCAGCTACGGCCTGATTGGCGCCCTTGCCGCCGGCGTTGGTGATAAACCCGCTGCCGCCGACGGTCTCGCCCGCACGCGGTATGCGCTCGCACGCCACCGAAAGGTCCATGTTCATGCTGCCGAACACCGCAACGATGCCGCGATCTGCCATGGAAACCTCCTCATCTGCGGGCTTTGCACCCACCGTCGACCGTCGATTGCGCGCCTTCGCACCTCTATAACTTTAGTTCACTTTGATGTGAACGCACCCTTGAGGTTGCGCCAGCAGCAAGCATTCACAGGAGCAGGCAGCTACAATGAATACGTGCTGATTATTCTCGTCATTGGATGATGTTTTATGGAACAATTCTCGCAATCGGGCTCGCGCGGTCGACGCCGCACGGGCAACGAGCCGGCGCCGCACGAACGCGTGAAGGGCGAACGCCGTGCCAACGAGCCGCGACGCACCGCGAGCCCCCATCGCGCTTCTGCCAACAACGCGGGCCGCGCCAACACTCCCACCGCAGAGCAGACGCCTGCTCGCCCCAAATCCCGCTACATCCCTGCCCTTGACGGCCTGCGTACGCTTGCCGTCGTCGCAGTGGTGCTCTATCACCTTAACCTCACGTGGGCGCAGGGCGGCCTGCTTGGCGTCACGATCTTCTTTGTGCTTTCGGGCTATCTGATCACGCGCTTGCTGCTCAACGAAGTCGCTAAGACCGGACGCATCGACCTTAAGAGCTTCTGGATTCGCCGCATCCGTCGCCTGGTCCCCGCCGTGGTGACCGTCGTGGTGGTAACCTGCGCGCTGTGCACTCTCTTTAACCACGTGATGCTCACCAAGATGCGCCCCGATATCCTGCCGTCGCTGCTGTTCTTCAACAACTGGTGGCAGATTGCCCAAAACATCTCGTACTTCAATGCTCTGGGCGACCCCTCGCCGCTCACGCACTTTTGGTCGCTTGCCATCGAGGAACAGTTCTACCTGATTTGGCCGCCACTGCTGTTTGCCATGGTATCCATGCATGTGAGCAAACCCAACACGCGCCGCGTGGTTCTGGGCCTTGCCATGGTATCTGCCCTAGCCATGATGGTGCTTTACAACCCTGCCGCCGACCCCAGCCGCGTGTACTACGGCACCGACACCCGTGTGTTCTCGCTGCTGCTGGGTGCCTGGATGGCCTTTATCCCCGATCGCGACCTGGCGCCGGTGCGTCTCGCTCATCGTTTGGGGCTCAATCGCCTGGCTGGCGCCGCCAAGCACGGCAAGAACGCCGAGGGCAAGCCTGGCGAGAAGGCCGACGAAGCAGCCGAGACCGCCCCGGCACAGCCGAGCGCCCTCGTGCGCTTTTGGTCCTCGCCCGCATCCATCGATGTGTTGGGCGTCGTGGGTCTGGTTGGCCTTGCCGCCATGGTCGCGCTCACCAACGGCTACACCGCCTTCCAGTATCGCGGAGGCACGCTGCTGTGCTCGATCCTCACGCTCATGGTCATTGCCGCCTGCGTGCAGCCCCAGGGCATGGTCACACGAGCCTTGGCCGCCGAGCCGCTCGTATGGATTGGCAAACGCTCCTACAGCATCTACCTGTGGCACTATCCGCTGCTGCTCCTCATGAACCCGGTCGCCAACATCAACGATACACCGTGGTGGCAGTACATTTTGCAGGTGCTGTTGGTGGTCGCCGTGGCCGAATGCTCATATCGCTTTATCGAGACGCCGTTTAGAAAGGGCGCCTTTGGGCGCACCGTATCCGAGTTCCGCGACGGCACCGCCACGCCCGCCAACTGGGTGCGCGCGCACGTCCCTGCCTGCGCAACCTGCGCTGTCGTGTTGGTCGTTGCACTGGGCGGCCTGGTCTTTGTGCCCGAGACGTCTGCGCTGAGCGGCGAGGGTGCCGAAGTTCTGAACAAGGAAGCCAAAAACACCGCGCCCACCGACCAGCAGGCGGCCGACGACACCGACAAGGACAACGACGGCTTCCCCGATGGCTCCTACGATCTGCTTATGATCGGCGACTCCGTGTCGCTGCGCGCCGTTGATTCCTTTGACGGCGTGTTCCCGCACAGCCATATCGATGCCGAAAAGGGCCGCCAGTTTGATGCGGGCCGCGCGACATTTGAGGGCTATATCCAGCAGAACCTTGCCGGCAAGATCGTGGTCTTTGCCCTGGGCACCAACGGTTTGGTAACGGATGACCAAATCGACGCCATCATGGCCGATGCAGGAGATAAGCGTATTGTGGTGTTTGTGAACACGCGCAGCCCGCAGCCGTGGGTTGGCTCTACCAACCAGGCCATCGCCAACGCCGCTACGCGCTACAAGAACGTACGCGTTATCGACTGGTACGGATACAGTGCCAACCGCAACGACCTGTTCGATGGCGATGGCACGCATCTATCGACCACTGGCGTGACTGAGTACCTCAACTTGATCCACGATGCCGTCAAGAAGGACCTGCCCGTACACCCCGAGGATCACGTCAACGATCCGCAGCCGGCAGCCGTCAAGTCTGCCACCGACGCACTCGTCAATGCGCTCGCTCTCAAGCCGCACAAGCTGGGCACCGACAAGTAACCTGCAGCGCAAACTTCCCACATCCGGAGGGGGTGTCTGCCACGGCAGACACCCCCTCCGGCAGTTAGGGACACTCCTGGCGCAGCCAATGAAGACCTCTACGGATGAATTCCAGGCCGCTCCGTCGCTCCAGACATCGTTTCCGCGCCTCGTGCCTGCCCCAAACAATCAAAACAAGCCCTTTTCGCCGCACCCTCAAAGGTCTGTGGGCAAAAAAGGGCAAATATGAGTACTGTTACCATTTTAGTAGCAGGCAAAACCACCCAAAATGACGTCCGAGCGACCCCTACAACCCCCTAAAGCAGCCAACCTGACTGGTTTAAGGCGATTGGAGCCAATTTTAATGAACATACTAAAGGCTATGTTCATTATCTTTTAGGATGTAAATGCTATTCACTTAGCAACAGTACTCATATTTGGCATTTTTTGTCCATTGCTATATAACTAACACCCTATAGCAGACAAAAACAGACCGCAGCCCATCGCTGCGGCCTGTTCGGAAGCAAAAGTGGGCGTTAAGCGCTGTAGCCCATCGCCTGCAGGACAAACATGACGACCGTGAGCACCGTAATCACGGCGATAGTCGCCCAAGTGAGCACGTTCCACACGCGGCCGTTGCGGTTGGCACCCATAATGTGGCGATCCGCCGCGATAACCACCTGGAATACCAAGACTACAGGCAGTAGCACGCCATTGATGACCTGCGAGGTCATCATAATCTGGAACAGATCGACGCCAGGCATAAGCACCAACACGGCAGAAATGCCGATGATGGCCGTAATGATGCCGCGATAGACCGGGGCCTCGTCCCAGCTGCGGTCGGCACCGCGCTCCCAGCCAAATGCCTCGCAGATAGCGCTCGACGTAACGCCCGGCAGCACGCAGGCGGCCAAGAAGCTCGCCGCGACCAGGCCCGAGGCAAACAGTACCGTGGACCACTGACCCGCAATAGGCTCCAGCGCGCGGGCAGCATCGGCGGCATCGCTAATCTGAATACCCGCCGGGAACAATACCGTACCGGTCGTGATGATAATAAAGCCGGCAATGATATCGGCGGCAAGCGAGCCGCTCGCAGTATCGATGCGCTGCAGCACGATATCGTCCTCGCCCGCGTTCTTATCGACCACGTTGTTCTGCGCCAAGAAAATCATCCACGGCGCGATGGTGGTACCGATCGTTGCGACCACGAGCGACACGTAGCTGGGGTCATTTTGAATGTTAGGCACGACCAGGTCGACCGCGACCTCACCCCAGTTGGGGCCAGCCATAAACGCGGCGACAATATAGGTCACGAACACGCAGCTTACCAGCAGCAGAATCTTCTCGATGCGCTGGAAACTACCCGACATGGTAAGCATCCACACCAGCAGCGCCACCAACGGCACCGAGATGCTCGCCGGCACGCCAAAGAGAGCAAGGCCGCTGGCGATACCCGCAAACTCCGAAATGGTCACAGCCGTGTTGGCGATCAACAGCGCCGCCATAGCAAGTACACTCTTGCGCACGCCAAAGCGCTCGCGGATGAGCGATGCCAGGCCCTTGCCCGTGACGCAGCCGCAGCGCGCCGCGGTCTCCTGCGTCACGATGAGCAGCACAGTCATGACGGGAAGCATCCAGAGCATCTTGTAGCCATAGCTGGCGCCCGCACTGGAATACGTTGCAATGCCGCCGGCGTCATTGCCCGAAAGCGCCGCCAGCAGACCGGGGCCCATAGCGCCAAAGATGGCCGCGATGGTCAACTTTTGCTTGGTGCCCGACTTTTGCTTGGTATTTTGCACGCGACCACCTAACCAATGACCGACATGGTGAGCAGCACCGCAGCGGCGCAGTACGCTACGCACGAGATCATGACGGCAATAACGTTCATGGCGGTGCCCGACGTGTTGAGGTCATGCTCGTCACGCCAGAACAGCACCATCAGGTAAATCACGGCGCTCATGTTGCCAACCAGGCAAATGATGGCAGCGATATTAAAGCACCCAGTAAAGAGTTGCTCCTCAAACATAGGGGCATCGAGGAACGCGGCAGTGCGCACCAGCTGCGCGCACAGGTAAGTAACAAGCGAAAGGATCAGGCCCATACCCGTGCTCTGGAAGAAGAATCCCAGGTACGGTTTGGGCTCGTCGTCGTGACCGTCATACTCCAAGAAGTAGTTCTTGACGAACGACACCATGCGCGAGGCAGCAAGCAGCACGAGCGGCATGGCGCACATGGGGAACACCACCAGATGCGCGGAGCCGAGCGCCGTCCCCAGCACCGTTGCCATGATGCACGAGGCAATGCCCCACACGACAACCCAGTACTGGCGATGCACGAACCAGCTGAGCACGTTCGTCGAGTCGTCCGACGCGCTATCGCCCGAGCCGACACCGGCGATCTGCAGGTCCTCCTGATGCTCCTCGGCGATAACGTCCATGGCGTCGTCGAAGGTCACGATGCCCAGGATATGACGGTTCTCGTCGCAGACAGGGATGGCAACCAGGTCGTACTTGGTCATCTCGTCCGTCACGTCTTCCTGGTCCTCGTCGGGCGACACGTAGACCAGGTCGCGATAGGCGAGCTGGCCCAGCGTGGCATCGCGGTCGGCCACGATCAACGTGCGCAGCGAGAGCACGCCGGTGAGCATGCCGCTCGGATCCTCGGTATAGACGTAATAGACACTCTCGAAGTCCTCATCGAGTTTGCGAATCGCCTCGATGGCATCGCCGACCGTCGCCGTGGCGGGCAGCGAGACAAACTCCGAGGTCATGATGCGGCCGGCGGTGTTGTCCTCATAACCCAGCAGGTTACGAATCGCCTTCTCCTCCTTGACGCCCATCAGGCGCAGGAGCTTCTCGGCCTTCTCGTAATCGAGCTCGTCGATCAGGTCGGCGGCGTCGTCCGGGTCCATCATGGCCAGCATCGACGATGCGTCCGTGTCGGACAGGCCCTCGAGCATCTCGGTCATAAGCTCGTCGTCATCGAACTCCGAGATGGCCTCGGCGGCCTGGGCAGTATCGAGCTGCGCAAACACCTGCGCACGTAGGCGCGGGTCGAGCTGCTCGATGATGTCGGCAATGTCGGCAGGGTGCAGCTCACCAAGCGTCTTGTGCGACACCGAGAGCTGGATGTTCTTAGTCGAGCGATCGAGCAGGTCCATGTAAGACCAGGCAATAATGTCCTCGCTGAGCGGCTTGCCCAGGTGCTTCATAAAGCCCTCGACGACATGCTCGAGTGTGGGGCTGATCGCGCGCAGCAGACCGCGGGCGCCAACTTCGGCACCCAGTAGGCGCAGCTGATTTTCGCCCGACATGGAAAACTTGATGTCGTTTACGCGCACGACCTTCATGCCCTGCGTGTCGACAATTTGCTTGTTAAGCACGTCGCGGGCGAGTAAGAGTTCGGTCGGCTGCAGGTACGAAAAACGGATTTCGGTGGCCGATGTCTTAAGGTGTACACCCGTCTCGTCGATACGGTCGACCCATTTGCGCCAGCTGATCATAAACGGCGTCTTGCCGGGACCGCGGAACGCGAGCGACGTCACGTGCGGAAAAACTTCGCCGGTAGCAATACCAAAATCGTTCACCACGCCGAGCTTTTCTCCATCGACGTCCAAGACCGGCAATTTGAGCATCTCACTCAGATAATTCAATGGTGCTCCCCATCATTATTCCTCCGGACGCGGCCGCATGTGCGACGTCCGGGGGCTTCTGGATATGTATACGCATGCGCGGGCGGCACGCCGCTCGACGCTTACACCCCGTGCATGCGCAAAAAGCACCTGCATGGGGTCATCGACTGTATGGTCGAGGTTTGGATTTCACCTGTAACCTTTCTCTTGACCCTCATTAACCGCAGTAACTATAGCATCAGCATCGCCCTGCGGCATCGAATTTATGCGCTGCACATTGCAGGCATACCAAACGCTGACGCATCCGTGACATAGTCATTGGGTGTTCCTATAGTTTTGTCAACCGTCGGGGCTACTCCCGGTAGGGCACCCGGTCGCGCATCACGGCGT
>NZ_JBCPDN010000025.1:26372-28035 GCF_040915425.1 Collinsella aerofaciens | reverse complement strand
AGGAGGGCATTGACCTTCTGGTCATGCCCGACGATTGAACGTCAGATTGCCGCTTAGGGGCGTTTGCAGCGTCGAGCAGTTACGCGGTTCGTAGAACCGCGTAACTTACAAAATGAGCATGGCGTCACCAAAGCTGAAGAAGCGGTAACGCTCTTCGATGGCAGCGGCGTAGGCATCCATGATCTGCTCGCGGGTGGCAAGCGCGCTCACGAGCATCATGAGCGTGGAGCGCGGCACATGGAAGTTCGTGATCAGCGCATCGACCACGTGATAGGTCGAGCCGGGCATGAGGTAAAGCTGCGTCGTGGCGTTCTCGCGCACCACGATGTCACCGCGGCCAAGCGTATCGGCCCCGTCCTCGCGGCCTTCAAAATAGCGCGCCGTCACGGCCGGATCGGACACCGGCGCGTCCGTGTCAAACGCGCTCTCGAGCGAGCGCACCGCCGTGGTACCGACGGCGATCACACGATGGCCCTCGGCCTTCGCCTTATGCACGGCGTCGACAACCTCCTGCGACACGTGATAGCGCTCGGTGTGCATCACGTGCTGCGCGGGGTCGTCCTCCTCCACCAGACGGAAGGTATCGATGCCCACCTCGAGCTCGACGGCGGCAAACTTCGCGCCCTTGGCCTCGATAGCGGCCATGAGCTCGGGGGTAAAGTGCAGACCCGCCGTAGGAGCGGCAGCCGAGTGCTCCTCCTTCATGGCGTAGACGGTCTGGTACTTCTCGGGATCGCCCTCGTAATCGGTAATGTAGGGCGGCAGCGGCACGTGGCCGGCCGCATGGATGGCCTCGTCGAGCGTGCGCGGCTCGCCGGCGGCATTGCAACCGGCCGGCTCAAAGCGCACCAGACGGCCACCGCGGCTATCGGTAACAAAGTCGACGACCTCGGCCGTCAGTACCACGGGCGCGCCCTCGGGCGCATGGGCGCCGCCCGCACGATACTCAATCTGAGCACCGGGCTTCAGGCGCTTACCCGGCTTGACCAGGCACTCCCAGACATGGCCCAGCGGATCCACATCCTCGCGGCGCTTGAGCAGCAGCGTCTCGACCACGCCGCCCGAGCCGGCCTTGTGACCGATCAGGCGGGCCGGCATCACGCGCGTCTTGTTGATGACGAGCACGTCGCCCGGCTCGATATAGTCGATGATGTCGCGGAAGATGCGGTGCTCAACGGTACCGCCGTGCTCCAGAGGCGTTCCCGCCTGAGAGCCCTTGCGATCCACCACCAGCAGCCGGCAGGAATCGCGCGGCTCGGCAGGCGCCTGGGCAATCAGTTCCTCGGGAAGGTTGTAGTCAAAATCATCGGTACGCATAGACACGTCGGATACTCCTTATATAGCTAAAGTCCGCTCTACATCCTAGCAGGCTGACGTCCCAAATGAACTACTTTTTGGCGGCTTTGCGCTCGTCGCGGATACGGGCGCGGTCCATGGCCGCCTCGACAGCCGAGAAGCGGCAACCACAGTAGTTCTGCCGATACATGCCAAGCTCGCGCGAGCGGCGTGTCGCCTCGGGGTAATACGGGCGAAAATCGCGAATCACCGGGGTGAGACCGCGGGCGGCAGCCAGACGCTCCAACACATCATTGCAGGTTTCGAACAACTGGTACGGCGAGACGGCGAGCGTCGTGCCCACAAACTCAAACCCGCGCTCCTGGGC
>NZ_JBCPDN010000025.1:0-26221 GCF_040915425.1 Collinsella aerofaciens | reverse complement strand
CGGCACACCACCGGCGCAGCTCGTCCAAACGCCGCTGCCATTCATCGTGCGGCTGAATATTGGGGTTGGTCCAGCAGATTGTGGGCTCAAACCCTTCCTCGCGCAGCAGGCGGACCGGCTCAAGAGAGCACGGCGCACAGCAGGCGTGCAACAACAACGGCTTCATCGACATCTCCTCACCCGAAAAAGCGCACGCCGAAGGACGTGTCCTCGCAGGCGACAATGCGGCGGTCGCGCAAAATGGTCCGCACGTAATACCAGTCGCCCACACAGCCTGACAAATGCAAGCCGGCCGCCAGATAGCACAGCAGCGGATAGCCCGAAAACGCAAACCCCAGGGCAAGCGTTGTCGTCACAACAGCCGTCGGTGCCAGGCAAACCGCCATGTACCGCCGGCGCGAATACACAACGCCCTCGGCGCAGGCATAGATCATCGCCGTCTCGCGATTCGCCCCAAAGGTCACCTTCGCGCCCGCAGGCGCCAGCAGCTTAAAAAACACACCGTGCACCAGCTCGTGCACGGCAAATGACGCCGCAGAAACCGCAGCCAAGCCGACTATCCAGCCCACGACAGCCATCCAGCCGCCCGCGTCAGCCGCATCCAAGTCCGCAGGCCCGCCCATCAGCATAAACACCGGCACCAAGCACACGGCAAATGCGCCGAGCACGGCCATCCCCCACACAAAGCAGGCGTGCAGAAAATCCTCGTCTTCAAACGCATGTATGTTGGAAATCTCATTCATAGCATCTTAGGATAGCGCCCCTGCCACGTACCCGTCCGCATGTGCGATAATGTCGAACGATATGCACGAATTGACCACCGCGCCGCCGAGCCCCACGCCCGACTGCGCTCTCACCATATGCGAAGGAGTCCCATGGCATCCAAATACTCCATGAACGACCGTCCCAGCTGGCCTCGCCGCGCCATCGTTACCGCCGGCGAGCCCTATGGCAACAAGGGCCTTCACTTTGGCCACGTCGGCGGCGTCTTTGTCCCGGCCGACTTCTTCGCCCGCTTCCTGCGCGACCGTCTGGGCCGCGAGAACGTCATCTTCACCTCGGGCACCGACTGCTATGGCTCGCCCATCATGGAGAGCTACCGCAAGCTCAAGGAGAACGAGGGCTACGACAAGTCCATTAGCGAGTATGTCGAGTCCAATCACTCCCGCCAGGCCGCGACCCTCAACAACTACAACATCAGCTGTGACATCTACGGCGGCTCGGGCCTTGAGCCGGCGGCCCAGATCCACAACGAGGTAACCGCTGAGATTATCGAGCGCCTGCACGAGCAGGGCACCATCTCCAAGCGCTCCACGCTGCAGTTCTACGACGCCAAGGCCGGCACGTTCCTCAACGGCCGCCAGGTCATCGGCCGCTGTCCCATCCAGGGCTGCAAGTCCGAGAAAGCCTACGCCGACGAGTGCGACCTGGGTCACCAGTTTGAGCCCGAGGAGCTCATCGCGCCCAAGAGCCAGCTCACCGGCGAGGTGCCCGAGCTGCGCCCGGTCGACAACCTCTACTTCGACCTGCCGGCCTACCTCGACTTTATGAAGACCTATACCGCCAAGCTCGCCCAGAACCCGCAGGTTCGCTCCGTGGTCTCCAAGACCATGGAGGAGTGGCTGCTGCCGGCTCAGCTCTACATCCAGAACAAGTTCCGCGAGGCCTTTGATGCCGTCGAGGATCAGCTTCCCGAGCACACCGTGCTGGAGCCCGAGGGCAACAAGAGCAGCTTTACCGTCACCTTCCCCAGCTGGAAGGAGCGCGACGACGCCCACGCAGTGCTCGCCAACGGTGGTGTGCGCTTCCGCAGCGGCAAGGCGCTCGTGCCCTTCCGCATCACCGGCAACATCGACTGGGGCGTTCCGGTGCCCGAGGTCGATGGCGTCTCCGACGTCACCTGCTGGTGCTGGCCCGAGAGCCTGTGGGCGCCCATCAGCTATACGCGTACCGTGCTCGCGCGCGATGCCAAGGCCGCCGGCGTGACCGAGGGCGTCGCCGCCCAGGATGCCGTCCTCATGGGCGAGCCCGCTGCCGACTCCACGCAGGTCCCCGCGCCCACCTACCAGCACAGCTCGCTCGACTGGCGCGACTGGTGGTGCTCTGACGACGCTCAGATTTACCAGTTTATCGGTCAGGACAACATCTACTTCTACTGCATCGCGCAGACCGCCATGTGGGAGGCCCTGGGCTGGAACCTCACGCAGAGCACCGTCAGCGCCTGCTACCACCTGCTCTACATGGGCAAAAAGGCCAGCTCGTCCTCGCAGACGCCTCCCCCGCCGGCAGACGACCTGCTCAACCACTACACCTGCGAGCAGATGCGCGCGCACTGGCTGTCGCTCGGCCTGTCCGAAAAGCCGGTGAGCTTTAGCCCCAAGGCATACGACACGCGTGTGACCGGCAAGGACAAGGACGGCAACGAGGTGCGCGCCTGCGACGACAAGCGCGTTATCGATCCGGCCCTTAAGGAGAGCGCGCTGCTGACCGGCGTCTTCAACCGCCTGGCCCGCAGCTGCTTCTACGGCGTTGCCATCAAGGAAGGCGACGAGAGCCCCTACCGCAACGGCTGCATCCCCGCCGGTGCCGCTTCTGACACCGTGGTCGAAGCCGCCCAGCAGGCAGCTCTCGCCTTTGAGCAGGCCATGTACAAGTTCGAGACGCACCGCGCGCTCGCCGTGTGCGACGACTACCTGCGTGCCGCCAACAAGCGCTGGAGCGACGCCTCCAAGGCCGCCAACAAGCTCGAGGGTAATGAGGCAAACGCCGCGATGACGCAGGCCCTCGTCGACGCCTTTACCGAGCTGCGCGTGGCGACCGTCCTGATGCACGGTATTGTGCCGGCCGGCTGCGAGCTCATCTGCGAGTACTTCGACGTCGATCCGGTCGCCTTCTTTAGCTGGGATAACATCTTTGCCTCCACGGACGAGTTTGTGGAGAGCCTGGGCGAGAAGCCCGGCGAGCACCGCGTGAAGCCGCTGCCCCCGCGCTTCGACTTCTTTAGCAAGCACGAGAGCCAGTACTAAAAACAACACTCGACATGTAATGGAATGGGAAGGAAAGACGGATGTCCAAGCCGCGTCGTCGTAAGCAGAAAAAGCAGGTCAAGGCCGAGCTCAAGCTCAGGCAGTTTGCTGCTACCGAGCTTTCCGACCAGCTTGCCGCCCTTCTCTGCGCCGCCGACCTGCCGCGCTTTATGGTCGACACGGTCGCCGGCGCCTATGCGCCCGCCGATGCTCACCTCATGATCGAGGGCTTCGGTGCCGCAGCCGCACGCCCGGTCACGCTGCGCGCCAACACGCTCAAGGCGACCGCCGAGGACATCGCTGCGGCGCTCGATGCAGCCGGCATCGCCCACAACCCCGTCGCCTGGTACCCAGACGCCTTTATCCTGCCCGAGGCCCAGGTTTCCGATCTGTGGGACCTCGACATCTACCGCGACGGCAAGATCTACCTGCAGAGCCTGTCATCCATGATGCCGCCGTTGGTCCTGGGCGCCCAGGCAGGCGAGGACATCCTGGACATGTGCGCAGCCCCTGGCGGCAAGACGACGCAGATCGCCGCCCTCACGCAGGGACAGGCACACCTCACCGCCTGTGAGATGAACATCCCCCGCGCCGAGAAGCTCGAATCAAACCTCCATCGCCAGGGTGCCAAAAACGTGCCCGTCATGCGCATCGACGCACGCGAGCTCGACGAGTTCTTCCGCTTCGACCGCATCCTGCTCGACGCCCCCTGCACCGGCACGGGCACCGTCATCAGCGGCAACGAGAAAAGCCTGCGCGGCCTGACCGAGCAGTTGCTGAGCAAGTGCGCCCGCTCGCAGCGCGCGCTTCTGGACCGCGCCATGGGTGCCCTCAAGCCGGGCGGCACGCTCGTCTATTCCACTTGTTCGATCATGCCGCAGGAAAACGAGGACGCCCTGCAAGAGGCCCTCGACAAGCACATGGACTGCGAGCTTATCCCCCTCGACGGCACGCCGAGCGAAAGCGAAGCGCACCGTGCCCAGGAAGCTGGCGAAGAGCCACGCGTCGAGAGCAACGCCCTCACCGAGGCCATCGCTGCCGGCCATGTCTCGGCCGTCGCCAACGGTATGCCCGGCACGCTGACCATTCCGCCTAGCCGCGACTTTGAGGGCTTCTACATTGCCCTGATCCGAAAACGCAGCTAGCGCACGGATCCAAAACTCAACAAGCTATCTCTGTGCGCGTTTGCCCTGCTGGTCGCGATGCTGTTTAAGCATCGCGCGCTCCTTGCGTTCGGCCCTTTTGCCCTTAATGGCCGTGACCACAAAGTAGATGACCGCGGCGGCAACGATTGCGCCCACACACAGGCCAATCGAGCCCAACATTGCCGAAAATTCCATACCGCGTCACCTCTCTTGTAAACGGGACTTTCAAGATAGCACCTCGATCCCCGCCACCACAGCTCCTTCACGTTCACCGGCCCTTCGGTCTAACGGATGGCGCGGCGGGGAAAAATCAACTCGTCAAACGATTTAGCATTCGCAATTCCGGCTGCATAGCGCCGGCCGTTATCACATAGAATCGAGCCTCCATGGATACCCTCAACGATCTAAATGAGCGCGTCGACGCCTTCGTCGGCACCAGCTCCTTCGACACGCCTGCGGCGGCAAACGACCAAGCTCCCATCGATGTGCCCGCCGAGGTGCACAAGGACATCGTCGCCTCGGTCGATTTTTCCGAGGTCGAGCTTGCAGACGAGTTCACCGAGCCCCAAGTAGCCGTCACGCCCAACGGCCTGCTCCCTATGGAGCCCCTGCCCATCGACGGACGCCTGCGCAAGGCTGCCCTTCGCATGCCCGACGAGATCGAGGAGGCCAGCGGCTTCACGCTCTTTGGCCGACGCATCAAGTCGCTCATTTACACCACCGATGTCGCGGTTATCCGCAACTCCAACGCCGACGCCGTCTTTGCGGTCTACCCTTTCACGCCGCAGCCCGCCATTACGCAAGCGCTGCTGACCGTCGCCGAGTGCCCGGTCTTTGTAGGCGTGGGTGGCGGAACTACGACCGGTAAGCGCTCCGTGCAGATGGCAGCCGTCTCCGAGATGCAGGGCGCGGCGGGCTGCGTGGTCAACTCCCCCGCTACTGCCGAGATGGTCGAGCACATCACCAACATCGCCGACATCCCCGTCATCGCCACGGTCGTTCGCTGCGACGACGATGCCCACGCCAAGGTGCGCGCTGGAGCCAAGATTCTCAACATCGCCGCCGGCAAGAACACGCCCCAGGTCCTACGCGAGCTGCGCGAGCACTATCCCAACCTGCCGCTTATCGCGCCGGGCGGCAAGACGCCCGAGAGCATTCGCGAGACCATCGCCGCCGGCGCCAACGCCATCATCTGGACACCGCCTTCGGCCCAGCAGCTACAGACCGACATGATGCAGCGTTATCGCAAGATGAAGGAAGACGCCACACCTGTCATCTCGCGCGACGACGTGCCCATTATCGACCAGGTCGCCGCCGCCGAGGTCAGCCAAGTCGAGAACATGAATCCCGATGTGCCGATTCCCGACGAAGTCATCGAGCGCGTCGCTTCGATCCACGAGCGCGTCGAGGAGCATCGCGCCAACCGCGGCCTCAAGCCGTCACTGCACGGCTTTTTCTTCCGCGGAAAGAAACGCTAGCAAAACATCTTGGCCCGCCCCACAAACGTGAGGCGGGCCGTTTTCGTTTGAGCAATCATGCAGCGACGTGATGGGGCAAATTAATCCACGCGCTTGTCGCCCATAAAGAAGAGCGCCACCGTACCAGGTCCGGTATGCGAGCCAATCAGAGTACCGATGTCATTGATCTCAATCTTGCCTTTAAGCTGCGGAACCTGTTCCTCAATCAGCGCCGCGACCGCCTCGGCATCCTCGCGGCACGCCGACTGCGACATGATGCACTTACCCGAATAATCTGCACCGTCCTGTACGTGTGCCATCATGGTCTTAGCCATCTCGGAAATCGCTCGCTTCTTAGTGCGAATCTTCTCACGTGGCGACAGCTTACCTTCGCAATCGACCGTCATAAGCGGGCAAATCTTGAGCGCCGTGCCGATGATCGCGCTCGCGGCCGAAATGCGACCGCCGCGCAGGTAGCTCGACAGATCGGTCGAGAAGAACCAGTGGTGCAGGTTGAGTTTATGCTCCTCGATCCAAGCGGCCGTCTCGTCGAGTGAAGCCCCGCTATCGCGCACGTCGGCGGCATATTCCAGCAACAGACCAAAGCCCGAAGACGCCCCCAGCGAATCGATGACGCGTACCTTGCCGCCCTGGGGATAGCGATCCGCAAGCATCTGCGCCGCGACGCAGGCCGATCCATATGTGCCCGAAATACCCGACGACAACGTCAGGTGCAGCACGTCTTTACCCTCGGCAACAAACGGCTCCCAAAACTCCTCGTACTCGCCCACGCTCACCTGAGACGTCTTGGGCATGGCGCCCGCGGCAATCTGGGCAAAAAACTCGTCCGGCGTAATCGACTGATACAGATCGTCCGTATAGACAACATCGTCGATCTCGTAATGAAAATACGCGACGGGAATATTGCGCGATTCAAAGAACTCACGGGTTCGGTCGGCGGCGGATTCACAGGTCAGGACAAAATCACTCATATGAGGCTCCTTACTCATTGCTGCGCAAATTATCGCACAGTGAGCCTACATGCGGTACATATGTCCACTATTTACCAAATCGAACCAAAAATAGTGAACATCTTTACCACCATCGTCTCCACCGGCCCCACGCAAAAATATCTGAGAAAACACCCTCTGTCGTCTCCACTCAACCGCCATATCTACCTCAACTAAATCGATTTACCAAACCGTTCATCCGACAATTCAGCCGCTGGCGCAAAATCGAAACAAAAGCGGCGCATACTGGTAAACGTTTGACGCTGTTTATCAGTTTTACCAGCCCCATCGGAAGGTGTTTCATGGTCGCATTCGATCGCAACCCGCAAGACTTCAAGTATCTGCGCCTGCTGTCGAGACAGTTCCCCACCGAACAATCCGCATTTACCGAAATTATCAACCTCTCGGCCATCCTCAACCTACCCAAGGGCACCGAGCATTTTATGAGCGACGTGCACGGCGAGTACGAAGCCTTTATGCACATCCTCAACAACTGCTCGGGTGTCGTGCGCGAACATGTCGACGAGATCTTTGGCGACACGCTCTCCTTTGACGAAAAGGGCGAGCTGTGCACGCTCATCTACTACCCGCGCGAGAAGATCGAGCTGGTCCGCAGCCGGCGCGAGGACTCCCCCACCTGGTACAAGACAATGCTCGACCAGCTCATCATGGTCGCTCGCTCGCTTTCAAGCCGCTATACGCGCTCCAAGGTGCGTAAGGCCATCCCGCGCGATTACGCCTACATCATCGACGAGTTGCTGCACACGCATCCGGACGAGAACAACTATCGTGTGCGCTATCACGAGCGCATCGTGGAGTCCATCCTAGAGACCGCAAGCGCCGACGACTTTATCGAGTCGCTCGCCTCGCTCATCAAGCGCCTGGCCGTCGACCACCTGCACCTGGTGGGCGATATCTTCGACCGTGGCGGCGGCGCGGCCAAAATTATGGACCGCCTGCTCACCTATCATTCGCTCGACATTCAGTGGGGCAACCACGACCTGCTGTGGATGGGCGCCGCTGCCGGCGAGCCCGCCTGCATCGCCACGGTGCTGCGCAACAACCTGCGCTACGACAATTACGAGATCCTCGAGAACGACTACGGTATCTCGCTGCGCGAGCTCGTCGCCTTTGCCGATGCCACCTACACCGCCGGTGAGTCCATCACCCCGCTGATCAAGGCCATCAACGTGCTGCTCTTTAAGCTCGAGGGCCAGATTATCCAGCGCCATCCCGAGTTCGACATGACCGACCGCCTGCTGCTCGACAAGATCGACCACGACGCCGGCACGGTCACGCTCGCCGACGGCAGCGTGTGGCCGCTCACGACCAACGACTTCCCCACCGTCGACCCGGCGGACCCCTACACGCTCACGTCTCAGGAGCAGCACATCATCGACAAGCTCGTGTCAGAGTTTGTCACCGCCGATCACCTGCATCGCCATATCGATTTCCTCTACACCCACGGCTCGATGTACAAGGTCGCCAACGGCAACCTGCTCTTCCATGGCTGCGTGCCGCTCAACGAAGACGGCACCTTTAGCAGCATGAACTGCCTGGGCACCTGGCACGCTGGCCGCGATTATCTCGATTTTTGCGACCACATCGCCCGCCGCGCGTGGCGCGTGGGCGACCGCGATGCCCTCGACTGGATGTGGTACCTGTGGATTGGCTTCAATTCACCCGCCAGCGGACGCCTGGTGCGTACCTTTGAGCGCGCCTATATCGCCGATAAGAGCACCTGGGTCGAGCCGATGGATCCGTACTTTACGCTTACCAAGTCGCCCTTGGTCTGCGATGACATCATGCGCGAGTTTGGCGTCGCGCCCATGGCATGTTCGCCGACCGGACACATCATCAACGGCCACACGCCCGTTAAAACCACCAAGGGCGAGCAGCCCATCCGCGCCGAGGGCAAGCTGCTGGTCATCGATGGCGGCTTCTGCCGCGCTTACCATCCCAAGACGGGCATCGCCGGCTATACGCTCATCTCGAGCTCGCGCGGCTGCCGCCTCAAGTCGCACCGGGCCTTTACGACGGTTGCCGAGGCACTCACGCGCAACGTGGACATCGAAAGCGAGACCAACCGTTTTGACCAAGCGGACCGTCGCCGCATGGTGAGCGACACCGATACTGGCGCCAAGATCCGCAGCCAAATCCAAGACCTGCGTCAGCTGCTCGATGCATATAGAAACGGTGCTATCGAGGAGCGCGCCTAGCACCACCCGCGGGGATTGGCTAAACTTGCTGAGTTTGTCATCCCCACGGCGTCCCCGCGCCACCCTAAGGCAGGTACCATGCAAAAGCTCCTTGCGCAGATCATGAAATTTGGCGTCGTCGGTGTCATTGCCACGGTTATCGACTTTGGCATTATGAATCTGCTCCACTACGGTCTCAGCCTCAACATCCTAATCGCCAACACCAGCGGCTTTATCATCTCACTCATCTTTAACTACCTCGCAAGCATGAAGTACGTGTTTGCGCACAAGGAAGGCATGAGCCGCCGCCGCGAGTTCATCATCTTTGTCGTGCTGTCCGTGATCGGTTTGGTGCTCAACGACGGCATCGTGCTGGCGCTCAACGCCGGTCTGGGGCTCGAGGCCAATATCGCCAAGATTTGTGCCACCGCGCTTGTCATGGTCTACAACTTTGTGACCCGAAAAATCTTCCTGGAGGGCGACGAGACAAAATAGCTCGAAACCCCTGCAGCATTACGGCGCCCACGGACGACGCGCACTCAGCGCAGTATCGTCCGTGGGTGTCGCTCGTTTACGGGCAAATTTTTAACGTTTGCGGATTAGCTCTTGAAAATTTGGCGAGTTCATATAGTTATTGGCAAAGACCTTACGTTTCCCTTGTAAAAGCTCTAAAGTATCCTCTGCTCGATTCATCAACGCATTGGATGTGATTACGTGCGCAAGGCGCTGGCACAACCTCATACCAAGCAGTTCCTCAAGTTTGCCGTCGTGGGTCTTATCTCCTTTGGCATCGACTGGGGCATGCTCATTGCGCTCGTCGAGCTGTTCCACCTCGACTTTTTGATGAGCACCACGGTTTCGTTTATCACGTCCGTCGTGGTCAACTACTGGCTCAGCATGAAGTACGTGTTCGACCACCGCGAAGGCATGAGCCGCAAGCGCGAGTTCACGATCTTCACCATCCTGTCGGTGATCGGCCTGGGCCTCAACGACCTGTACATGTTTGTGGGCGTCACGTTTTTGAGCATCGGCTACCAGGCCATGAAGGCCATCGCCACGTTCTTGGTCACCTGGTACAACTACTTCAGCCGCCGCTTCTTCCTCGAGGGCGCACGGTCGTAGTCGATTCACTATTTGCTTGAATGTATAACCGGTTGGAATTCCCGTTCCAACCGGTTTTTTGTTTGCCGAGAGATCCGGCGACCCAGTCCCATTCGCACGAAAAACGGGCGGCCCGGATGTTTGTCCGAACCGCCCGTCTGGCGCGCTATGTCGAGGCCTCTAGCCTGTAACGTAATACCAGACTACGTTGTCGCCGTTTGAGAGAACGTAGTTACTACAGGCCGTCATGGGCGTTGTGCCGTTGACGGAGTACATCCACCCGCTCGTGCCGCCGTACTGTTTCTCGGCCAAACCACCAATCGCGGAAACATACGTGCCGTACGACGAGCCGTGTGCGTTGACAGAAAGGCCTAGCGCGCACAGGGCATCGTAAACGGTAGCGCCTTCGTTAAAGGTAAAGGTGCCGCCAGAGGACACGGGATTGCCCACAGCGCTCGATGTGACCGAAACCGTCACCGTAACGTAGTTGGACTCCTGTGAGCCGCTTTGGCTGCCCGAGGAGGCGTTTCCACCATTAGAGGATGAGGCTCCATCAGACGACTGGCCACCGCCCGAAGAAGCACCGCCAGACGCATTGGAAGTATCACCGGCTCCCGTATTTTGGGCAGCGGATTTATCGCCAGACTTCTTGCCGCCCCGGTCCTCGGACTTCTTGCTATCCGAGTTTTTGTCCGATTCCTTGTTTGAAGACTCGGAATCGTCCTTGGCGTCGTTCGAACCCTTGGGCTCGTCTTTTGCATCATTCGAAGATTTGGAATCCTTGGAACTAGCCTCGCCCGAAGCGGCAGACGAGCCAGATCCCTTGGTGTCCTTGGCGACGACGCTCTCCCCCGTCACGGTCTGAACGATCCAGTCAATGGACCAGGCGCCGCTCTCGGAAGGATGGACGAAGCCCAGCGAGACGACGATCAGAATGGTGCACGCGGCAGCAAGAACGCCAAGGAGCGCCTTGCGACGAGAGGCGGACGCCGCCGAAGCGGCGCCCTGTTGCTTTGCATCGTCGAACTGAATGAACGAGGAATCTGGTTGCTTGGGGTCAGCGTCCTTGGATTTATTGGACACAACCCTCACCTACCGACGTTTGGTGAACACGAACACGCCGACGATGGCGAGACCGATGACGCCGGCGGCAACGCCAACAATGGCGAGCGGGTTGGTGCCAGTCTCCTGCTCGGAAGCACTAGAGGACTTCTTAGCAGTGGTCGTAGAAGCAGCACCCGTATCGGACTTGGAATCGGACTTCTTGTCGGACTTGCTGTCCTTCTTGTCAGACTTCTTGTCAGACTTCTTCTCGTCCTTCTTATCGGACTTATCGGAGTCCTTCTTGTCGGACTTGTTGTCCTTGGTCTCGGTCTTGGTCGACACCGTCGTCTTGGTCGTCGGCTTATGACCCGGGGCGACAGCGCCGCCCTTCGAGCCGGAGCCGGAACCCGTGCCAGTGCCAGCGCCAGTGCCGGAACCAGTACCGGTACCAGAACCGCCGCCGCCATTCGAACCAGCGCCGCCATTACCGCCAGGGTTAACGGCATTCTTGGTCCACTTGGCATACAGCGTCAGATCGGCCGTCACCGGCGTGCTAAAGTCATACGCCTGCGTGCAAGCCTCATCGGTATACCAACCGCCGAAAGTGTAGCCATCGCGCGTCGGGTCGGCCGGCTTGACCAGCTTGCCATCGGCCGTAGCAACAAACTTAGTGTCGCAAGCAGACCCGCCGTTGGAGTTAAAGGCAACCGTCCAAGACTCGACAGCTCCAAGTTTAAACAGCGTGCCCGAATCATTAATGTAGTAGAGATTGCCAGAAGCATCGGCAATGACCGGAGAGTCACAGTACTGGTAATGGCCAGCCGCATCATAAATCTGCGTCGCCTCTGCATCGCCGAGCGTATAGCGATACACGCCACCACCAGCAGAGTAGTTGACGTAATCCTTGCTATCCGCGCTGTTAACGGTGAAGTACACATAGGTCTTGCCGCCCTGAACACTCACCAACGGAGTAGCAGCAATACCGTTGAGACCAGCCGGCAGCGCCTTGCCGTCGGCAGCAGCGACCATCGTGGTCTTACCCGTCTTCAGGTTATAGAGAGCCAGAGCAGAGCCCGTAGCCGTCTGTCCGCCGACAATCAGATTGTCACCAGACACCGCAGGGGCGCTCAGATTATTCGTAAGGCCCAGATCAACCGTCTTCTGCTCGCTCAGTACGCCCTTCGCCGAAAGCGAAATCACATGGAGCTTTCCATCGTGCGTCATCTGATAGAAGGTCGAACCATTGGACGGATCGGCGACACAGTCGGCGTTCGCGAGAGCGCCGAGCTTCATGGTCGAAACGACATCGCCCGTCGTCTTATCAATGCACTTAAGCGTACCCGCGCTCGTAGGAACGATGGCATACTTATCCGTCAAAGCCGCACCAGTCCAGTAATAGCCCTCGGCAGGGTCGATGTTCTGCCAAGAAACTTCGCCCGTGGCAATCTTAATGCGCGCAAAGGAGCCGTTGCCGTAGGTCGCGTTGTAATTCTCGTCATACGAAATATCGACCGAGCCTACATAGACGTACTCGCCGTCCGAAACGACGGTGCAGGAGCTCTGCGTCAAGTCCGTCAAACCAGGCGTCAGCCACTTGCAGATCAGCTTGTCTGCAGTAATCGCCTGGACCGCACCGCCGTTGAGCGGAACGATGATAAGGCCATTGGTATAGATCGGACGAGAGGTATAGCTCACCTTGGAGGCAACGGCGCAGAGGCAACCTTTTTGCCCGTGGACGAATCGATCTTAATGAGCTCGTTCTCGGTCGCGATGTACACAAAGCCGTTAGCGATGACAGGCTCGCTGCAGTTGGCATACTGCTGACCAGACTCGGCCTTCCAATCGAAGGCCCACTTAAGACCGGCGGCCTGCGCAGGCGTCTTGGCATCCGTTACGGTCGAACCGTTGCCACTGTTGCCGTAGCCGGCCCACTCGACATCCCAATCAGGAGTCGTCGCGCTCGGATCCACGACAATCTTGTCGGGATCGGGCATGGGCGAATTATCGGTGGTATAGGCAAGCGTGACCTTATCGCCGCTCTGGAGCGTAATCTGATTGGCGCAGAGTAAGGAGGGCTCTCCGTTGATATACAGATGCCAATATTTATTGGTCGCAGCATCCCAACCATACGGCTTGTGATCGAACGGCGAAGTAATGGAATTCAGGAACCAGTACTCACCACTCTGGGAGCCGTTGTATGCAACGCCCTTGGCCTTCAGAACTGCCTCAATAAGGTTCTGGGCCGTGGAGCCTTCGGGCAGAGAAACATTGCTTGCCGTGCCCCAACGCGTATTGTTCCCGTTGACATCGGGACCGATAACATCGACAGACCCAAGAACCTGGCCAGGAAGGGCATCGGCGTCAGCACCATACATAAAGGTGACGGCATCGCCCTCATGGAGCTCGTAGGCACCGGCGCCAACGTCGGCGAACTTGCCATTTACGTAGAAGCGCCAATAGCTATTGGTCGCAGCATCATAGCCACAATAGGACTTACCATCGAAGGGCGAATAAATGCCGCTGAGGAACCAGCCCCAAGACGATTCGCCAGCATCGAGAGTAAGGCCGACCTGCTCAAGGAGATCCTTGGCAGTGGAGCCTGCCTTGAGACTCGTCTGACCCGTCGAAGCCCAAACCTGCTGCTTGCCGTCCTTGTCCTTACCGAGAACCTGAACAGAAGCATGGACAGAATCGGACGGCAACTGGTCGCCCCAGCCACCGTAGAACCACGTGACGGTATCGCCGGCATGGATGGTGACATTGTCCGCCGTATAGTCACTCGACTTGCCGTTGATGAACAGCTGCCAATAGGTCGAATAATCTTGGGGCGTACCCAGCTCAACACCGTTGTACTTAAGGCTCAGAATGAAGGAGCCCGCAGCAACGGCGTCAATGTCGTTCGCCTCGAGTGCGACCTTCGTAAGATCAAGCGCGCTCGAACCGGACGTCACCACATACTGCGCATTATCGACCCAAGCCTGAGTCTTGCCCTGGGCATCGCGACCAATGACGGTCACATTTGCGGCAACCTGGTCTTTAACGACAGGGGACGAGCTACCAGCCGTATAGGCAAACTCAATCTTCTGCCCCTGGGTGAGCTTGACGCTGCTCGCGCCAACCGAGGAAGACGCGCCGTCGACGAACAGCTGCCAGAAGGCATAAGTCGTCGGATCGTAGGCAAGCGTGCGACCATCGCTCGGGGATGTGATGCTTTCGAGGTAGAAACCGTATGCCGTGTTCGGTTCGTACTTCGCCTTGAAGCCCGTCTTCTCCTGCAGCTTAATGAAGGCATCCGCAGCCGTCGCGCCCTCGTCGAGCTTGAGCTGCGTAGGTGCCACCCAGGTCTGAGCCTTGCCGTCAGCATCGGTGCCGATAATCGAGAACGAGACCTCGACCTGCTTCTTGGCGACATCGCCGGTTTCTGTCGGGTTCTCTGCCTGAACGGTAGCCGCGGCGGCAGATCCCGCTTGGCCAGCGGATGCCGTCGAAGACTGCTCGCTCGTGGCAGGGCTCTCCCCCGTCGCCGAGCCTTCGTCGCCAGTTGCTGCCTCTGTAGTGGCGGCACTAGCTGCAGGCGCGCTCCCAGAATCCGAAACCCCGGCCTTGCCCTGGTCGGCAGCACCGTCCGTGGCCCCCGTGCCCTCACTCGGCGTCGCAGCCTGAGCCACAGCCTCGGCAATGCCCTCGGCGCCCTCGGCCCACAGCTGAGCCGGCGTGGTGCCAAAGGCCATCGCGAAGGCCAGGAATGCCACCAGGCCGCGCTTGGCTACACCGCGTGCAATCGCGCCACGGCGATGCGAGACGCGCTGGCGCTCGTCCTCAAACATATCCATTTGTCTCCTACTGTCTGTACTTGGAGCGTTGCCTTGAGACTGCCCCACGTCATCGCGCATGTTGCGCTCGAGTTCCCCCATCGGGACCCCCTTCCCTCCAGAGCCCTATGCACACCGGCGGCAAAAGCCGCAGCCGCATGCAAGACGGGAGGCGATCCGACTTAACCTTAACGACTCGGGCACGTCGTCCGATCTGCGACGCGAGCATCCCGAGCCAAGAGGAATTACGGTTACTGGTACAGCCGGGGACTTGCACCCCGATTCTCCCAAATGCGCAGGATAACCGCGCATTCGTGCGTCTCCGCACCACCATCTAGGCCATCGATTATTACCGTCAAAATGGTATCACGCAAAAGGGCCTCGCACGCAGGCGAAGCCCAAGGTAAAAGCTATTGTTTGCGATAGGAAAATGCGGTGACGGCCGCAGCCTCTAGTGCTTGCCGCCGTGACTGTTGAGCCAGATATTGCGGCCCAGCATAAGCGCCAGCACCAGCGCGCTCACGTAGCCCATAAAGCCAATGACCGGGATACCAAACACAACCGGCTCGATGCGCGCGTAGTACACCACCGACGAGCCGATAAACAGACCGGCGATCACAATTGCCATCGACATGCGGTCGATAATCCCACCTAGCTGTCGCAGCGCCTTATCGCTGCTCATGATCTGCGTGTTCACCTTAAGCTGGCCGCGTGTGAGCATGCGCGAAGCCAAGCCCAGATACTCGGCCGCCTCGAGCGAGCCCTTCGCCGCGCGATAACTGCTCGCTGCAAAGTCGCGGCTCATCTCGCGCATGCGGGCGTAGGTGCTCTTCTCGTTTTTGATGTGCGTCTGGATGATCTGGATCATGTTGACGTTAGGCATGTACTCGGTCAACAGGCCCTCAAGCGTCACCATGCCGCGGGCGAACATTGTCACCACGCTCGGCAGCTCAACGTCATTTTTGCGCGCGAGGTTTAACAGCGAGGTCAAAAACTCACCGATATCCAGGTCCTTAAGGTCAAGGCCCGCAAAGTCAGCCACGATAAAGTCCAAATCGGACAAAAAGGCCGAATGATCGAGCTCAGCCGAGTCGCCACGCGTCACGGCGAAGCGCATGAGCGAATCCTTGAGCTTTGGCACATCGCCCTCGGCCACGGCAAAGATCATATCCTTGACGATACCGCGGTCGTGGCTCGACATGCGTCCGACCATGCCCAAGTCGATAAAGTAAACGATGCCGTCCTTGAGGATGATATTTCCCGCATGCGGGTCGGCATGGAAAAAGCCGTCGTCGAGCACCTGCGTCGAATAGTCCTCGACGATCGCGGCGCCAATCTTTTCCAAGTCATAACCCTCGGCTGCCAGTCGTTTGGGATCGGCAATCGAGATGCCGTCAATGTAGTCCATGACCACAACATGCTCGGTGCAAAGGTCCAGGTAGGATTTGGGACACGACACGCCATGGACGCTCTTATGGAACTCATAGAAATCGTTGAGGTTTTTGGCCTCGGCCAAAAAGTTGGTCTCCTCGCGAAACGAGGTCCACAGCTCCTCGACCACGCCGTGCAGGTCAACGAATTGATCGGTGTTGACGAACTTGGAAACGATACGCACCACCGAGCGGATGATATCGATGTCCTGTGCCATAACCTGCTGCGCACCGGGGCGCTGCACCTTGACGGCCACGTCCTCGCCCGTCACCAGACGAGCGCGGTGCACCTGCGCGAGCGATGCGCTACCAAGCGGGTTGGGGTCGATCGCATCGAACATCTCCCCCAGGCGCAGGCCGTATTCTTCTTCCAGACAACTGAGTACGACCTCGTACGGCACAGGCTCCACGTCGGAGCGCAGACGACGCAGCTCGTCGCAAAAGCGTTGCGGCAGAATCTCGGACCGGTTGGCCAGAATCTGCCCCATCTTGACGAACATGGGGCCGAGTTCCTCGAGCAGGCGGCGCAAACGAACCGGCGTGAGGTTATCCCACACGCGGTACTTTTTGACCAGGCGAACAATCTGCCCGATGCGTTCGCGACGACCCGCCGGCGTGAGCTGGTATTCCTCGTCCGGCGCCATCGCGTCGGGCTCCTCGGGCACCATATCGACAGCGCGTGGCTTCTTGCGAGCGCCCGAGACGACGGCGTCGACCTCATCGACAACCGCCGCCTCGTTACCCAGAGGATCTAGATTGTTGTAATCGGTGGTGGAATCTGCCATCTGCGCTGCTACTCAGCCTCTTCGGTATCCTTCGCATCGTCGGGCTCAACGGACTCGACGGGCACCGAGGTCACGTTGTCCTCGACCGAATCGACGATGTCGCGCACATGGGCCAGGAAGGCCGTGCGCTCGGGGGCGGTCATGACGCAGACCCGGGCAAGGATGAGCTCGTCAAGCACGCGCTGGGCCGCGGTCTCGCCCTGCATGCCCAAGCGCTCGGTCAGGTCGGAGATGGTGCCGCCGGCCTGCTCGAACATGTCGGACACACTGCGGGCGATATCGGGGGTGGCGGTGTCCTTGCGAACCTGCTCGCCCTTGGTATTAAGGTCGTCGAGAACCTTCTTGCTGCCCTCGACGGCAACGGCGGCAGCGCCAAAGCCCACGTTAATGGCGCCGTTAACAAGCTGATCGAGTTTCATAACCATGGTTGTCTCCAATCACAAACAACTGCATTGGCGTTCTTGTACCCAAGATTGAGTGAAAGCGACAAAGCGTTTTAGCGCTATTCGATCGACGGGAAATCCCTACCTCACGTTGTCGTTCATCGCGAAAGAGTTCTTCATGGCGCAGCTCGTGGTGTAAAGCACCTTGCCCAGCAGGGCATCGGTCTCCACGCGAACACGCTCGGCAAAGGCCTCGTTGGCGCGTGCAAGCTCGGCAGGCACCTCGACCTCGGGCAGAGCGGCTACGGCAGCGTCGACGTCATGGATCTGCTTGTGGCCCATGCCACCGACCTTCTCCTGATAATCCTCGACCGCGCGGCCGCACTCATGGAAACGGACGTCAGCCAGGGCGCCGATCAGGCGGTTGGCCCAGTAGAAGTTTTCGGACGTTACGCGAGCCTGCGTGTCGGCATAGTACTCGGGCATGGTCTCGACGTTGGCGTACAGCGGAACCAGCGCGTTAAACGAGTTGGAACCAAAGGCCATCCACTGCACGGCGCGATACGCCGGCTGTGCATAGGGGCGCAGCTGCAACACGGCGAGCTGGCTGTTGCGGTTGATGCCGATGGGGCGATAGGCGCCACGCGTAGCGGGCGTGCCCTTGCTGCCGTAGCAGTCGTACTCCGTGCCCTGGTAGTGGCTCGAGAGCACGTACTTGATGTCCTCGATGGTCACCTTGCGCTCGGGCACGCGGCTCCAGGGGATATCGTCGCTCTCGGGCGTGTAGTCGGCGTCGGGGCCATCCCACACGTCGCTGGGGTTGAGGCAGCGCTGCATGTACCAGGCGCGCGGCGTGTTGTAGACATGGTCGCTGTCGCTGTGCGAGCCAAAGGCCTCGCGCGGGTTAAAGACCGTCGCCGGACCGTCGCCCTCGACGCCCAGCGTCAGGTCCAGATGCCACTCGGCCATCCAGGAGCGCAGGTCGGACGAGCACATGTGGTCGGTCTGGGCGCCCTCGGCGTCATCCAGGTCAAAGCTGTCGATACCCAGCTGGTTGGGCATGGTCACGTAGGCGTCATCGGGCACGCGCTTGGCGATCCAGTGGTGGCCGCCGATGGTCTCGAGCCACCAGATCTCGTCCACATCGCTAAAGGCGATGCCGTTGTTCTCGTAGGTGCCGTAGCGCTCGAGCAGGTCGCCCAGGATACGAACGCCGTCGCGGGCGGACTTGGCGTAGGGCAGGACCAGGGTCACCATGTCCTCCTCGCCCAGGCCACCAGGCTGCGCCGGCACATAGCCGTCCTCACCCTCGTTGCCCTTGGCGGGCACGTAGTCCACGAGCGGATCGGCGCCGCGAACGCGCTCGTTGGTAGTGAGCGTCTCGGTTGCGGACATGCCCACATTGAGCTCGTTGAAACCGGCCTCGGCCCAGATGCCGTGGCCCGGAACAACATCGGGGACGCTCGTGTAGCGCATGGGATTATCGGGCAGCTCAACGGTCAGGTGACTCAGGACGCTCGTGTAGACGCGCGGCTGCTCGTCGGGATGCACCACGCGCATACGCTTGGGCTCAAACACCCCGTTGGACGAGTCCTCGTTACGCGCGACCAGGGTCGACCCGTCGTAGCTTGCGTTTTTACCGACCAGAATCGTTGTGCACGGCATGCGCATCCTCCTTGAGTGAAGAAATCAAACGATAACAGTGTATCGCTTCGGCGCAGAAAGGGCGAAACCACGGCCCCTCGAGACCCCCTCGGGACCTCTGTGGTCAAAAAATGCCAAATATGAGTACTGTCACCAATTTAGTAGCAGCAAATTTCCTTGTAATGAGTGCCGAAAATCCCTATTTGTCCAAAAGCGAGACCGCGTTATTCCCCATAGGTTCAATAAAATGGGCTTCCTAACGATAATGGATATCGCTAGGAAGCCCAAATGTCATAAAACATATGTGACCATCTTGACAGCAGTACTCATATTTGGCATTTTTTGACCACGTGGTATATAGCTAACCCCTCAAGCAGCCCAAAACACCTATTTCGATGCACGCTCCGCCGCCTCAATCACGTGTTTGGCGAGAATCGCGGTGGTCACAGCCCCCACGCCGCCCGGCACGGGCGTGATGGCGTTAACGACCGGCTCCGCAGCATCAAAATCGACGTCACCCACCAGCTTGCCAGCGTCCTCATCCCAGTTAATGCCAACATCGATGATCGTCTGGCCCTCGCGAACGGCATCCGCGCCAATCGTACGCGCGCGTCCAACGGCGGCAACCACAATGTCAGCCGCACGGCACTCGGCAGCAAGGTCGCGCGTATGCGTATGGCACGTCGTCACCGTGGCATTGAGAGCCGTAAGCATGGCGGCAACGGGACGGCCAATCACCAGCGACCGACCAACGACCGCGACCTTGGCCCCATCCAGCTCAACACCGTAATGATCCAGCAAAGCAAGCGCGGCTTCGGCTGTGCAGGGGGCAAAACCCTCGCCGCGTCCCGAAAGCGTGGTGAGCAGCGAAGCCGGCGTCATGGAGTCAACGTCCTTGGCGGGATCGAGCGCTGCGGCGACGGCGTTCTCGTCAAGGCCGGCGGGCAGCGGGCGGAACATCAGACAGCCATGAACAGCCAAGTCGGCATTAATGCCCTCGATAGCCGCCAGCAGCTCGTCCTGCGAGACGTCGGCAGGAAGCAAAACGCGACGAGCCTCGATGCCAACCTTTTCGCAGCGTTTAAGAGCGCCACGCTCATAGGACAGGTCGTCCTCGCGCTCGCCCACACGAACAATGGCCAGCGTCGGCACAACGCCGCGTTCGCGCAAAGCAACGCAGCGAGCAACGAGCTCCTCGGTCAAAGCGCGAGCAACGGGAGCACCCTTCAGCAGTTCAGCCATGGCTATCCTCTCTTCCTCGCAGCGTCGGAGGCGCGGCGCGCCAGCGCATCGGCGCGCGGCAACCATGTGTCGAGCAACTCATCACACGCCGTCTCGAGCTCCTCAGCACGAGCGCGATCTTTCATAGACGTGGTGTTCGCAAAGAGCGTCAAACTCGCGCCCTGCATAGCAGCACGGCAGAACACGGCGCCGCACGCCACATCGGACAGCAGCTGACGCGAGCCCTTGTCGGCCATGTCCTCGAGCAGCGCCAGCGCACGCCCGCAGGCATCCATAATGCGATACGGCGGCATAGCGGCCACATGCAGCGCATCCTGAATCGCGGTCGCTCGAGCCGGATCGTCACGCGGAATACCGTACGCCGCGGACACCTGCCCGTAGGCACGAACGTCCTCGGCAACCAGACCCACAAGTTCCTGCGCCAACTCATCCGCCTGGGCAAACGCGCGCGTCAGATCGTCTGCGCGATCGGCAAACGCGGGGTTTGTCGCACCGTAGCGGGCAACCATTCCGCACAGCGAGGCGCCCAGCGCGCCCACAAAGGCGCTCGCGCTGCCACCGCCGGGAACCGGCTCGCGCGCGGCAAGCGCCTCGGCAAACCCGCGGCAGGTCTTGTCCATCATCTCTTGGCTCATACGCACGCACCTTCAAGTCATATACATCGGTCGGGTGGCAACCACCGACCGACCGCATCGATCACATAATGGTGCTAAGTCTAGCCCATAAGTACTCGAGCGTCAGCGCACCTGGCCATCGCGGATTTCTATGGCACACGATAGACCATGCCAACGCAAACATGGGACACATGGCTCACCTTTCGGGACTTCCGGACGTCACAAACTGGGGCATATCTATAAACAAGGAACCTGTTGGGGCAACGCCCGCGTACACGCGCTCCTTTAAAACAACGGGCACCTCACCCCGGGGAGAGCCGGCAGCACCGGCCCTCCCCTCTTTTGCGCCCGGACATATTGCCACTTAACGGCGCAAATCCGGCCCCCAGAATGGGACACATGGCCCACCCGAAGGAGCCGCTCGCGCGTACAGTAAAGGCAGGTAATCCATGGGCGATTACAGATCGAGGAGGACACGACCATGAAAAAGAAGGCCTTTGCGATTCTCACCCTCTGCATAAGCCTCTTTGCCGCAGTTGCCCTGGTGGGCTGCGGTGGCAGCGGCGGCGCTACCGGAAGTGGCGGTGGCGGTGGAGCAGAAAAGCCAGCCGTGGATATGAGGACCGACTTCATTTGGTTTAAGGTCGAGGTCCCCGAGGGCGTCGAGATCACCGACGTCGCAGGCGACACCGCCGACAGGGCCCAGTTTAAGTTCACCGAGAGCGAGCACGCCAGCGATCGCTTCATCCCCGTCTTCGACTCTGACAAGAACGCCGATGAACTGTTCGACTACGAGGCAAAGTGGAATGCCAACTCCGGATGGACCGAGAGCGATCCCGTTAAGTACAACGGCAAGACCTGGCGCAGCGCCTACTTTACGCACTCGGGCGGCGTGACGACCGAGTACTTCACCGACGTTGACGGTGGCAGCGTGTATGTGCGCATCGACAACGTCGAGGAGCACAAGGACGCCGTCGAGACCATGATGAAGTCCCTGGAATTTGCCGATGACATCGCCGAGGCCAAGACCGAGGCCATGGACGTCAAGCTCGACGATATCGAGATCAAGCGTTAAGCGACTGGCGAGCGCAGCGGGAAACACGGGCGCAGTGCAAACAAGCGACGGTACCCCAGCGCTTCGTACCCAGGGAGGGCCGGTAAACCGACCCTCCCTTTCTTATGCCGGTAGCCAACGAACGCGAGGATGCCGGACGCCGGAACCGCTCCAAATGTAGCAACAGTACGAAAACGACAAGCACCCCAACACGTCCGCCCGCCGATTTATTGCGCCGCGCAGACAATTAAACCAGCATCTTTAAACATCTGAGCAGTATAGTGACCAAAACTATCGCATAACCGCACTCTACGAATGGAGAAGTTATGACCGAACACCGCGCCATCAGCCGCCGAGCATTTACGTTGGGCCTTGGACTCGCGGCGTTGTCGCCACTTGCAAGCCTGCCCGAAACCGCCATGCTGGGCATTAGCCCGCGGGCAGCCTTTGCGGACAGCACGGCCGGGCCAGCAGTCAGCCTCGACAATTTCGTCATTCGCCTTCGCCCCGCGGGCTATTTTCGTACCGCAAGCGTTAACGAAGACGGCAACGTCATCGGCAACGTCTGCCATCTGTTTAATGACGGCACGTCCAGCAAGCTCATCCTTGAGAACGTAACGACCAAGAATGACGATACAAACTGGTATGCTATCCGCACCTTGCTCAATTTCGAAGAGCATAAAAAGACGGGCTACAGCATTTGGTCGGTCGATGGCGACTCGGACAAAGACGGAAAGGTCATCCACGTATGGAGCGGCGAGTATGACAACAAGCCCAGCCGCGCTTTTGCGTTCGAGCGGCAATCAAACGGAACCTATATCATCCGAGACCGCACGGTCGAGAAAGAAACCGAGAAAAAAGACATTAAGTACCTGGCAATAGAATCGAACGGCGAAGACCAGGACAACAATAAGATCTGCCATAAGAGTAAGAGCATTCCGTGGGAGCTCGAACTTATCGGTTACGACATGAAAAAGAACGATGCCACGGTTAGCAGCCTCGACTGGATCACGTACAGCAGCTACGTCGATGGGCCATGTTGGATGAAATACGTCGACGACAACAAGTTCCTCGACGAGCTGAGCATCCCGGGTACGCACGATTCGGGCACCTGTAGCGTGGACAACGACACCGAGCCCCAATCCTCGCAAGTAAAATGCCAGCAGGATTACATTCCCACGCAGTTGCTCGAAGGCATTCGCTATTTTGATATCCGGCTCGGAAAGGGCGACAACCCTGGCATCTGCCACGGGGATTTCTACCTATTCAAAAAAGACGGGGACTATCTGCATCTCTCCGATGTCATCGGGTACTTTAAAACGTTTTTGAACGAAAACCCGACAGAAGCGCTCATCATGCTTGTATCACGAGGCAACGACGAGGCTACCGACGAAAGTGTTACGACGGCTTTCGCCAAGGTTTTGGACGACAACCCCAAACTGTTCTATACGTCGAGCCGAATCCCCACGCTACACGAGGTGCGCGGAAAGATCGTTCTGCTGCGTCGATTTAGGCTCGCCGGCAACAGTGTAAGCGGCCACACGTGGGGCCTCGACCTTACCGAATGGGATGACAAGATCAAGGCTCACTCCGACAGCGCCACTATGTGTCTCGTCCAAGACGCGCGGGGCTTTGAAGCCGCGGGGGAAACAGGCGATAAAGAGCCCTATTGCACCAAGGTATACGCCCAGGACAAGTACAAACTCACGGGAACCGACAAGCTCAGCTGGGTCGATAATGCGCTGAAGGAAACGTCCGGGCGCACGCGCAACGAGGTAGATGTCGAGGACGATAACGGGGCCAAGGAGAAAGTCCTGGAGCGTTGCTGGTCTATCAACTACACCAGCTGCACGGGCTTGTCGCACGGAGGCAATCCTTTTACCTCGGCACGAGTAGTCAACGAGCATCTGTATAAGAGCCCGTACATCAATCCCAGCGGCATCGAGGATACAAAGTCAGATTACCTCAAGCACATTGGCATCATCGCATCCGACTTTGTTGATGCGGCGCTGGCCCGGAGCATCTATCAGCGCAATTACGATACGGAGCACAAGCAGACGGCTTCGTACTATCTCCCGTACTATCTCCCGACCCGCATGCGCATGACGTACGGCGACTCGCTGAGCGATGCCTCATTCCAGGATGGCAAGACCGTTGGCGAGGGTCATTTCCGCCTTGCCGACAGCAGCAACGCGCTCAACGCGACAGCTTCGGGCCATGCGTTTGCCATTGAATACGTGGATGTCGACGCCCTGGGCAACGAGACCGTTACGGGGCTGCAGGGCTCTGTGCCCATCGATATCGATCCGCTCGCGCTGACGCCCCATTTTGAGGGACTCGAAGGCCTTAAGGCCGGCGAAGACGTGCGCGCCAAGATTGCGGCATCACTCGAGGGCAAGCTCGAAACCGACGCCTGCACCGCCCAGCTCGAGTTTGTGCACGACGCGGACGGCGCTCCGGGCACGGCAATGGCCGAGGGCGAGGCATTTGCCGCGGGGACGTATTGGGTGCGTGCGAAAGGTCTGTTGGGCGACGCGGCGCAAAACTACACGCTCGCCAGCGATGGAGCCGCAAGCTTTACCGTAGCGGCCTCGGGCAGTGCAGGCGGCACCGGTAGCGGCACGAGTTCCAACGCAGACGGCGCCGACAAGAACGGCGGCGGCAACAAGAGCAAGGGCTCGACCGGAAAACTCGCCGACACGGGCGACGGCTCTGGCGTTGCCGCCGGGCTCGCTGCCGCCGCCGTGGCGACAACGGTCGCCGGCGCGGCGATGCTTGCCAATGACCGCGAAAACGTTGGGGACGACAGCGAATAGGCAAGCCCGCCTTTTAGACACATCGACTCAATTGGGGGGGCGCAGAATACCGTTCTGCGCCCCGATTTTTACCTTAGCCCGAACACCGTTATCGGCTACATCACCATGTTCAGCGCATTCACGAACTCCTGAGCTTGGGAGCGGCTGCTCAGACTAAAGACACAGGCAGTCAACAGCCTGTTACGTAGGAAAACGTCGCGGCCCTTGATCCTGCTGACCCCCGTAATGTCCTTAAGATAAACAATCTCGGTGTGCTTGCCACCAAAAGTGCCCTTCTTGAGCACCTCGATGCGGTTAAGGTAGATCTTGACGTCTTTAAACCTACCCGAACCTTTGTCCTGGAACAGCAGCGTGTTGTTGTCCATACGCGTCACTCCCGCGGGGTTCGCTAAAACTGCCTCTATGGTCACATTTTAACCACCGCAAGGCCCCATGCGATGATGTCAGACAGCACAGCAATTCGTGTCCGCGCGAGGCTTTAAGATAGGTATGCTCAGCTGCATCGATGCGACCGGAATATTCTAGGAGCACGCCTCGTATTATTCGCTATTAGAGGAGGTCTTACCTGGTTTACGTATGGGAATTCGAGTTCTTTGATTCGGACGGCATTGAACTTCCCGTGCCAGACTTCGGACATGAGCCGCGACACGGCGGCAAGATTATCGCTGTAGCCGTCAACCGCGAACTCGGCGACATTCCCGCCGTCACCGCAGTGGATGCCGCGCGTATGCTCGGTGTTAGCTCAGCACGGGTGTCACAACTGCTAAATGCAGGACTGCTGGATTCATGGAAGGATGGCACCAAGCACATGATGTCCAAAGCCTCCATCGAGGCACGACTCGCCGATGCACCAAGGGTGGGACGCCCCAAAGAGGCCCCCGTTGCCGTGTAAGGCGATGCCGCTGTGGGCTTTCATCACCTGACATGCATGGCAGCCAGGAACGCTCGATTCGGGACTCACTGCGCCCCGAATCGAGCTGGGCCCATTGCTGCAGGCTGATTCGCATCCCCGATCCCAAAAAGACAGAAGCGCCACTTGCTTCGTTGAGCCCCAACATCCGACCCCGGCTCCCCCTCGTATCCCCAGCGGCATTTCAACTCCAGGACATGTCGCGATCATGCCCGGTCATCCATGCAAATGGACACCACTCTAACACTGGGGTCAGATATCCCCCGCTGCGGCGTATAGGGTAAAATCTTGTCTGCCGCGGAATCCGCCTGCGGGCAACGCTCCGATCTCCGATTGGGGTGAAGCCTATGAACTTGTTTCTTGAAATCCTGCGCCTCTCGATGTACGCGACCGGCATTGCCCGGAACCTCTACGCGATCTGGCGGGAATATAAGCAGTAACGGATAGCGAAGGGAGTCATAGAAAAGGGCCGGGGCTTATAGGACAAAATGTGTGTCCCGATAGAACACCCGTTTCCATCCATTAATCCAGCCAGAACGGGTACGGGTCC
>NZ_JBCPDN010000024.1:0-28732 GCF_040915425.1 Collinsella aerofaciens | reverse complement strand
TGAGGGCGGCGTCCATATTGGGAACCAGCGAGAAGTACATCTCGATGCTGGAGAGGGGCCAAAGGGAGCTCAAGCCCATAAGGAGGGCCTACGAGGCATGGGTCGAGGCCGGACTTCCGCTCGATTGGGACAGGCAAGCCTTCGAGGCCGAGCGCAAAATGGATTCTAAAAAACACCTTGCCAAATAGGAGCCTCTTTGCATGTCCGAGGACGTTCCGGAGAGAAGCCCCCGTCACGCCCCCGGATTCCCGGTGGGAGTTCTAGACCTTGTCGGCCTTAGTACATACCGCCGCCCTGCTGACCAGCGGTAGCAGCAGCGATTGCGTCCTCAAGCTGAGTGTTCTTGGGCACATCGGAGACGGTGGCCTCGGTGATGAGGATCAGGCTGGCGACAGAAGCAGCGTTCTGCAGGGTGACGCGGCTGACCTTGACGGGGTCGAGGACGCCCATCTCGATCATGTCGCCCCACTCGCCGTTGGCAGAGTTGAGACCCTGGCCGGCGGGCAGCTCGGCGACCTTGTCGACCACGACAGCGCCCTCAAAGCCAGCGTTCTTGGCGATGGTGGCGACCGGAGCGGTCAGAGCCTTCTTGACGATGTCGACGCCGATCTTCTCCTCGGGGTCGTCGATCTCGACGGCATCGAGCGCAGGAGCAGCGTCCATGAAGGCGACGCCACCGCCGGCGACGATGCCCTCCTCGACAGCAGCGCGGGTAGCCTGCAGGGCGTCCTCGACGCGATGCTTAATCTCCTTGAGCTCGGACTCGGTAGCAGCGCCGACCTTGATGACGGCAACGCCACCGGAGAGCTTGGCCAGGCGCTCCTGGAGCTTCTCACGGTCGAAGTCAGAGGTGGTGTTCTCCATCTCACCCTTGATCTGAGCGATACGAGCGTCGATGGCCTCCTTGGAGCCAGCGCCGCCGACGACGACGGTGTTGTCCTTGGAGATGGTGACGGACTTAGCGGTACCGAGCATATCGGCGGTGATGTCAGCGACCTTCACGCCCAGCTCGTCCAGGGCAGCCTGGCCACCGGTGAGAACGGCGATGTCCTCGAGGATGCGCTTGCGGCGATCGCCGTAGCCCGGGGCCTTGACGGCGCAGACGTTGAGGGCGCCACGGATCTTGTTGAGGACCAGGGTAGGCAGAGCCTCGCCGTCGATGTCCTCAGCGATGATGAGCAGGCCACGGCCAGCGCGCTGGACAGCCTCGAGAACGGGCATGATGTCCTGAACGCTGGAGATCTTCTGGTCGGTGATGAGGATGTACGGATCCTTCATCACGGCCTCCATGCGGTCGTTATCCGTGACGAAGTAAGCGGAGACATAGCCCTTGTCGAACTGCATGCCCTCGACGGTGTCGATGGTGAGGTCGAACGTCTGGGAATCCTCGACGGTGATGACGCCGTCCTTGCCCACGACCTCCATGGCCTCGGCGATCTTCTCGCCGACCTCGGGGTCACCGGCGGAGATGGTACCGACGGAAGCGATCTGCTCCTTGGTCTCGACCGGCTTGGCCTGCTTCTTCATCTCGGCGACGGCGGCGTTAACGGCCTTGTCGATGCCGCGACGGATGGCCAGCGGGTTGGCGCCAGCGGCGACGTTGCGCAGGCCGTCGTTGACGATGGCCTGAGCGAGCAGAGTTGCGGTGGTGGTGCCGTCACCCACGGTGTCGTTGGTCTTGGTGGCAACCTCCTTCACCAGCTGAGCGCCCATGTTCTCGATGTTGTCCTCGAGCTCGATCTCCTTGGCGACGGAAACGCCGTCGTTGGTGATGGTCGGAGCACCGAACGTGCGCTGCAGCGCAACGTAGCGGCCCTTGGGGCCCATGGTGACGGTAACGGCGTCGGCCAGGGTGTTGACGCCCTTGGCGAGCTTAGCGCGGGCATCGGTGTTGAACGTAATGTTCTTTGCCATGGTAGGTAATCCTCCAAAAGAAATGTGACTCGCGTCGCCGCTTCCGAGTCCTATGCGGCGGGCGCGTTCAAAGACGAATCAGAGATTCTGACGAGACTAGGCCTCGACGACGGCGTAGATGTCGTCGGCGCGCATCAGCAGATACTTCTCGCCGTCGACCTTGACCTCGTTGCCACCGAACTTACCGTAGATGACAACGTCACCGACCTTGACGTCCATGGGGATGCGCTCACCCTTGTCGTTGACCTTGCCGGCGCCAACGGCAACGATGGTGCCGCGCTGCGGCTTCTCCTGAGCGTTGCTGGCGATATACAGACCAGAAGCGGTCTTCTGCTCGGCCTCGTCGGGCTTGACCAGAACACGATCTGCAAGCGGCTTCAAAGACGACATGCTTGTCTCCTCCTTTTTGGGCCGCGCGGTTATACCACGCGAATTAACCCTTTTTGTTTGCGTACGCGTTGAATGGTACCCACGAATGGCGGGTTATACAACACGGAGTCAAAAAATCTTATTTTTTGGCACTTAGATTTTCTGAATGCCGGGGGATAACTTAGCGATGGCTCCCATGTGGCGCCGGAGGGGAGCTGAGTCAACGTTATCGGACCCGGCATTCAGAAAAGTCAGTGCAGCAAAATGGCGATGCGGATGGCGACATGGACATGGTTTTCGCCGCGCGCACGGGTCCCCTGGGGAGCACCGTGCATTTTTGGGAGTATTCAGCAGGCCAGGGCGGCTGCATACGCGCCGGACACACCATATTGGTCCCAAAGACGCCTTCGACCGGCGATTTGGGTCGGTAGACAGAGTTCGTCGAGACAAACAAGCGTGCCTCGCGCCACGTCGGACCCCAAAATGACGTCAATCTCCGCAATGTTACTCAACTGCAGCGGCACCGGCGGGGCTTGCGGTGCTGAATACTCCGTTTTTTGCACGGTCCAGGCGGGGGTACATAAGGGCCAGAAAGAACATCCCATCCTTTTTATGCAATCTGCAATAGAAAGTATGCAAAACACCAAGAGACAGCATTGCTGATGTCCCAATTGAACACACGAGGCAGCCGTGCCTCCACCCTGCGCCCAAATCCAGCAGAGCGGGGACGCTCCTAACAAATCCCCACCGGCAAACAAACGCGGCTCGAGCGCTATCCCAAAATAGGCTGTCCGAGCCGCGCTTAACGGTACGGCATGAATACTTAGCGCTCGTAAATCAAGTTACCTGCCAGGTAGGTGGCCTGAACCTTGGTGGCCTGGAGGTCTTGAGGGTCAATGGTGAGCGGGTTTTGGTCCAGGACTACCAGGTCGGCATACTTGCCGGGCTCCAAGCTGCCGAGGTTTTGCTCGTCGCCCGCTGCATAGGCGCTGCCCAGGGTGTAGTTGCGCAGGGCTGTTGCTGCATCGATGCGCTCGCTCGGCAACCAGCCACCCTCGGGCCAATGGCTTTTGGGGTCTTGGCGCGTGATAGCCGTGTAGAGCACGTTCATGCTGGTAACGGGCGTGATAGGGCTGTCGGTACCGAAGGCTTGGCGAATGCCGCGCTGTTTATAGGTCGCAAACGGCCACATGATGCGGCTGCGTTCCAGGCCCAGGTCGCGCTCCGGGCCACCCGGGTCGAGCGTGATGTGGCAGGGCTGGCTCGAAGCAACCACGTTGAGCTTGCGCAGGCGGTCGATGTCCTCGGGCAAGAGGTTCTCCAGGTGCTCGAGCGTGTTATGGCCGTGCTGGGGCAGGCCGTACAGGTCGGCCGCTTCCTCGAAGATATCCAGCGCGGCATGAATCGCACCGTCGCCGATGACGTGGATGCGCACAGTGTGGCCGCGCTCCGCGGCAGCGAGGACCAGCTTGCGCATACGCTCGGCAGGAACCGTCAGGCGACCTTGATCGCCCGGGAAGCGCGGGTTGGTATAGGGCTCGGTGAGATATGCCGTGTGTTCGCTCGACACACCGTCGAAAAACTGTTTAAAGCCTGGCGCCGAGAGCAGCGCGTTGTTTGCGTAGCGGGTCTGGAGTTCTTCCAAGCGCGACTGGTCATCCAGCAGCGTGGGGAACAGATGGGCTCGGATGCCCAGCTTGCCGGCTGCCTGCAGTTTGTCGTAGACGTCGTCGCGGATAAAATCGCAGCCCGGCATGGGCATGAGCGACATATCGCAGATCGAGGTGATGCCCTGCTCGGCCATACGCCTCATTTGATCGGCGTAAGCGCTTGCGATGCGATCCTCCCCCAGCCACTCAAGGCAGCGCGGTAGCAGCTGCATGGCAGCCGCCTCGTGAGCAATGCCCGTGAGTCCGCCGTTTGCATCCTTGTCGTAACTACCGCCCGCTGGCGGCTCGCTGTCGCGCGTGACGCCGAGCGCCTCGAGTGCGCGGCTGTTGAGCCAAAGCGTGTGCCCGTCGCCCGAATACATAACGCAGGGACGATCGGGGAATGCCGCATCGAGCGACGCCTTGGTAGGATGCTCGGGCGGATCCCAACGGTAATCGCGCCAGCCCTGCGTCACAACCCAAGCGTCGTCGGGCAGGTCCTGGGAAAACTCGAGCACATGTTGCACCAGCGCCGCCTCGGACGTACCCATATCCATGAGCATGTACGGCGAGGAACCGACCGAGGTATGGAAGAAGTGCAGATGAGCGTCATGGAAACCGGGGCAGACAAACTGCTCGCCGTAGTCGATAACCGACGTGGCGGCAGGCGCGGCGGCAATCACGTCATCGGGCGCACCGACTGCGACGATACGGTCGCCTGCGATGGCAATCGCCAGCTCGCGGGCGGTATCGATGCCGTCTTGCGCGGTAAAGACGTTCTTGGAGCGGATAATCCGATCGATATGTTGCATGGGCATCCCCATCTCTGGCAGGAAATTCAACACCCCCGAGTGTACTCCCCCGCCCTTGTAACAAAACCTCAAGTGGCAAACGGCAACTTTACCAGCCCTAGCGGCAGGTGGCATACTGGAGAGAGCCTGTACGATTTTGCGATCAACCCAGCAAGGAGCAAATCGACCATGACGAAGACCAAGGCACAGCAGATTATGGCGGCGACCGAGGCTCGCGCGGCTGACGACGTCACCGCAGCCATCAAAGATATCGCTACCGAGTTTGAACCCTATATCATCAAGCAGCGCCGGCACTTCCATAAGCACCCGGAGCTGAGCCTTGCCGAGGAGCGCACGACCTCCGACATCGCCAACCAGCTCGACGCCATGAATATCCCCTACGAGCGTCCGCTCAAGACCGGCTTGGTGGCAACGCTTCGCGGTACCGCGTCGGATGCCTACCACGAGGACGGCACGCCGCGCCGCCGCATCCTGCTGCGCGCGGATATCGACGCCCTGCCCGTTACCGAGCAGACCGGCGAGGAGTTTGCCAGCGTCAACGAGGGCTGCATGCACGCCTGCGGCCACGACTGCCACATCGCCATGATGCTCGGCACGCTGCAAATCCTGCGCCATATGACCGACGACATCCACGGCGAAGTCCGCATCGTATTCCAGCCCAGCGAGGAAAACGGCCAGGGCGCTAAGCTCATGATCGGCACGGGTGTGCTCGACGGCGTCGATGGCGCCTACGCCGCGCACATCTGGAGTGAGGTCGATGCCGGCACCGTGAGCTGCGAGCCCGGACCGCGCATGGCCAATACCGACTGGTTCCGCATCGACGTCCGCGGCACCTCGTGCCACGGCGCCATGCCCCAGCGCGGCCACGACGCCGTTATGGTTGCCGCCGAGATTGTCAATGCCCTGCAGACCATCGTTTCGCGCGAAATCAGCCCATACGAGCCGGCCGTCATCACCGTCGGCGAGCTGCATGGCGGAACCGCGCGCAACGTTATCGCCGGCACGGCCTACCTCGCCGGCACAGTGCGCACCTACGGCGATTCGACCCACGAGGAAATGCCGGAGCTCATGCGCCGCATCGTGGAGCATACCGCGGCAGCCCTGGGCGCCGAGGCAGAGCTCACCGACTACACCATCGCCAACTACAAGGTCGAAAACGACGCCGCCTCGAGCGAGCGCTGCCGTCAGGCTGTAATCAAGTGCCTGGGCCCCACCGGCCAAGGCCATTATCGCGGCACGCTTTCGGGCGAGGATTTTTCGGAGTACCTGCGTCGCGTACCGGGCGTGCTCGCCTTTGTAGGTACGCGCAACCCCAAGATTGGCGCCACGTACGCCCAACATTCCTGCTTCTACAAGATCGACGAGACCGTGCTGGCAAAGGGCTCCATGGTGGCCGCCCAGTATGCTATCGACTTTTTGGCCGAGCCCACGCAAGAGGAGCTCGACGGCCCCGCGATTACCGCGGTCGCCGAAATCAACCCCGATCTGGCCGCCAAGTTGCGCTCTGCCAAAGCGACGACCGCCGAGGCTCGCGACGCCATCCATGATGCCCGAACGGCTCGCCATGCCGCGATCAAGGGCATCCACGACGCACGCGCTGCTGCACGCCGTGAGGAGAAGCACGACGAGTAATCGATTCGCTGGCATCTCGCAGTCATAGCCACATCGCGATGTCAAAGCGGGGGCGGACGTTTCGACACGTCCGCCCCCGCTCATTCTTCAAGCGCTATTTCTACTATTTCTACCCCGTCCCCAAATGGCAGACGGCATGGCTACTCGTCCTGAGGTTCCTCGTCGGAGCTTGGCTCGGACGCCGACTCAGGTGCAGGTGCCGGCTCAGGCTCGGTCGCGGGAGCGGGTGCAGGTGCCGGCGAAGCATCCGGAGCGCTGTAACCCGAAGGAGCGGACTTCTTCTCGAAGGGCAATACAAAAGTCAGGACGTCGTCCTTGTCCTCGTCGGCCCACTCGCTTGCATAACGTGCAACCCAATAGCCAACGGCACGGTGCTTGAGCATCTTGCCAAAGACCGTAAGAAATACGGTGACAAAAGCGACCAGCACCAGGAACAGCACGAGTGTGATGCCACCGCCGGTAACAAGCGCCTCAATACCCGTAGGACGATAGTAGTAGCTATACATACCGACAGAGGCAATGGCGCCAAAGACAACCGTCAAGATCCATGTGACAACGTTGGCGACCAGACCCGTCAAAAACTCGGGAAGGAACGAAGCGCAGAACAGCTTGGTCTTGTTGTGCTTAAAGGCCGCCCAGACCTTATCGAGCGAAAACGCGCTCTCGACGCGCCCGGTCACCGCAAAGTGCATCACGGCGATGTCGGCGAACATCTTAAAGAAGACACCCAGAATCGCCGAGGCAATCAGAGCCAGGACAAGCAGGCCGAGCGAACCGAACAGCGCTGCCTCGAGTGCATAGGAGCCGTAATAAGAATACGAGCCCGCGGCGCCAATTACCACGCCCTCCACCAGCGAAAGCACTACACCGATAACGGGAATGGCAGCGATAATCTCGAGTACGACCGAGATAACGCTCGAAAAGACTCCGAGGCCAAACGACGTGGAACGCATGAGTGGACGATCCATACCGTCATCAACCTTGAGCGACAGATCGCGACCCCACTCGATACCAAAGCCGGAACCACACACGCTCGCAATGCAAGCTGCCAAAAAGCCGATGGCAGCCGCAATGCCGCCAATAACGGGAATAAACAACACGAGCACCGACACAACGCAAATCAGCGCCGGCAAAAACGCGATTTGGCATACACGCTGAAGCACACCCGGAGTCTTGGTCATATCTTGGAACGCCTGAGCCACACAGCCCTTTGGCACATTCGCCACGGGCGGTTGCGGAACAAACTGCTGGGGCTGAGGCTGCCCCAGGGGAGCGGGGCCAGCGGCACCGGCATTAGGAGCACCACACACGCCGCAGAACTTGTCGTTATCGCCCATGGGGGCGCCACACTGCGAGCAGAACATAGAATCATCCCTTCGTATTTTGAACGAATCACTTGAATCGCAAACGATGTCTTTAGCATCATTATTGCCCAATGTGGGGTCAAATACTCAAAGATGACCGATTTGCAAGATACACGGCGCCAGCAGGCGGTTCGTTGAATACGTCTGTGCTAGTTCGTTCCGCGGAAGCCCTTGCCGACGATCTCGGAGCTGTCGACGATCGTGATAAAGGCACCCGGATCGACTTCGCGCGCATAGCGGCGCAGTTGCACGGCCTCGCGACGGCTCAGCACGCTCATGATCACCGTCACGCACTTGCCCGAGAAGGCACCGTAGCCGCGGCTGATGGTCGCCGTGCGGTTGAGATGCTTGACGATAAACTCCTCGACCTTAAGGGGCTCGGAACAAATGACCGTGCAGACTTTGCGCAGGTGAATGCTCTCAATGGCTTTGTCGACCACAAGCGTCTTGGCAAACAGGCCGAGCACGCAATACAGACCGACACGCGGGCCATACAAAAAGGCCGCGATGGTCACGATGCCGATATCGACCAGCAGCAGGGCACGGCCAATCTCGAGCGTCGTGCGGCGCTTGAGGATCATGGCAAGAATGTCCGTGCCACCCGTCGAGGCGCCGATGTCAAAGACAATAGCGCTGCCGAGCGCCGGCAAGATGACGGCAAAGCACAGATCGAGCCACATATCGCCCGTCATCGAGACATCGGTCGGAATAAAGAGCTCAAACAGCGAAACATAGGCGGACAGCGCAAACGAGGCGAAGACACTCCAAAGAATCGCCTTGCGTTCCAAAAAGATAAAGCCCAAAACGACGAGAACCGCGTTGATAATCCACATAAAGACGCCGACGGGAAGGGTCGGGAACAGCGTGGACAGAATGACCGACACGCCCGAGGTGCCGCCAAAAGCAAAGTGATTAGGGGTTTTAAACGCAACGATGGCAAAGGCCGTAAGAATCAGGCCCAGATTGAGCTCGGCAAAAAAGCGCGGGAAACCCGGCTCCTGGCTGCGCTTTTGGCCGGCACGCTCGCCGCGCTCGATATCGGTGCGATCAACCACGCGCTCCATCGGCACTACGGGAGGACGATGCATCTCCTCGGCAGCACGCGATGCCGCCTCTGCCGCGGCGGCCTCAATCGCCCATGCCTTGCTTTCTGTTTCGTGCTCGTCGGCCATTACGGCAACCCCTCGTTAACAATTTGGAAACAATGCGCCCATTAGGGTAACGCGGAACGCGACGATTGCAACCCCTAGTTAGACGAGCGGTATGCCTACATCGGGGGGCATACAAATAACGGCCGGCCACGCTTTTGCTTGCGCGGTCGGCCGTTTAACGTTTTCGCAGATAAAATCTGCCAAAACAAACCTGTCCCTTTTTGGAAGGTTATTCGTGCTGGCTGGTGCGGTGCTCGTACTCCTCGGGGGTGATGACGTCCTCGATGCGCAGGTTGACACCCGCCACCTCAAGGCCGGTCATCGCGGCAAGGCGCTCGGTGACACGTGCCTTGACATCGTCGAAGATCGCGGGCGCATAGGCGCCGTACTCGATGATGACGGAGATGTTGACGACCACGCGATTGTCATCGGTGACCTCGACCGTCACGCCCTTGGTCAGATTCTCGGCACCAAACTGCTCCTGCACAAAATGCATGAGGTTACCCTTCATGCCCAGAACGTGTGGAACCTCGCGAGTGGCCATAGCAACGATCTTTTCGATCACACCGTTGGAATAGGTCAGCGAGTCCTCGGACTCGTCTGTTTCCTCATCATCCTCGTCCGCATCATCGGCGGACTCGGCCTCGACGAGCGCCTCGTCCTCGAGCGTTACGTCCTCGGCCTCGGCGGTGACGGTCTCGTCTGCCTCGAGCTCGGTATCGGCCACATCGACCTTCGTATTAAAAGCCATGGTTCCTCCTTATGCCTGCCGCGGATGCGACAGTCGAATACATATTAGCGGCCGCTAAACAGACGGCCGAAGAAGTTGACGATCCCGTTCTCGCCGTCGCGAATTTGGCCGATCACGGCGCCTATCAGCACGAAGAATGCAATGACGAGCGTGTCCCACAGGCCGAGCGTGAGCACCAACACAGCGAGGATAAAGCCAGCGACGGCGCCGAGCGTGGTGTTGGGATGACGCACAGCATAGCTCCAGATGGCAGCGCCCGTACCCTTGATGAGACCCATAGCCTCGTCAAAATCCGCGGCCGCCGCGTCTTGTAACTCAGTTGCCTCTGCTTTGGAATCAACAGGTTCGCTCGCCGGCGTGGCGCTCTGGTCAATCGTCAGGCGCGGCGTACGAGCGGTCTTATCTTGATTGGTATCACTCACCGGAAACCTCCACGGTCTGGACGGTAGTCTTGGACGGCAAAAAACGGACGCGCGTGGTCGTACCCGGCGTGCCGAGCATGGTGTCGCAAGCTTCCTCGATGCGCTGCTGCATCGCGGTAGCCAAAGATGCCACGTCCTTATCGTCAAGCGCGATAGCCTCGACCTTAAAACGGACGTGCGAATCGTCGGAACCTTGGACGCGGGCCTCGACATGCTCGATCATCACGCGGTCGTCGCGCTCGGCAGCAGCCCTGGCACACGAAGAAAGCGCCGCGAGCGTGACCTCGATATTGCGCTCCCCCGCCGGATGCACGCAGGACGGCTCGCGACGAGCAAACATCAGGCGGAAGAAGCTTACCAGCACGCCGATCGCCACAACTCCGCCGCATGCCGTCACGACAATGCGCGGCATGGGGTCGCGCATCAGCAACATAAAGCGATACGTATACGGCCCCCAAAACTGGCAGACAAGCGTACCCAGCGCCACGATGGTGGCGGCAAGATACACGATCGCTAGGGCTCGTTTGAGTACGCGCACGCGGCGCTCCCTTCAAATCTCGGCTCTCGAAATGCAAAACGGTTCGCATCATTATAAAAGAGCCGGGTCCGGTGCTCTACGCACGCGGATCCGGCTCATCTATTCCACGAGGCTTGCATGCTCGCTTCATTATGCCCAGATATGCACGGCTTAACCCGTGCGGGCGCTACTCCTCCTCGAGGGCAGCGATGACCTCGTCGGTCATGTCCATGGTGCTGTAAACATCCTGGACGTCGTCGAGCTCCTCAAGACGGTCGATGAGGCGCTGAACCTTCTTGGCGTCGGCGCCGGAGACCTCGGTCGGGGTGGTCGGGACCATGGTGGTCTCGGAGCCCTTGACCTGGACGCCCTGCTCCTCGAGCGCCTTGGAGACAGCCATGACCTCGTTGGCAGTAGTCCAGACGATCCACTCCTCGCCGGCGTCCTCGTAGTCCTCGCCGCCGGCCTCGGCGATGGCCATCATGAACTCATCCTCGTCACCGGCAGCACCGTTGGCGATCATGGTCTCCTTCTTGGCGTTCTCGTCCAGGATCTCCTTGGCGACGACGATCTGGCCCTTGCGCTCAAACTGGAAGGCGACGGAGCCGGAGGTGCCCAGGTTGCCACCAGCGTGGGAGAAGGCGGAACGGACATCAGCAGCGGTACGGTTGCGGTTGTCGGTCAGGCAGTCGACGTAGACGGCGACACCGGCGGGACCGTAGCCCTCGTACACGATGTTCTCGTAGACGGCGGCGTCAGCACCCGAACCAAAAGCCTTGTCGATAGCGGACTTGATCTTGTCCTTAGGCATGGACTGAGCCTTGGCCTTGGCAACGGCAGCGGCGAGGCTGGCGTTGTTCTCGGGCAGCGGGTCGCCGCCGAGACGGGCAGCAACGGTAATGTTGCGGCTGAGCTTGGAGAAGAGGGCGGAACGCTTGGCGTCCTGCGCGCCCTTACGATGCTTGGTTGTGGCCCACTTAGAGTGTCCGGACATACGTGTCTCCTATCGGTTTCGACCTAAAGCCCAGCGCAGATGCTCGGGCAATATAAACAAACGTCGTTATGATATACCTACTGGCCTGCGAGATAAACCCCAAAATGAAGGCGTCGTGATGATGCCCCCCTTTGGTGCAAAGAAACCTGACCCCAATGCACCAAGTTAGGACCAGAGGAGATCGCTGCGGGTGATGGTGGCGCCGATGGCAAAGGGCATGCAGGCGATGACCGGATACAGATAGCGCATGTAGGTCGAGCCGTTGCAGGGACCGATCAGGCACACGGCGAGCACGCCCAGCAGCGGCACCCAGATCGCCAGCGCACGCCACGAATGACGACGTAGCAGATAGACCACCACGGCGATCATGATCCACACATAGGTGGCCGAGCTCATGGTGAGCGAAATAAACGGGATGCGCTGCACCGCCACACGGTACAGATTGATCAGGTGGTCGCACCAGCGCACTACGTTGCTGTCGACCGGATGGAAGTCGAAGTACTTGAGGTTGTCGGGACGCGCCATGATCTCGGCACTACGCGCCGTGCTGTAGACCCAGGCATCGCGCGCGCTCGGATAAAAATAACCATAGTAGTTATTGATAAGCGCCGAAATATAGCACTCGGGATCCTTCTTAAACATCTGAGCCCATACCTCAAAATAGGCATCGATGTCCTCCTGCGAGGCGTACTCGTTAAAGCAGTTCTTGACGGCATCGGACTTATCTGGGTTGTAACGGCGGCCCAGGTTCTCGTACTTGAGTACACGATCGATCACGGCACGCTCTTCGTCGGTCACCGAACCGTCGCAAGGAGCTTCCACGATGGTGCCGTCCTCCTTAACCGTAGGGTTGACGCCCGAGTTAAGGCCGTCGTGCTTTTGGACGAAACGAGCCGTCTGTTGGAACGGAATCGAAAGGATTTCGCGCTTGGAACCAGGCGTGATGTCGTGCGCTGGCATAAAGACCTTGGTGAAGTACATATTAGAGGCAAGGCAGAGTGCAAGCACCGCAAGAACTCCCACCCAGCGGAAACGCGGGATGCCGCCCGAAGGCGCAGCACCAGCCTGCTTGGCTGCACGACGAGCCACATGCACGTCCCATACGCAAAACGCCGCCGCGATTACGCATGCCGCCAGGGGAAACACCAGGCCGCCGTTGCGCAGAAACGTGGAACCCATGGCGCCCAGAGCGAGCAGCAGCCAGTCGTGGCGCGCAAAGAGCACGGGGGCTTTCTCGCCCGCTCGCTCGACATTGGCATCACGACGGGGCAAGCCACATGCCACGAGCTTGACGGTCTGTACTAGCAGCACCAAGAACGCGTCGGCAAAGAGCACGTCTTTGGTGAGCAACGCCGCGTAGTTAGAGAACATCGGCATAAACGCAAAGAACAGCAGGATCGCACCGCGAACCGGCAGGCTCACGCCCAGTTTGCGCAGCGACGAAATGGAATAGGCCATGCAGGCGGCCGTGATGACGAACTGAGCACAGGTATAGATGGCAAGACCCGCGTTAGCGCTGTTGAACAGCGAAAGCCCCAGCTGAACGCACGAGCCGATAATGGCCGTGTGCACTACAGGATGATGCCCGTTGAGCAGCACGTTGGGGTTGAGTAGGCGCAGGTAGTCGCTCGTGCCGTTGGGATAGTTGAACCACTGGCGAATCTGCGCGCCCGTATCTCCCATAAAAAGGCCAGGCAGCGAAGCGATGAGCGTGGGCGCCCAGGCGATCATAAGCACCAGGAAGGGCCCGGCAAAGGGATGGACCGAGAGCACGGCGTGAGTCACACGCCATACGCGGCCAACGTGCGCTTCGGAAAACGGGATGCGTCGGGAGCTCAGCCAGTCCAGGCACTCAAAAGCCAAATAGAAGGCCACGATCGCTAAGAGCATCCAGCCCGCACCGCCAATCCAGGCGCAGATGATGCGGGCTTTGTCGCCAAGGACAATCTCGGCCGAGTCGGTGAGATCGTAGCCGCGGCCGAACACCATGCAGATGGCAAAGAACAGCGACGGCAGAATGATCGATGGACGCCAGGTGTCGCCACGGCCAAAGAACACGTAGCGAAACGGCAAGGTGAGCAGGCAGGCAAGTGCAAGCAGCATGACCGCGTCGGTATGGCCGGCAAACGAGAGGAGTACCTCGTAGCACACATAGAGTGTGCCCGTCGCCTTGGGGTCGATCGCCAGGACCGCATTGCTCGACACCGGGGCGGGATCGATGGAAAACGCCGTGGTCGCCAACAGCGCAAGCAAAAAAGCGATGAGCGTCTGCTTGGCGGGGTAGCGCTTAAACCAGACGATGCGAGCGGCATCGCGCGCAGCCGTTGTGGAGAGGTCGGAATCCTTCACAGTCCAAAAAGCCTTTCTAGAAACCTGCCAAAAAGGGACAGGTTTATTTTGGCAGGTTTTATCTGGGGAAACGTTACGGTTCTGTCATCGTTGCCCAGCGAACCACCACAAAGGTGCCTGTCCCCTTTGTGGTGGTTTTGGTGGTTAGGCGTCCAGGTAGACGCGCTGGGGCTGGTTGCGGCGACGGGCGAAGATGATGAGCGCCAGGCCGGCGATCACAAGCGGCAGGCTCAGCAGCTGGCCCATGGTGATAACGCCTCCCAGCAGATAACCCAGCTGGACATCGGGCACGCGCACGAACTCAACGAGAAAGCGGACGATGCCGTACCCCATCACGAACACGCCCATAAACGTACCCTGGGGCAGCAGCGGCTTTTTGCGGCTGAGCACCTGCAAAATACAGAAGAGCACGACGCCCTCAAGAAACGCCTCGTAGAGCTGGGAGGGATGGCGCGGCATATCGCCCGCGGTGCCGCCAAAGACCACACCCCAGGGCAGATCGGTCGGCTTACCCCACAGCTCACCGTTGACGAAATTGGCACAACGGCCCAGGCACAGGGCCAGCGGGGCACCGATCACAGCAAGGTCGGCGATGGTCCAGGCGTCGAGCTTATACATGCGGCACACGATGATGCCGCCCAAGATGCCACCGACCAGGCCACCGTGGAAGCTCATGCCGCCCTCGTTGGTGGCAAAGATCTCGAGCGGGTGGGTCCAATAGTAGCCATCGCCGTAAAAGACAACGTAAAACAGGCGCGCGCCGATGATGAGGCCAAAGACCGCGCCGACCACGACGCTCGTCAGGTCATCGATCGTGATGTCGAAGCCCCAACGACGCTGCGTGCGGTACATAACAACCGCCGTGAGCAGGGCGCCGACCACATAGGCCAGACCGTACCAGTAGATGGTGATGGGGCCCGCCGAGATCGCAACGGGGTCAAGCATATGGTAGAGGTCGTTGAGCATATCGATCCCCCTGCTCCCTACATACAAATGCGGCCGCGGGCCTTGCGCTCGCAGCCGCATATTTGGGCGTAACGTCTATGCGGAGCATGTCGTCCGCAGCTTTCGCATCTTAGAACGGCGCGTACTCGTCGTACAGGTCCTCGGCCTCGCCGGAAGCATTGACCTGCTCGACGCGGGTAACGCCGGGCACGTGCTCCTTCAGGATGCGCTCGATACCCATGGAAAGAGTTAGCGAGCTCATGGGGCAGCCGGCGCAGGCGCCCTGCAGCTCCAGCTTGACGACGCCCTCGTCGTCGACGCCCACATACTCCATATCGCCGCCGTCGGCCTGCAGGTTGGGGCGGATCTCTTCAAGAACCTTCTTAAGCAGCTCTTCGTTAACAGCCACAGGGGCTCCTTTCTCACAATAACGCGGGCACGCCCGCGGACAGAAGCTATGTTACTACAGCCATGTACCCGCTCACGAGCCGTCCATGCGCGCAGACGCGACTTTCACGAGTAGTCAATTTGGGACGGGGCTCTTTTGGCTGTTTTGCCGCCAGCTGGCGTTGACACGCGCTACTGCTGAGCCTGTCCCCCGGTACCAATCTGAACATCGACGATAACCTGGCGGTAGCTGATGCCGCAAGAGTCGAGAATGCGGCGGCTGATACGGCCGTCATCGGTGTCGGCATACTTATTGTCCAGGTAGACGACCTCGCCCACGCCCACCTGCGCCAGGATCTTGGCGCAGTCGTGGCACGGAAACAGCGTGACGTAGACCGTGGAACCCTCAAGGTCCTTGAGGGAGCCGCGGTAGTTGAGCACGGCGTTGGCCTCGGCATGCACCACGTAGTTGTGCTTATCCTGCAACGGGTCGTCGCTCGTGCCCCACGGGAAAAAGTCGTCGTTGAGCGCTGAGGGCGTACCGTTGTAGCCCACCGAAAGGATGCGGTGGTTGGTGTTGGCGATGCACGCGCCCACCTGCGTGTTGGGGTCCTTACTGCGGCGCTGCGCGGCAATGGCCACGCTCATAAAGAACTCATCCCAGCTAATGACGTCGCGGCGCTTGCCCGACACGGTTTGATGAAAATCGTCCGACATGGCAGACACCTCCGAAATCGCAATAGTTTGACCCATTGTAGCAGGTGAAAGGTAGGGGCGCTTATCCCACCAGCCCCCCGCCCTACGCGCGGCGGGGCTTTTGGTTGATGTGGTAGAGCTCGGCGAGACCCCGCAGCGTCAACGCGTCATCGACCGTCAGGCTATGGCCGACCAGCGCCGCAAGTGCCTCGGCATCGTCGCCGGTAATGACGATGGGCACATCACCCTCCCCCGCGGCCTTGGTCGCGCGCATCTCGGCAAGCACCATGTCGAGCATGCCGTCGATGCGGGCCACCTCGCCCAGAACCACGCCCGAGCGCATGGCCTCGCGCGTGTTGCGGCCGATGACATGCGTGGGTGCCGAGGGCTCGACTTGCGGCAAGCGCGCCGCAGCGGCCGAAAGCGAACGGGCGCCGAGCGCCAGCCCCGGCGCGATGACGCCGCCCGCAAAAGTGCCGTGCGCATCGATGACCTCGATATTGGTCGTGGTGCCCAGGTCAATGACGATGCACGGCGAGCCGTAGACGGCACGAGCCGCCACGGCGTCGGCGATGCGGTCGGGGCCGATTTCGGCCGGATCGTCGTAGTGCACGGGCATGCCGGTCTTGAGGCCCGGCCCCACGGTGAGCACGCGCCCCGTGCAGGTGCGGGAAAGCGCCGCCTTCCACGGGCGCTCGAGCGCCGGGACCACGCAGCTCAGCACAGCAGCCGCAGGCACAAGCGCACCTGGCATGCCCGCATCGGCCGCCAGTGCGGCCATGACCTGCACGAGACGCATGCGCGCCTCGTCTGCTGTGATGCTCGACGGCGTGGTGATCTCGCACGTCGCAAGCGGACATTCCTGCGCCGCGGCCGAATCCTCTGCAAACAGGCCAAAGCGAATGAACGTGTTGCCCACGTCGACCGTCAATATATATGCGCACCCATCAAGCATCGTCGGCGCTCCTTTCGTCTGCCCAGCAGTATATCGCCTACCTAAACCAGCCATCCCAAAATGACTAGCTTGCGGCTATACTGGTGCGCGGTCGTTTGCGAGCTCACGCGGCGGCCCTTGGTAACCCGACTTCCCGCGCCGTATCCGTAACGGCGCTCCCGGGGGAAGCGGATATACGCAAAGGAGTTTTATATGAGCAATCCCTCGAACCGCGCTTCGATGCGCGGGCAACTCACGCTGCGCGGCGTCGTCATCGGCGTCCTTGGCTGCGTGATCATCACGGCAAGCTCGGCCTACACCGCCCTCAAGATGGGCGCACTCCCCTGGCCGATCGTCTTCGCTGCCGTCATCTCGCTGTTCTTCCTTAAGCTCATGGGCAACGCCAGCCTCAACGAGGCCAACGTCACCCACACCATCATGTCCGCAGGCGCCATGGTCGCCGGCGGTCTGGCGTTTACCATCCCGGGCGCCTGGATGCTGGGCCATGCCGACCAGATCAGCTGGCTCGACATGTTTATCGTGGCACTCGCCGGCACCATCTTGGGCCTTCTGGCGACAGCGCTCATCCACCGTCACTTTATCGTGGACGCCGCGCTCGAGTTCCCCACCGGCAACGCCGCAGCTCAGACCCTGCGCGCCACCGAGGCCGGCGGCAAGACCGGCAAGCAGCTCTTTGGCTCCATGGCCATCGCCGGCATCTACAGCGTGCTGCGCGATGCTCTGGGCATTGTGCCCAGTATGCTGTGCACGCTCAACATCCCCGGCGTGACCTTTGCCATCTACAACTCGCCCATGCTGCTCTCCGTCGGCTTCCTCGTGGGCTTCGCCCCGGTCGCGTTCTGGTTTGCCGGCGCGCTGCTGGGCAATTTTGGCATCATTGTCGGCGGCACCGCTGCCGGTCTGTTCGATGTTGTGACCGCGCAGGGTATCGTCAAGTCCCTGGGTATGGGCCTCATGATGGGCTTTGGCGTCGCCGTCGTCCTTAAGGACATCCTTCCGCAGGTCGCCGGTATCGTCCGCGGCCTCGCCGCCGACAGCTCCACCGACACCGACGAGCAGTCGCTCATCTCGGGCTCCCTTAAGCTCGACGCCGGTATCATCGGCCTGGGCGCTGCCGCCATCGCCGTGATCATCGCCATCGTGCTCGACCTTGGCCCCGTTCCGGCCGTCATCGTCACGCTGTTCACCTTTGTCACCACCATCATGAGTGCACAGAGCTGCGGCCAGACGGGCATCGACCCCATGGAGATCTTTGGACTCATCGTCATGCTCATCGTGGCGGCCTTTGCACAGATCGCCCAGGTCAAGCTGTTCTTTATCGCCGGCATCGTGGCCGTGGCGTGCGGCCTTGCGGGCGACGTCATGAACGACTTTAAGGCCGGCGCCGTGCTGGGCACCAACCCGCGCGCACAGTGGGTTGGCCAGGCCATCGGCGGCATCGTGGGCGCCCTGGTCGCCGCCGCCGTCATGGTCGCGCTCGTCACCGCCTATGGTCCGGACGCCTTCGGCCCCGACAAGAGCTTCGTTGCCGCGCAGGCAAGCGTGGTCGCCACCATGGTCTCGGGCATCCCGAGCGTGCCGTGGTTCGCAAGCGGCTTTATCGCCGGCATCGTCATGTACTGGCTCGGCATTCCGGCCATGATGATCGGCCTGGGCGTGTACCTGCCGTTCTATATGTCGCTCACGGCTTTCCTGGGCTCCTGCGTTAAGCTCGTCTACGACAAGTGGGCCGCTCACCGCGACGCCGAGGCCGGTCTTTCGGACGAGGAGAAGGACGCCAAGGACGCCGCCTTCCAGGAGCAGGGCCTGGTTGTCGCCAGCGGCCTGCTGGGCGGCGAGTCTATCGTCGGCGTTATCCTGGCGTTTGTCTCTGTTGGCCTGAGCCTGCTGGGCTAAACCCAATAACAACGCACCCGTGCAGAGCGCGGGGTCGGAGACCATCCGGCCCCGCGCTTTTTTGTCTATTTGACTCTTATGATCCTCACGGCGTTTTTAGTCATGCCGATTGGCCTGACTTCCAGGTCAACAAACCCTGTCTGACACCTCGCTCAACGCGGTGTAGAGTAAAGACGACGGGCGGGATACGCGGCACGTGCCAGAACGAGGTGGACATGGAACTCGATAAACAACAGCTCAAGCGACTGCGCGAGCGCCATCATCGGCGCCATGGCATCCGCCCCGCCCACAGCGAGGCCATGGAGAACGCAAGCCGCTTTCTAAAGCGGGCATTCAACATTCGCGAGGGACGCGCGCCCTATCACGTGATTCGCAAGCGCTTTGTAAACGGGGCGCGCCTGACCGGCTCACACTTATGCATCTTGATCATTGCCATGTTGATCGCGAGCATCGGCCTCGATATCGACTCAGATATCGCCATTGTAGGCGCCATGCTCATCTGCCCGCTCATGGGCTCGGTCCTTGCCATGGCATACGGCATCGCCACGCTCGACCGCGAGATTACCCTTGAGGCCGTCGCGAGCTTGGCTCTGCAGATGGCCTTTTGCCTGGTCACGTCCACGTTGTACTTTAAGCTCTCGCCCCTTGGCACCACCACGGCCGCCATCATCGACAACTCGACACCCACCGTATGGGACCTTGCCGTCGCGCTCGCGGGCGGCTTTGCGGGCGGGCTGGGCAACTCGCGCGATCAGGAGCCTTCGACGCTCATTGCCGGCGTAGCGGTGGCGACCGCGCTCATGCCGCCCCTGTGCGCGGCGGGCTACGGCATTGCCATCGCGAGCGGGTCTCTGTTCCTCTCGGCCCTCTACGAGTTTGGCATCAACGTGGTCTTTATCGCGCTGGCTGCCGAAGCCGTGCTGCTTCTATTGCGCGTGCCGCTCAAGCGCGACCTCAACGGCGACGGCATTGTGACTGCCGAGGAAGATGCCGAGGTCGACGAGCTATCACGCAAGGTGCGCCGCCGCATCATTGTGGGCACGGTAGTCTTTGCCATCCCCTGCATCGTTATGACGGCGGGCTCTATCGGCTCGGCGCAGGCCGGCGTGCAGGACGGCTACGGCGTCACCGAAACCACGCGCGAGCTTGCGGCGGTGCTGCCAGGCTTTAAGGACTACACCGTCGCCGTCGAGACCTCGGCCACCGAAGGCGACGAGGAGGGCATCGTCGAGCGCGAGATTGTCGCCCATGTGACGACAAGCGAGGCGCTCGGGGTACACGACCGCCACGTCGCTCGCAAGCTCATCGACCTCAATGTGCCCGAGCTCGATCGCGTGGAATTTGACGTGAAGTGATGCAGAGCATGGGATGGCTCCCGCGCACAGGCGCAAGTCGCGTCGAGGCTCAGACGCGACGCAGGCACAAGCAAAAAGCGGGACGTAGTTCACGTCCGCACCCCGCTCGCTGTTTTATTGCCGTGAATCAACTGTCCGGATCGACATCACCAGACTCCACCGTAAACGCAGGTTTGGTGCTCACCAGATAAAATCGGGTCACTTTGCTATCTCTAAATAGATAGAGCTGGCCCTGCTCGCGTCGGCGTGACATATACGCGACGTGGACCGTACCGAATTCTTCGCCGTTTTCCTTCTTTAATATCAGGATGTTGGGGTCATTCGTACGCTTAAACTGCCCGTCAACGCTGCTTCCGTCTTTGTTGACCAGTTGCCATCGACAGCCATCCTCCTCAAGAAAGGCCAGGATTTCCAGACTCGTTTTGTCATCCCGATAGTAACCATCAATGGCAAACCCTTCGGAAGCGCATTCCTGCATATAGGACGTTTCTCGGCTTATAGCAAACAGCCCTGTAGCGCCCAGGAGCACAGCCAGGCAGACCACTGCAAGGGCTATCGAAATAGCACGGCGACCCATGTTAGCCCAACCGATAGTTGTTTAACGGAGCGCGAAACATACCTGGAACCTCCGATATCAGGGGGAACGTCGCCAGCAGGCTGGCGACAACTATATGTTTCTGATATCAAACCATATGGCCGCCACTCGCGGAGGGGGCATCGGCGAACGGCATGTTTTCATACTCCATTGGTCAAACCTAAGCGCGGCCCTACAGCTCGTACTTGTACACGCGGTAGATGTACTTATCGGCCTCCATCTCGTAGGTGGTGATGGCCAGACCGTACCGATCGTACTCGGTAAAGGTCCTGCCTGGCCCGATGCCACGAGCATGCTATTTGAATCACCAACGCGCTGCGCACTGCTCACATAGCCCGAAAACGGCACGGCGATCTGGTCTTCGAGCTCGTAGGTGCGCGCCGTCTCGTCCACTGTAAAGATGCGCCCAAACGAATGCGTGCCGCGGCTGTAGTCGGTCACCACCGCGGAGCCCAGCTGGCCCCAGTCGAACTTGGGATAGCTTTCGGCCGCACCAAAGTTGTTGTCGTACAGCAGCACCTGATAGCGACCGGTCGTTGCCGTGTCAGAACTCGGCAGATACGTCACGCTGTGCTGGCCCGCGTTGAGCGAAAAATCGCCCTGGGCCTGCAGCAACTTGTCCTCAAAGCCCGAGCCGGCCCATTGCCACTCCTTTCTATTTCTGGGTCCATCTTCTCACTGCTGGCGACCAAAAATGATCTGTTTTCCTCCGTCCCCGAGGGATCATTTTTTAGTACTTGAAGAAGCCCTCGCCCGAGCTTTCGCCCAGCTTGCCTTCGTCGAGCATTTTCTTGAGGACGGAGGCCATAGCCTTAAAGTTGTAGGGCATCATCATCTTCTTGAGCAGCGGGCTCATCAGACCCGGGACCTTCTGATACTGCATGACGATGTTGTAGGCCGTCTGGATACCCACCGTGTCGAACACGCGGAACGGGCCCTTAGGCGCGCCGGTGCCGCGCGTCCATGCGAGGTCGATGCTCTTGGGGTCGCTGACGCCCGAGACGTACAGGTCCAGGCCCGAAAGCAGCCACGGCACCAACATGGAGTTGAGCAGGTAGCCGTTCTTTTCCTTGTTGACGGGAAGCGCCAGCATGCGGATGTCGTTGGCGAAGTCGACGAGCTCGTCGAAGTAGCGCTTGTCGGTCTGGTCCTGGGCCATGACCTCGGTCATGTTGTTCTTCCAGATGGAGTTGGCAAAGTGCAGCGACAGGTACTTCTCGGGGCGGCCGGTGTACTTGGCAAAGGTACTCGGCAGCAGTGTGGAGGAGTTGGTCACGACGACGGTCTTTTGCGGCAGGACCGGGGCAAGCTTCTTGTAGAAGTCGATCTTTGCCTGAGTGTCCTCAGCCATAGACTCGATGACCAGGTCAGCGTCGGCCACTGCCTTGGCAAGATCGAGCTCCAGCTTGAGTGTGGAGTAGGCACGCTCAACGGCGGCGAGTGCTGCCTCCTTGTCGAAGGGCTGGCCGCTATCGGCGATACCGGCGCACCACTCGCCCGTACCGTCCGCCATGCCCTCGATAGCAGCGATGTACTCCTCGCGCACATGATCGATCTTGGGCTGGGTGCGGCCGATGCTGCCCTCGCTGCGCAGCCAGATCGTTACATCAAAGCCGCAGTAGGCAGCCTGAAAGGCAATCTGGCTTCCCAATACGCCGCCACCGGCAACACAAACGGTCTTGTAGCTCATAAGGACGGTCCTCTCTTACGTAATTCCATAGATGTGTATTTATTCAACCGTAAGGAGGCCGCGCGCCGAGGGTGGGTTCTATAAACGGACAGTATTTCGCGGCAAACGGCTACATATGTTCATTATCTCAGGGTTCCGAGGGCGATTTTTTGTGCCACCAAGACGTCGTTTGCGGAAGTATGCGGCAAATTCCGGAACCCTTGAGCACACCCCGGTTTTCCGCCAATAAAACCACAGGTACAGAGATTGGACATATCCGGTGTGCTCGGCCTATTCAGATTTTGCCGCATACTTCCGAAATCTAAGTTCGCAAAGGGTGATAGCTGGGGCGTTTACGCAACATATGTCCAGAAAAAACGGGTGGCAGCCGTGCCGGCTACCACCCGTTTGTCTTATATCTGGCTCGAAGTGGGCCAACTACTTCTTAATGCCGCGTCCCAGGCGCTCAGCGACCGAGGCCACGGCGCTCTCATCGACCGAGCCGCAGCTCACGCAGCCATCGTGGGCACGCATCTGGCCGGTGACCTCATCCATCGCGAGCGGCGCCACCTTCTCGAGCTTAAAGCCCTTGCCGGCGCGCATGTTCTCCTTGGCCACGCTAATCATGAGCTTAATGCGGTTGAGCTGGTTGACCTCGGACGCGCCGGGGTCGTAGTCCACCGCGACGATGTTGCTCTCGGGATGCTGGCGGCGTAGCTCCTTGATCACGGCCTTGCCCACCACGTGGTTGGGCAGGCACGCAAAGGGCTGCGTGCAGATGATGTTGGGCGCGCCGTGGTCGATCAGGTCGAGCATCTCGGCCGTGAGCAGCCAGCCCTCGCCCATGTTGTTGCACACCGAAAGCACCGTGCGGGCTTTGTCGGCCATGGTGCCGATGCGCTCAGGCGCCTCAAAGCGGCGGGACTTTTCGAGCATCTCCTCCACCGGCGTGCGCATCCAGTCCACGAGCTTGATGAGCGCCTGCATGCCCGCGCGCGTTGTAGCAGAGCTTCCCAGCTCGTCCTTCTGTAGCTCGGCGTTGCTCATGGAGTACAGGAAGAAGTCGAGCAGGCCCGGCACCACGGCCTCGCAGCCCTCGCGCTCAATGACATCGACCACGTGGTTGTTGGCCGTGGGATGGAACTTGACCAGAATCTCGCCGACCACGCCCACGCGTGGCTTGGTGCCCTCGCCCACGAGCGGCATGGTGTCGAACGCGCGGATGGCCTCACGCGCAAGCTTGGTGTAGTTGTGGCGGTTAAACTTGGGCGCCAGCTTGCGGGCGCGCGCCATGTACTCCTCGTAGAGTGCGTTGGCAGCACCGGGCGTGGCCTCGTACGGGCGGCAGCGGTAGAGCATCTGCATCATCACGTCGCCAAAGAGCACCGCGTAGACTGCCTGCTTAAGCAGCGCCGGCGTAATCTTAAAGCCGGGGTTGTCCTCGCCGAGCGCCACTGCCGAAAGCGAGATCACCGGAATCTCGGGGTGGCCGCTCTCGCGCAGCGCCTTGCGGATGAGTGCGATGTAGTTGGTGGCACGGCAGCCGCCGCCGGTCTGGCTGATAACCACGGCCGTCTTGGACAGGTCGTACCGACCGCTCTCGATGGCCTCCATGATCTGGCCCGTCACCAGGATCGACGGATAGCAGATGTCGTTGTTCACATAGCGCAGGCCAGCCTCGACGGCATCGTGGTCAGTCGAGGGCAGCAGCTCCAAGTTGTAGCCAGCACCACGGAACACCTCTTTGACCAGGTCAAAGTGGATCGGCGCCATTTGCGGGCACAGGATGGTGTAGCCCTCCTCGCGCATCTGCTCGGTAAAGGGCACCTTGGGCCACGCGGTCGATGCGCTCTCACGCTGCGCTTCGAACGTGTACTTGCGGCTCGCGAACGCGGGGGCATCCGTGGAGGGCGCCACCGGCGCGGCGTCACCCTGCTCGTAGGTCTCACCCGCGGCCGTGGCCTCGGCCAAGCGCTCGGCCTCCTGATCCTTAAGCGCTGCCATGAGCGAGCGGATGCGGATGCGCGCGGCACCCAGGTTGGATACCTCGTCGATCTTGAGCACGGTGTAGATCTTGCCGCTGGCCTCCAGGATCTCCTGTACCTGGTCGGTGGTCAGGGCGTCCAAGCCGCAGCCGAAGGAGTTGAGCTGAATCAGGTCCAAATCGTTGCGCATCGTCACAAAACGGGCGACGGCGTACAGGCGGCTGTGATACATCCACTGGTCGACGACGCGAATCGGACGCTCGGGCTTCACGAGATGCGCAAGCGAATCCTCGGTAAAGACCGCAAAGCCAAAGCTCGAGATAAGCTCGGGCAGGGCATGGTTGATCTCGGGGTCGTTGTGGTAGGGACGGCCGGCGAGCACGATGCCGTGACCGCCATGGTCCTCGACCCACTTAAGAGCCTCCTCGCCCATGGTCTGGATGTCCTCGTGGAAGCGCGCATCGGCCTCAAAGGCAGCGTTGACGGCGGCATCGACCTCGGAGCGCGTGATCTTGGGTCCACGCACGCGACCGCGACCGGCTTGTGCATCGGCCACGCGGTCGACGGCGAGCACCTGGTACAGACGGCGCTTGAGCTCGGTCTTGTCGTGATAGGGCACAAACGGGTACAGGAACTCGATATTCTGCTCGCGGATCTCGTCGATGTTGAGCGCCAACGCCGTGGGGTAGCTCATGACGATGGGGCAGTTGTAACAGTTGCCGGCGGTCGGATCCTCCTTGCGCTCCCAGCGCACGCACGGCATCCAAATGAAGTCGACATCGCGGTCGATGAGGTTCATCACGTGGCCGTGGCTCATCTTGGCCGGATAGCACACGCTCTCGGACGGCATGGACTCGATACCCGCCTGGTAGGTCTTCTTGCTCGACTGGTCGGACAGCTGCACGCTAAAGCCCAGGCGCGTAAAGAATGCATGCCAGAAGGGGTAGTTCTCGTACATGTTGAGCGCGCGCGGGATGCCGACGGTGCCGCGCGGGGCCTCGTCGGGGCTCAGGATCTCGCGGTTAAAGAGCAGCTCGTTTTTCTTTTTGAAGAGGTTGGGGGCCTCGGTCTTTTGCTTTTTGTGGCCAGCGCCCTTCTCGCAGCGGTTGCCGGTAATGAAGCGCCTGCCGCCGCCAAAGTCGTTGACGGTAAGCTGGCAGTTGTTAGAGCAACGGCCGCAGCGGACATGCTTTTGCGTCACGGTGAGGTGCGCGATGTCCTCGGCAGAAAGAATGGTCGAAGTGCCGTCGGCACCGGCGCGATCGCGGGCGAGCAGGGCCGCACCGTAGGCGCCCATGCAGCCGGCGATGTCGGGACGCACGGCATGTACGCCGGTGAGCTGCTCAAATGCGCGCAGCGTGGCATCGGACATAAAGGTACCGCCCTGGACGATCACCTGGCTGCCGATCTCCTTGGGGTCGCGCAGTTTAATGACCTTGAACAGGGCATTCTTGATGACGGAATAAGACAGGCCGGCCGCGATGTCGCCCACCGTGGCGCCTTCCTTTTGCGCCTGCTTGACGCGAGAGTTCATAAAGACCGTGCAGCGGCTGCCCAGGTCGACGGGGGCCTTGGCATGGATGGCAGCGTCGGCGAACGCGCGCACGTCCATGTTCATAGACACGGCGAAACTCTCGATAAAGCTGCCGCAGCCCGACGAGCAGGCCTCGTTGAGCATGATGTGCTCGATGACGCCGTCCTTGACGCGCAGGCACTTCATGTCCTGGCCGCCAATGTCCAGAATGAACTCGACGCCGGGCAGGAACGCCTTGGCACCGCGCAGGTGCGCGACGGTCTCGATCTCGCCGGAATCGGCCTTGAGGGCCTCGATGAGCAGCGCCTCGCCGTAGCCCGTGGTGGTCACGTGGCCGATGGTGCAGCCGGCGGGAATGTGGTTGTAGAAATCGGCCATGATGACCTTGGCCGTGCCCAGGATGTCGCCGTTGTTGTTGCCGTACCAGGTGTGCAGCAGCTGACCGTCCTCGCCCACGAGCGCGGCTTTCATGGTGGTGGAGCCGGCGTCGATACCGATGAACACGCGGCCGGTGTAGCCGTCGAGCTTGCCCTTGGGGACGACCTCGGTGTCGTGGCGGGTTTTGAACTCGGCAAAATCCTCATCGGTGGCAAAGAGCGGATCCAGACGCTCGACCTCGGCACCCTGTGTGTCACCCAGGGCATCGATGGCCTCGATGAGCTGCGGGAACGTGCTGAGCTTGTTGGACTCGTGCGCCATGGCAGCGCCGCTCGCCACAAACAGGTGGGCGTTTTGGGGCACGATACGGTGCTCCTCGTCCAGGTTGAGCGTGAGGTAGAAGCGGTGGCGCAGCTCGGAGAGATACTGCAGCGGGCCGCCCAGGAAGGCGACGTTGCCGCGGATGGGACGGCCGCACGCCAGGCCCGAGATGGTCTGGGTCACGACAGCCTGGAAGATGGAGGCAGCCACGTCCTCGGGGCGGGCGCCTTCGTTGAGCAGCGGCTGGACGTCGGTCTTGGCAAAGACGCCGCAGCGGCTAGCGATGGGATAGATGGTGGTGGCGTTGGCCGCGAGCTCGTTGAGGCCGCTGGCATCGGTGTGCAGCAGGGTTGCCATCTGGTCGATGAACGCGCCCGTGCCGCCGGCGCAGGTGCCGTTCATGCGCTGCTCGATGCCGTTGTCGAAATAGATGATCTTGGCGTCCTCGCCGCCCAGCTCGATGGCGACATCGGTGGCAGGGATGAGAGTCTCGACGGCACGCTTGCTGGCGATGACCTCCTGGACAAACTCCAGGTCGAGCCACTGGGACAGCAGCAGGCCGCCCGAGCCGGTAATGGCGCAGGTCATCTGAGCCGTCGGCAGCACGGTCGCAGCACCCTCGAACAGATCGCGGGCACAAGCGCGGACGTCGGTGTGGTGGCGCTGGTACTTGGCGTAGACGATCTGGTTGTCGTCGTTGAGCACGGCGAGCTTAACGGTGGTGGAGCCCACGTCAATGCCCAGGTGCAGGTTGCCGCGAGCGTTCTCGGGGTTGAAGATCGCGCCTTCGGGGGCCTGGGCGGCGGTGGCGACTAGGGGCTCAGCGTCGGTGGCGGGCTCGCTAGCGACGGACGTCTCCCCTGCCGCGTTCTTGGCATCGGCAACTGCCTCGGCAACTTTCTCGGCAGCCGCGGTCGCGGCCTTCTGCGCGGCGTCCACCACGGCGGGCGCGGCCTCGCGTGCAGCAGCGACCACGCGGTCTTTAATGCCCTCGACGAGTTTGCTCATTGTCTCTCCTCTTAGTTGTTGGACTCGACGGTTGCGGTGGTGTCGACCGCGTCCTCGAGCTGCAGATTCAATAGCTTCATGCCGTATTCCGGCACGTTGATATCGATGGGTTGGCCATACAGGTCGCCGGGGCGCACAAAGGCGATGACCGTCATAATGCGCGCCATGGTCTCGGGCGATTCGGTGAGCCCACGCTCAAACCAGCGCTGAATCATGCCGACCTCGGCACTCACGACGTAGGTGACGTAGTAGTCAAAAAACGTACCCAGCGCCAGGCCCAAAATGCCCGTCTGTGCACGCGGCACCACAGCCTCACGCGCGGTGTCGATAATCTTTTTAATAAAGGCAGGGTCGCCGCCCGGGCCCAGCAGGGCCCCGATAAGGTCACGATTAGCCGCAAGATAGCGAAGCAGCTCAACCGAACCGGGTGCCGGCTCGAGCTCGTCGATGTTGCGGTAAAGATCGGGTAATTGAGCTGCGGTGATAAGCTCCACCCGCTCACGAATCTCGGCAAGCAGGCCGTCCTCGATCTGGCTGATAAAGTCGGGGATATCGCGGTAGTGCGAATAGAACGTGCGGCGCGTAAGGCCGGCACGCTCGGTGAGCGACGCGACGTTAATGCGCGAAAGGTCGCCGCTTTCGGCAAGCTCGCTGGCAAGTGCCTGGCGAAGGGCACGCTGCGAGCGAAGAGACCGGCGATCGCATTTCTCGAGCTGGGACAAGCGTCCTCCTTGTTACTCAGCCTGTGCGCTATTGCACAGTGCGAGTATTATTGCACACCGTGTGTATCAACACGTAAAGGCAATATTTGGAATGTGACAAAGGGCAGTCCCTTTGTCACATTCCACGGCGGCATTACCGATTGTCCAAAATGTCATTCGTGGGTAGAATAGTGTCGACGGCAGCCCAAGTTCTGGAAAGCTGGGCAGCGCCGTTGCTTGGATTAAGGGGTCAACGCCTTAGCGGCGGCGACCCCTTTAATATGAGAAAGCCATTGTCAATAGGCGTGTTTGTTCGAGCCCGGTTTTAAACCGGGCTTTTTCGTTTCCCGTCGGGAGGGCCCGCGCACGCTGCACGTTTAGTC
>NZ_JBCPDN010000023.1:0-29730 GCF_040915425.1 Collinsella aerofaciens | reverse complement strand
TACGCGAAGGAACGCCCAGCGGGTTGAGGATAACGTCGATCGGGGTACCGTCAGCCATGTAGGGCATGTCCTCGACCGGCAGAACGTTGCAGATAACACCCTTGTTGCCGTGGCGACCGGCGATCTTATCGCCCTGCTGGATCTTACGACGCTGGGCGACGTAGACGCGCACCTGCTCGTTGACGCCGGGAGCCAGATCGTCGCCGTTCTCGCGGCTAAAGCGGACGACGTCGATGACGCGGCCGTAAGCGCCGTGAGGCATCTTAAGGGAGGTGTCGCGGACGTCGTGGGCCTTGGCACCGAAGATGGCGCGCAGCAGGCGCTCCTCGGCGGTCAGAGCGCTCTCGCCCTTAGGCGTGACCTTGCCGACCAGGATGTCGCCAGGACCGACCTCGGCGCCGATGCGGATGATGCCGTCCTCGTCGAGGTTGGCAAGCATGTCCTCGGAGAGGTTCGGGATCTCGCGGGTGATCTCCTCGGGGCCGAGCTTGGTGTCGCGGGCGTCGATCTCGTGACGGGTGATGTTGATGGTCGTCAGCAGGTCCTCGGCCACCAGGCGCTCGGACACGACGATACCGTCCTCGTAGTTAAAGCCTTCCCACGGCATGTAGGCCACGGTGAGGTTCTGGCCCAGTGCGAGCTCGCCGTGATCGGTCGAAGGACCGTCGGCCAGAGGCTCGCCCTGCTCAACGGTGTCACCGACGCGCACGAGCGGACGGTGGTTGATGCAGGTGGACTGGTTGGAGCGCTGGTACTTGGCCAGGTGATACTCGTCCATGCCGCCGGCATGCTTGACGATGATCTTGGCGGCGTCGGCAAAGATGACCTCGCCGGCGTTCTTGGCCAGGGTGACCTCGCCGGAGTCCAGAGCGGCGCGACGCTCCATGCCGGTACCGACATAGGGAGCGGCAGGGTGAACCAGCGGCACGGCCTGACGCTGCATGTTAGCGCCCATCAGCGTACGCTTGGCGTCGTCGTGCTCGAGGAACGGGATCAGCGTGGCTGCGACGGAGAGCATCTGACGCGGCGAGACGTCCATGTAGTCGACGTCCTCGACGGGCACGTCGGCGGGAGCGCCGAAGGAGCCGTCGAAGTCGCGGGTACGGGCGATCACGGTGTGCGGGCGGACAAGCTTGCCCTCGGCATCGGTCGTGATGAACTCGTTGGTCTTGGGATCGAGCGGCGTGTTGGCCGGCGCGATGACGTGCTTCTCTTCCTCGTCAGCGGTCATCCAGTCGATCTGGTCGGTGGCAACGCCGTTCTCGACGCGGCGGAACGGAGCCTCGATGAAGCCGTACTCGTTGACGCGGGCGTAGAGGGCGAGCGAGCCGATCAGGCCGATGTTGGGGCCTTCGGGGGTCTCGATCGGGCACATGCGGCTGTAGTGCGAGTTGTGAACGTCGCGGACGGCCGTCGGCACGTTGGTACGGCGGCTGGAGCCGGACTTGTGGCCGGCAAGACCGCCAGGGCCGAGTGCGGACAGACGGCGCTTGTGGGTCAGACCGGTCAGGGGGTTCGCCTGGTCCATGAACTGCGAGAGCTGCGAGGAACCGAAGAACTCCTTGATGGAGGCCACAATCGGGCGGATGTTGATGAGCGACTGCGGGGTGATCTCGTCGATGTCCTGGGAGCTCATGCGCTCACGGACGACGCGCTCCATACGGCTCATGCCGATACGGAACTGGTTGGCGACGAGCTCGCCGACGGTGCGGATGCGGCGGTTGCCAAAGTGGTCGATGTCATCGACCTTGAAGCCCTGCTCGCCGGCAGCGAGGGACAGCAGGTAGCGCAGCGTCGCGACGATATCCTCGTCGGTGAGCACCGTGACCTCTTCCTCGGTGGTGAGGTTGAGCTTCTTGTTGACCTTGTAACGACCGACGCGGGCCAGATCGTAGCGCTGCGGGTTAAAGAGCAGGCCCTCGAGCAGGCTGCGGGAAGCGTCCACGGTGGGAGGCTCGCCCGGGCGCAGGCGACGGTAGATCTCGATGAGGGCGTCCTCGCGAGTGAGGGCGGTATCGCGCTCCAGGGTGCGCTTGATCACATCGGAGTTGCCGAGCAGCTCGATGATGTCGTCGTTGGTGACGGCGATGCCAAGGGCGCGCAGGAACATCGTGGCGCTCTGCTTACGCTTACGGTCGATGGAGACCATGAGCTGGTCGCGCTTGTCGACCTCAAACTCGAGCCAGGCACCGCGGGACGGGATGATCTGGGCCTTGTAGATCTGCTTGCCCGAATCCATCTCGGAGCTGTAGTACACACCCGGGGAACGGACGAGCTGCGAAACGACGATACGCTCGGTACCGTTGATGATGAAGGTGCCCTGATCGGTCATCATGGGGAAGTCGCCCATAAAGACGAGCTGCTCCTTGATCTCGCCGGTCTCCTTGTTGGTGAGACGGACGTCGGTCAGAAGCGGAGCCTGATAGGTCATATCCTTCTCGCGGCACTCCTCGACGGTGTGCGCGGGGTCGCCGAACTGATGCTCGCCGAAGGTAACCTCGAGAACATGGTTCTGGCTCTGGATGGGGCTGGATTCCTTGAACGCCTCACGAAGGCCCTCGTCCTTAAAACGCTCAAAGGATTCCCTTTGAACAGAGATAAGGTTGGGGAGCTCCATGGCCTCCGGGATTTTCCCGAAGCTGACGCGTTTGCGCTCAGTGGCAGTGTATGCGTAGGTCACCAGGTTTTTCCTCCTTCACGGAAATGCTCGGTGGGTTGGCGAGGCATAGCTTCGCCAGTTATCGCAACCTAATAGTTTATCAGGTACCGACCGTTGGGCAAGAAAAGCCTTGACGCGATTGAGTTTTTGGAGTAGCAAAGTTTTTCGGCAGAAAACACGCAGGTAGATGTATGTGCATCGAACATATGTTCATATATTTTCTGTGAACAGAGGGCCGGCAATCGCAGCTCTTATAAAAAACGGGCGCGAACCGAGGTCCGCGCCCGTAAATATCGTTGCCCGAAGGCCTACTTGCGCATCAAGCCGCCGCGCTCGTCGATGGCGTCCCAGAAGGCGTCGGCAAAGCGAGGATCGCTTGCGGCCATGAGGGCGTTGGTGGCCATCCAGCCAGACGGGGTACCGGTGTCGTAGCCCGAGAGCGGGTCGATGACGACAGCGTACATAGCCTCGCGGTCGAGCGAGCGGGCCATGGCGTCAGTGAGCTGAATCTCGCCGCCCTTGCCGGCCTGCTGATCGGCGAGCAGGTCCATGACCAGCGGGCTCAGCAGATAACGGCCGACGATGTACAGGTTGGACGGAGCCGCCTCGGGAGCAGGCTTCTCGACCAGACCGCCGATGCGCCAAACGGCACCGGGCTCGTCGTCGGCAGCATTCTCGAAGCCCTCGAGCGAGCCTACGCGATCGCCGGCGATGACGCCATAGCGGCTGACTTCCTCGGGAGCGCACGCGGCAACGGCGATAACCGAAGCGCCACCGTGCTCCTTGGAAACGGCGAGCATCTTATCGCAGATGTCGCGGTTAGGCACAACGTAGTCGCCCAGAAGAACCAGGAAGTTCTCCCCTGCCACGGCGTCGGCAGCAGAGCGGATAGCATGACCGAGGCCCTTGGGCTCGTACTGATAACGGAAGTCGACCGGCATGCCGCCCGCGTGGGCGACGGCGTCGGCGTAGGCGTCCTTACCGCGCTCGCGCAGCAGGTTCTCGAGCGAGCGATCGGGCTGGAAGTAGCTCAGCAGCTCGGGCTTACCGGGAGAGGTAACGATGATGGCGTCGTCGACCTCCTCGGGATCGAGCGCCTCCTCAACGACATACTGGATGACCGGCTTGTCGAGCACCGGCAGCATCTCTTTGGGCGTGCACTTAGTGCCAGGCAGAAAACGCGTGCCAAGACCGGCGGCGGGGATGATTGCCTTCATGTTATTCAAGGATCCTTTCGCAGGCGCAGAATGCGCCCTGTGCGTGCGGCGCGACGGCCGCAGACCAAATTGCGATACCGAAGTATCTTACCGCCGGAGACATACGTCGCCGTAAGGCAAACGCAATTCTTCAGCAGGTCAACGCAAATTAATGCTCGAATGGTGCAATTTTACGCCCCAGCGGTAACAGGATTGGCGCGGCGAAGACAGCGGTGTTCTGCGTGCCGAGCAATGGGAATGAAGGGCCAAAACGAAAAAGACGGGGCTCGCAATGCGAACCCCGTCTGCAAAGAAATCTGGCGAGAGAGCCTGATTACTTGAGGGTGACAGCAGCGCCAGCAGCCTCGAGCTTCTCCTTGGCAGCCTCGGCGTCCTCCTTCTTGGCACCCTCGAGAACAGCCTTGGGAGCGCCCTCGACGACCTCCTTGGCCTCCTTCAGGCCAAGGTTGGTGAGCTCACGGACGGCCTTGATGACCTGGATCTTGTTGTCGCCGAAGCCCTCGAGCACGACGTCAAACTCGGTCTTCTCCTCGGCCTCAGCAGCGCCAGCAGCGGGAGCGGCGACAACAGCGGCAGGAGCAGCGGCGGAAACGCCGAAGGTGTCCTCGATAGCCTTGACGAGCTCGGAAGCCTCGAGAAGGGTCATTTCCTTAAGAGCATCGATGATCTCATCGGTGGTAAGCTTAGCCATTTCTAAGTCCTTTCGGTTTCCGTGCGGATGCACGGAGATCAGTTAAAACACGGCGCGAATGCGCCAGGGGTGCGGCGTTGCCGCCGCGGGTGAAAACAGCGACTAGGCTGCCTTCTGCTCGGAGACCTGCTGGATCGAACGAGCGAGACCAGAGGAAACGCCGTTGACGCAGACAGCGATGTCGCGAGCGAAACCGGAGATGAGACCGGCGATCTGGCCGAGAAGCTGATCCTTGGTGGGCAGCTCGGCGATAGCCTTAACATCATCAGCGGAAACGGCCTTGCCGTCGGAGATACCGCCCTTGATCTCAAGGACGCCCTTGGACTTAGCGGAGAAGTCCTTAAGGGCCTTAGCGGCCTCGACCGGCTCGGTCTCGTAGAACACATAAGCAACGGGGCCGGCGAGGATCTCGTCGATCTCGGGCTGCTCCTGGTTCTTGAGGGCGATCTTGACCAGGTTGTTCTTGTAGACCTTCATCTCGGCGCCGCACTCGCGAAGCTGATGACGCAGCTCCTGAGCCTGCTTAACCGTCAGACCGTTGTAGTTGACGACGAACAGACCGGCGTTCTCGGCGATACGGGACTCGATCTCTGCAACCTTGTCGATTTTGTACTGCTGGGGCATGAATTACACCTCCTCGAATTCTTTCCGGGCACGGTCCGCCACAAGGACGTGACGGGGGCATGTCCAAAAAGAAAGCCCCCGCGCTGCATGAGCGACGGGGGCGAGAAGACATATCTACTCGACCACCTCGGCTGGCGGGAAGTCCCATTAAGCTCGCGGGTAAGACCCGTTTGCGCCGGCTGTCTCTGGCAGCGGATTCGTGCGTGAACCGAAAGTATTATGGCGGGGACCCCGGCGTCGGTCAACGGGAAACCGGGCTGCACACAATTCCACCATCCGGCACGCTCCGCCGAAGGCCAGGCGCGGCCTGCGGTGACTTTGGGGCAGCCCGGTTTCCCGTTGGCCGGCGCCCCCACTCATAAGCCTTAAGTCGGTGGGCTGATGTGTTGCGTCCCTGATGGCTACAGGGTTGAAATGAAGGTGGACAGGCGATTTAGGCCTTCGTCCAAATCTTGGTCGGAAACACAATAGCTGAGGCGGATGTGGCCTTCGGTTCCGAAACAGTCGCCCGGGACTAGGGCTACGTTTGCCTCTTTGATGGCTTTGATGCAGAAGTCTTCGCTGACAAGGCCGAACTTTTTGATGCTCGGGAAAGTGTAGAAGGCCCCTGCGGGCTCTACTACTTCGAGGCCCATGGCGTTTAAGGCTGCGAGCACGCGCTTGCGGCGGGTTCGGTAGACATTGAGCATGGGGGTCGGGTCGACGGTGAGGGCTCGGGCTGCGGCGTCCATTTCGAAGGAGACGGCACTCGATACTAAGTATTGGTGAGCCTTGGCAATCTCGGCGATGACGGGGGCTGCTGCTGCGAGCCAACCTAAGCGCCAGCCGGTCATGGCCCAGGGCTTGGAGAAGCTCTCGATGATCACCGTCTGCTCGCGTAGCTCCGGGTGGCGCTGGGCAAATAGTTCGTAGCCGTCCACATAGACGAGGCGGTTGTACACGTCGTCGCAGACTACGTAGATACCCGCCTGCTCCGCTACGCGCGCCACGGCATCGAGCGATGCTGCGTCGAGGATGCAGCCCGTGGGATTGTTGGGCGAGCAGATAACGATGGCCTTGGTCGCTGGGGTCACACAGGCGCGAAGCGCTTCCTCGTCAACCTGAAATTGCGCGGGCTCCGTATCCAAAAAGACCGCCTTGGCATGGTTGGCAACGACGATGCTCTCGTACAAGCCAAAGGCCGGCGTGGGGATGATGACCTCGTCGCCTGGGTTGAGCATAGCCATGAATGTAGCCGACAGTGCCTCGGTCGCACCGTCGGTCAGGATGACCTCATCGGCGGAAAACGCCAGGCCCGCGTCATCCATATATTTGGACAGTGCATCACGCAGGGCGGGGCGACCGTTGTTGGGCGGATAGTGCGTGTCACCGCGGTCCAGTGCGGCGGTCACCTCGGCGCTAATCACATCGGGCGTGGGAAAATCGGGCTCGCCGAGCGCGAGCGCGATGCATCCCGGATGCTGCGCGGCGAGTGCGTTGATCCGGCGGATGCCGGAGGGCTTGAGCGTGGCAAGCGAGGTATTCATGGGCAGACGCATGGCGTTCCTTTCGTAAGGGTTGCACTAGGATAGCGCGGCGGAGCGCCACCAGACGGTGTAACCTAAACGGAAACCAACCGGAAAGGAGGCGGCATGGAGACGACCGCACGCAGCGATGTACCAAAAACGCTGCAAACCATTGCGTATATCAGCATTCCCAATAGTGCCGATCTTGAGTTTTTGCTCTGGGACCTGCAAGATGCCATCGCGGCCTATGCCCGGCTTTCCGGTACTTCGCTCCCCCGTCTGGTCGCTCTGGAGTCGGACGATGACGGCAGCGCTGCGGACGGTATTGTATTCGCTGTTGAGAATGCGCTCAATTACGAGGCGATGAGCGTCGTTGAGCAGGCGCTTGATTGCCTTGGGGGCACGGAAACGCGCGTCTATGTCGTTGTTCAAGCCGACTGCGGGAGTCCCGAGCGAGCGCACACGGTCGTTGGCCATCTGCGCGAAGCGTGCGAGCGTCGGGGGTTGTCGTGGTGCGGTGGCATTGTCGTCTGCACCGGCACCGGCATCGCAGCGCTTCGCCACTCCCCGCGCATGGGCCTCTTGCGCCGACCGTTTTCCGAAGCGATGGATAAGCTTGTGGGCGCCGTGCGCATGGGCTGTTCCATTGAGCATGCGCAGCTGCTTGGCGGTGGCAATGCCGGTAGCGTCGATGCCGACGGCATGGTGCGCGCCAAGCCCGCGCTGCCCGCACCGATCTGGCATGCCATCATGAAACGCCTCGGCACCCGCGCCCAATCAGATATCTAAATTACAGAGCGCCCCAATCAACGGCATCGCGCCAGCGCTCGACAAGGCGTTCCAGGCGCCAGGCGGCATTGGCAGGACTTGTCGAGGGCAGGGCGATGGCGGGCAGCCCGGTGCGTTCTTGTAGATAGCGCTTGTAGAGCCGGCCAGCTTTACCACCGTTGCATATCACCTGCTCAATGGGAGCTGCGCCGGTAATGCGCTCGATATGTGCCGGCACAACGTTGCGGATGCTCGCGTCGCTCGAGCCCTTAATGTCGCAGCTCTCGACCACATCCCACAGGGCCACGCCGCCGTTCAGCAGCATGGCCCGCTTGGCGGCAATGGAGGCATCGAGCGTCGCGGGCTCACCGCTTGCCAAAGGATCGCCCTCGTTGGGCGGCACAGGCATACCGAGGCACGTGGCCATCACACGCCAAAAGCGATTCTGAGGGTTGCCGTAATAAAAGGCATTGGCGCGCGAAAGCACCGAGGGAAACGACCCGAGCACCAAAACGCGCGAGTGCTCGTCAAACACGGGCTCAAACCCATGCTCAATATGTTGATAGCCCTCGTCAGACACGGCCATGGGCTAGGCTCTCAACAGATAGCGCACCTCGTAGGGTGCAAGCTCAAGGGTACCCGTCAGCTCGACCGTGGGCGCATCGTCGGCAAGCAGGTCGACGAAGGAGCCGTTGAGTTCGCCGGCGCCAAAGCTGTAAGGCTCACCCACGGCATTCACCGCCACGAGCACCGCCGCGTCGTCGCAGGCGCGCTCGAACAGCAGCTGCTTGTTCTGGATCACCACGTTGCGATAGGCACCGTAGCTGAGAGCACGGGCCGCCGCGTCATCGGCCGAGCGAAGGTGCGCAAGCTGCGTGATGAACGCCGTCAGCTCGTTGGGCGCAGGCTCATTGAGCGCAGGCCGCAGCGCCCAGTCGCCATCGGGGCCACCCTTTTCGCCGGCAATTCCCCACTCGCTGCCATAGTAGACGCACGGGATGCCCGGCATGCCAAAGAGCATGCCATAGGCGGGACGCAGGCACGATTTGTCGGTAAGGATGCTCGCCAGGCGCGGCACGTCGTGGTTGTCGGCAAACGACAGCAGGTGTTTGCCGCGGTAGATGCACCACGGATCGCCGCCAAACTGGCGATGCAACGAATGGGCAATCTCGAACATGTTGACCGAATTAAAGCTGGAGTAAAGGCCCTTGTAACACTCGTAGTTGGTGCAGGAGTCGAGCATCTCGTCGTTGACGATCTGGTTGTAGTCGCCGTGGAGCGTCTCGCCGATCAGCACGAAGTCAGGCTTGAGCTCACGGGTAAAAGTATGCAGACGGCGCATAAAGTCGCGGTCGAGCATATAGGCGACGTCCAGGCGCAGGCCGTCGACGCCAAAGACCTCGGCCCAACGGCGCACGGACTCGAGCAGGTAATCGACCACAGCGGGATTTTGCAGGTTGAGCTTCACAAGCTCAAAATGGCCTTCCCAGCCCTCGTACCAAAAGCCGTCGCCATAGCAGGAGTCGCCGTCAAAGCTAATGTGGAACCAGTCCTTGTAGGGCGAGTCCCACTTGCGCTCCTGTACATCGCGGAAGGCCCAAAAGCCACGGCCCACATGGTTGAAGACCGCGTCGAGTACCACGCGGATGCCGTGGTCGTGCAGCGTCTCGCATACGGCAGCAAAATCGGCATCCCCACCCAGGCGGCGGTCGATATGGCGCAGGCTGCGCGTATCGTAGCCGTGGCTATCAGACTCGAGCGGCGGGTTGATCAGCACAACGCCAATACCGAGTTCTTGCAGGTAGTCGGCCCATTGGGCGATTTTCATGATAGGAGCATCGGGGTTGGGCGCGGCGTTGGCAGCCTGGGCGAGCTCATCCTCGGCAACGGGTGCGGCGTTTTCGCGCGGAGCCCCGCAAAAGCCCAGCGGATAGATCTGATAGAACGTCGTCTCGTATGCCCACATAGCAACCTCCCGGTAAGCTCAACACAACGACATCCATTGTATGCCCAGCTTGTATCCCCTCCCCCAAAATAAGTTGCGGTGGAATAGTTCCTGCTTGGGCCTTCAAAGGCCTTAAACAGGAACTATTCCACCGCAACTGATGAGGGGACGTGGCTAGGCGACGGGCTTGGCGCGGCGGATGGCTGGGAACATCACCGTGATGGCGAGGATAACGCCCACGACGGCAATCGCCCCGCCCACAAAGCCGATCCAGGCGATACCGGGACCCGAAACCACGGCTCCGCCGATCGCGGTACCCGTGCCGATACCGAGGTTGAACAGGCCCGAGAAGATCGACATGGCGACGGCCGACGAATCTGCCGGCGTGTGCTTGATGAGCTCGGCCTGAAACGCCACGTTAAAGGCCGTGGCGCAGCAACCCCACAGTGCGCACACAGCGAGAACCGCGGCGAGTGACGATGCGGCCGGACCCATGAGCAGCAGAGCCACCGGCACGCCGGAGAGCGTGATAGCCAAGAACGGGAAGCGATGCCCATCGAACAGGCGGCCAAACAGCCAGCTTCCGAGCAAACCAGAGCAGCCAAACGCCGTCAACGTCATGGTAATGGCGCCCGCATCGACGTGCGCGACCTGCGCCAGGAAGGGCTCGATATAGCTGTAGCTTGCGTAATAGCCGGTCGCCATGAAGACCGTGACTGCGTAGAGCGCGATGAGGAACGGGTTCTTGAGCAGCTCGGGCAGCTGCTTGAGCGTAAAACGCTCGCCCGCTGGCATGGCAGGGAACACCGTGGCCTGGTAGACGACCGCGACAGCAGACAGCGCTCCGACCACGGCAAACGTCATGCGCCAGCCCACGGCCAAGCCAATGGCGCGACCGAGCGGCAGGCCAAAGATCTGTGCGATGGAAGAGCCCGTGGCGATCATGCTGATAGCGAGCGCCCCGTGGCGTGTGTCAACCAGGCGCGACGCCATGATCGAGGCGACCGACCAGAACACGGCGTGCGCGCAGGCAACCACCAGGCGCGCGCAGACTAAGATGGGATAGGTCGGTGCCAAGGCGGACAGGAACTGGCCCAGCGAGAACACGGCGAGCACGCCCAGCAGCATCCGCTTGAACTCGAAACGCGAAGCGAACACCATGAGCGGCAACGACAGCAGCATGACGCCCCAGGCATAGACCGAGATCATGATGCCCGCCTGGGCCTCGGTGAGCGAGAACGACGCGGCGATATCAGTCAAAAGGCCGATGGGCATAAACTCCGACGTGTTGAACACGAACGCACAGCAGGTGAGCCCGACGAGCGGGAGCCACTGCCTGAGCGTAATGCCGTCTTGCCTTGCCTGACTCATATATAACGTCTCCAATCATTTTGAGCGGAGGCGATTATATAGCAACGGCCCCGCATCCGTCAGTACAGATGCGGGGCCGCAATCAACTCAATACACAGAGGTTGCGCCGCCAATAAATAACTAAGCCAACCCCAGCAATATGCCCGCCGAATGCACGACAAACGCCACGATCCAGGCGACCGTCACTTGAAACGCGAACACGGCAACGGCGTAGCGCGCGCCCAGCTCGCTCTTGACGGCGCCGATGGCTGCCACACAGGGCGGGTACAGCAGCGTAAAGACCAGGAACACATAGGCAGTGAACGGCGAAAACATGGTCGACAGTGCCGCGGGCGAGGTCGCGCCCAAAAGCACCGTGAGGGTCGAGATGACACTCTCCTTGGCGATAAGTCCGGTGACGAGCGCCGTGGATGCACGCCAGTCGCCAAACCCAAGCGGCGTCAGCGCCGGCGCAATGATGCTGCCGAGACCCGCAAGCAGACTCTGCGACTGATCGGCGACCACATTAAAGCGGATGTCGAACGTCTGAAGGAACCAGATGACCACGGTAGCGGCAAAGATAATGGTAAAGGCCTTGGTAATAAAGTCTTTGGCCTTATCCCATGCCAGCATCACCGTCGTCTTGACGCTCGGCAGGCGGTAATTGGGCAGCTCCATGATAAACGGCACCGGGTCGCCCTTAAATGCCGTGCGGTTGAGTACCAAAGCCGCGATACAGCCAACCGCAATGCCGATCAGATAGAGCGAGACCATGGCGGGAACCGTCGCCTGTGGGAAAAACGCCCCGCACAGCAGACCATAGACCGGCAACTTGGCCGAGCAGCTCATGAACGGCGTGAGCATGACCGTCATCTTGCGGTCGTGCTCGGATGGGAGCGTACGGGTCGACATGATAGCCGGCACGGTGCAGCCAAACCCGACGAGCATGGGTACAAAGCTGCGGCCCGACAGGCCAAAACGACGCAGCACCTTATCCATGACAAAGGCGACGCGCGCCATGTAGCCCGAGTCTTCCAGAATGGAGAGGAACAAGAAGAGCACGACGATAATCGGCAGGAAGGTCAGCACACTGCCCACGCCCGTAAGCACGCCGTCGACAGCCAGCGAGCGCACCACGTCGTTGGTGCCGAACGCCTTGAGGCCCGCATCGGCCGAGGCGATGATAGCAGCGATACCGTCCTCCATGAGTCCCTGCAACGCCGCGCCGATCACGCCAAACGTCAGCCAAAAGACGAGGCCCATGATCACCAGGAACGCCGGAATGGCCGTGTAGCGACCCGTCAGGATGCGGTCGATCTTGACGGAGCGCACGTGCTCGCGGCTTTCGTGCGGTTTGACGACGCAGCGCCCGCACACGTCGCCGATAAAGCTAAAGCGCATATCGGCCAGCGCGGACAGGCGGTCGGTGCCGGCCTCGCCCTCCATCTGGGTAATGATGTGCTCGATAGCGTCGAGCTCATTGCGATCCAGGTGAAGCGCCTCGGTTACCAGCTCATCGCCCTCGACCAGCTTGGTCGCCGCAAAGCGCACCGGGATGTGCGCCGTCACGGCATGGTCCTCGATCAGGTTAGCAATACCGTGGATGCAGCGATGCAGCGCACCGCCGTCCGGACCGTCGGGCGCGCAAAAGTCCAGGCGACCAGGGCGCTCGCGGAACCGCGCCACGTGCAAGGCATGATCCACCAACTCGCCGATACCCTCGTTGCGGGCAGCGCTAATGGGAACAACGGGCACGCCCAACAGGCTCTCGAGCAGGTTGACGTCCACGGCGCCGCCGTTGGCGGTCACCTCGTCCATCATGTTGAGCGCGATGACCATGGGGCGGTCGAGCTCCATAAGCTGTAGCGTCAGGTACAGGTTGCGTTCGATATTGGTGGCGTCGATGATGTCGATGATGGCGTCGGGGTTTTCGTCAAGGATGAATTGACGGCTCACGATCTCTTCGCCCGTGTACGGCGACAGCGAATAGATGCCAGGCAGGTCGGTAACGCTTGCCTCGGGATGGTTACGGATGGTGCCATCTTTGCGGTCGACCGTCACGCCGGGAAAGTTACCGACGTGCTGGTTGGAGCCCGTCAGCTGGTTGAATAACGTGGTCTTGCCGCAGTTTTGGTTGCCGGCGAGGGCAAAGTGCAGCGGCGCGCCCTCTGGCACGGCCGTCTTTGCCGCACGGGGCGAATACGTCCCCTCGCCCAGGGCCGGATGCTCCGTCGTGCCGATTGCGGCGTTAGCGCGCGGACCCGTATCGGTGTCGTGAATACCCACGAGCTCGATGCGAGCGGCATCGTCCTTACGCAGTGTCAACTCGTAGCCACGCAGGCGGATCTCGAGCGGGTCACCCATGGGGGCGTACTTCATCATGGTGACTTCGGTGCCCGGCGTTAGACCCATGTCCAAAATATGCTGTCGGAGTGCCTGATCGTCCGATGCCACCGATGCGACAACGGCGTCCTTTCCAATCTCGAGTGTATCGAGCTTCACGTCCGTGTTCCTCCCCCGGCGCCCACAGGGCGTTGCATTTATGTTCACCTTGGCTAACCGTTTGCCACGGCTAACCAATTTAACCATGCATGATAGCGCGAACACACAACGATGTTCAATCAGCAAATTGGCGCAATGGGGACAGGCAGGAGAGTTCAGGGCCATAGTTTCCCGATGAGGCCTCTCGGGGAAACTACATCCCAGAATTCCGGCTCGAAACGGGATATGGTTTCCCAAACAGGCCTCTTACGGAAAATGCATCCCGGAATCCCCGCTCGAAACGGGACGCGCTTTCCCAGTCGAGGCCCTATGGGAAACTGCGTCCCACCTTGAAAGGCAAAACTGGGGCGCAGTTTCCGGACGGGGCATCAAAAACGAAGTTGCGGTGGAATAGTTCCTGGATGGGCTGGTTGATGCCCCAGATAGGAACTATTTCACCGCAAGTTATTGAAGGGCTTGGATGCCGGGACTCTTACAGATGGCGCTCGAGGAAGCGGAAGGCCAGGCGGATCCAGGGACGGACGGAAACCTGCCTGTCCTCGTTGTCGACCGCGGTGTTGGCGTTGCCGAGCGAAAGGCCGTGACCACCCTGGTCGAAGACGTGCATCTCGCATGCAACGCCCTCCTCGGCCATGCGCTGCGCAAACGGGTAGACCTGCGCGATCGGCGCCGTCTTGTCGTCGGACACGCCCCACACAAAGGTCGGTGGCATCTGACGCGAAACATGCGTGGTGGGGCAGATGTCGGCCAGATGCTCGTCAGTTGCCTCGCCGCCCGTCACCATCGACAGGTAGTCGTTGAGCAAATCGCGTCCCGTCTTGCCGCCCGTCTTGGGCACGCGCAAGTCAATGCGCGGATCGCGCGTCTGCATGTCGCGCACATAGGCAAAGTCGAGCAATGGATAGCCCAGCACCACGGCATCGGGACGAATGTCGTCCGCGCGCGCCCCTGCCAGGCCCGCGAAGGGACCAGTCTTCCATTGCGTTGCCAGCGAGGCACAGATCATGCCGCCCGCCGAGAATCCCACGACGCACACGCGCTTAGGATCGACATGCCACTCGTCGGCGTTGGCGCGCACCGTGGCGACCATCTTGGCAAGATCTGCCTGGGGGTGCGGAAAGCTCACGTCACCCGTAGAACTCGTGACATAGTTGAGCACAAAGGCCTGGTAGCCGCGATCAAAAAATGCAAACGCCACCGGGTCCTGCTCGTGCGGAGCGATATGCGTAAACCCGCCTCCGCCGCAGATGATCACCGCGGGGCGGCGGCCATTCGGTTTATCGGGCAACGGCTCGGCACCCAAATACGTAAACGTCGCCGGATAATCCTCGGTCGGCTCCTCGCCCCACAGCGCATGGTTCTCGACAATCATATGTGCTCCCTTCGCGCAAATTATGCGCCCTTGTTTTTCGCCTTCAAGCGTACCCCACTTGAACCCGTGGCGCAGAAACACACCAGCAATAAGTTTCCCTTCAACTGATATATCACATAATCCCAGCTCAGAGGTATCGCTGAGCAGCGTAGAATAGGGGCGTTGACCAAGCCGCGAAACACATATGAAACGTTTCCGGCAAACCAAACGCGCGATATGCGCCTATTTAAGTTGGAGGCAACTATGGGTCTGCTCGATTCGCTTAAGTCCACCTTCACCTCGACCGGCGAGGCGTCCGTTCCGCCCGCAGCAAGCTTCGCCACCCGCGAAGGCGTCATCTATGCCCCCGTCAACGGCGTGCTCGTCAACCTGGACGAGGTTCCCGACGAGACGATCGCCTCGGGCATGCTTGGCCAGGGCTATGGCATTGAGCCCATTACCGGCACCATCTATGCGCCCGCCAACGGCCGCATCGGCGCCACCACCGTCACCAACCACTCCATTGGCATGATTACCGAGGACGGCCTGCGCGTGTTCATCCATGTTGGCCTGGGCACCGTGGAAATGAACGGCAAGGGTTTTGCCCGCTTTGTCGAGATGGGCGATGTGGTTAAGGCAGGCCAGCCGCTCATCAGCTTCGACCGCGAGGCCATTAAGGCCGCTGGTCACGAGGACATCGTGACCGTCATCGTCTCCGAGCTCGATCGTCTTAAGAGCATCGACCATGTCGGCGAGTCCGGAACGCTTATCGGCGGCAACCCGCTCGTCAAGCTTGGCGACCCGCTGCTGGTAGCCAAGACCAAGTAGCCAGGCCCCGCACCACACAGCCAAAAGGCACCTCGTCAAGCGCCCGCGACCATTTGGCCGCGGGCGCTTTTCGTTTGAAAAACCATCCCGCCAATGCCTTATCTGTATAGCCCAAATGAGACGAGCTGCTAGAATAACGAACTGTATGGATAACTATCATTCAACCGTTATGGGAGGATACGTGAACCGCACCAAAATCGCGCAGCTCTATGCCGATGCCGAGTCGCTCGGCGGCCAGACTGTCCCCGTCGCCGGCTGGGTTAAGTCCGTCCGCGACATGAAGAACTTTGGCTTTGTTACGCTCAACGACGGCAGCTGCTTCCGCGACCTGCAGGTCGTCATGAACCGCGAGGCACTCGACAACTACGACGAAATCGCCCATCAAAACGTCTCGGCCGCACTCATTTGCACCGGCACCGTCAAGCTGACCCCCGATGCGCCCCAGCCTTTCGAGCTTTCTGCCACCTCCATCGAGGTCGAGGGCACGAGCGCCCCGGATTACCCGCTGCAGAAGAAGCGCGCAACCGTCGAGTTCCTGCGCACCCAGCAGCACCTGCGCCCGCGCACCAACCTGTTCCGCGCCGTGTTCCGCATCCGCTCTGTCGCGGCTGCCGCCATCCACCGCTTCTTCCAGGAGCAGGGCTTTGTCTACGTCAACACCCCCATCATCACCACGAGTGACTGCGAGGGCGCCGGCGAGATGTTCCGCGTGACCACGCTCGACCCCAAAAATCCGCCCCTCACCGAGTCCGGCGAGGTCGACTGGAGCCAGGACTTCTTTGGCAAGCATGCAAGCCTCACCGTGTCCGGCCAGCTCAATGCCGAGAACTTTGCCATGGCCTTTGGCGACGTGTACACCTTTGGCCCCACCTTCCGTGCCGAGAACTCCAACACCACGCGCCACGCCGCCGAGTTTTGGATGATCGAGCCCGAGATGGCCTTTGCCGACCTCAACGACTATATGGATAACGCCGAGGCCATGCTCAAGTACGTCCTCAAGGACGTTATGGCAACCTGCCCCGACGAGCTCAATATGCTCAACAAGTTTGTGGACAAGGGTCTGCTCGAGCGCCTGGACCATGTCGCCAACTCCGACTTTGCCCGCGTTACCTACACCGAGGCCGTCGAGATCCTGGAGCAGGCCGTCGCTGCTGGCCACCAGTTTGATTACCCCGTCAGCTGGGGCATCGACCTGCAGACCGAGCACGAGCGCTTCCTGACCGAGGAGCACTTTAAGCGCCCGACCTTCGTGACCGACTACCCGGCCGAGATCAAGGCGTTCTACATGCGCATGAACGAGGACGGCAAGACCGTCGCCGCCGCCGACTGCCTGGTTCCCGGTATCGGCGAGATTATCGGCGGCTCCCAGCGCGAGGAGCGCCTGGATCTGCTCGAGGCCCGCATCAAGGACCTGGGCATGAATCCCGAGCAGTACAAGTACTACCTTGACCTGCGCCGCTACGGTTCCTGCAAGCACGCCGGCTACGGTCTGGGCTTCGAGCGCTTGGTCATGTATCTGACCGGCGTGGGCAACATCCGCGACGTCCTGCCGCACCCGCGCACCGTGGGCAACGCCGACTTCTAATCGTCGGACGCTAGCTCGCGTCACCACACGCCAACGCTCATCGCATAAGCGTCTCTCGACATCGGTCGAGAGACGCTTTTTTCAACAGCATCCGTCAAGCTTTTGGCAAGTTTTTGGTCAGTTGAGCAGGGCTGTTGAAAACTCGACCCGCCGTTTGCCGACGACTACCGACCGCCCAGAGCGCCCTGCGCCCCTGGGAAAGCCCCACGTCCTAGGCTCCATACCGTCGCCACCCAAAACGGAAAGGACGTGGGCACCATGACCGAAGCCGCTGTTGAAACCTACGACACCACGACTAGAGGCGCCGCCTCGATGGCAGCCTATCGCGCCGTTCGCATCCTGCAACTATTAAGCGAAAACACCAGCGAGGACAAGGCCATGCTTTCCGATGAGTTGATCCGGCGCCTCGCCCATCCCGACGACCCCGCCCGCATGCCCATCTCGGCGGCGCGGCGCAGCATCTACACCGCCATCTCCGCGCTTCGCCATGCCGGATACGAAATTGAGTACAAACGCGGCGTGGGCTACAAACTTCTTACCCGCCCGCTCACCGATGAAGAGATCATCCGGCTCCACGGTATGGTCATGCGCAACCGCTCCACGCCTATCGCTATCCGCAAGAGCATGGCGCAGCACTTAGTTGCCATGGCGAGCGCCGACGTTCGCGGCTACCTCGATACACCCGAACCCGCTCCAAGCGCAGGTAGCAAGGCTACCAAGGCAACACGCACGCCCATCAAGCGCATCGACACGTGCGAGCTCGTCGAGCAGGCCATCGACCACGGAACCACGGTGAGTTTTGATATTTCGAGCGTCACGACACGCGGCGAAACCGAAGCAGCACGGATGACACTCCGTCCCTTTGCCATCAGGCAGCGCGATGGCATCTCGTATCTGCTGGGAACGGTCTACGACGCCCGAGGCACCGACGATACGCTGCGCACCGTCGAGATCGCCCGTATGAGAAACGTCACCACACGTCTCCTCGACGGCAAGAAGCTCTTCGCCGCCCTAGACGAGGACGACGCCTCCTCCGCCGCATAAGACCCTCCGCCGCCCATTCGACTACCCGTACCGCCCATCCGATTCTGTATTAAAAAACCCGCCAGGCTGTTGTAAAAATGGACATCAGCGCTACTATAGTTCCACTTGCACTTTGTCCCAGTGCAGTGTTTCCAGCCATTTTTATACTGGGGGTAATGATATGAAGGACATCACCATCAGCCGCAGGAGCCTTCTGGTCTCCGCTGGCCTGCTCGCGCTCGCCCCGCTCGCCGGATGCGGCGGCAACTCTGGTTCCGGCTCTGCTGCCGCCGGTTCCGACTACACCATCGGCGTTCTGCAGCTCACCGAGCACTCCGCACTCGATGCCGCCAACGACGGCTTTGTCAAGGCCATCAAGGAGAGCGGCCTTAAGGTCAAGATCGACCAGAAGAACGCCCAGAACGACCAGTCCACGTGTAAGTCCATTGCTGACAAGTTTGTGGGCGACAACGTCAACCTGATTTATGCCATCGCCACGCCCGCCGCGCAGGCTGCCGCCGGCGCCACGGCCGATATCCCCATCGTGGGCTGCGCCATCACCGACTACGCCGCCTCCGGCCTGGTCCAGGACAACGACAAGCCCGGCACCAACGTCACGGGCGCTTCCGACCTCACCCCGGTCGCCGAGCAGCTCGAGATGATGCAGAAGGTCCTGCCCGACGTTAAAAAGGTCGGCCTGCTCTACTGCACCGCCGAGTCCAACTCCGACGTCCAGATCAAGGCCGCCAAGAAGGAGCTCGACAAGCTGGGCCTCGAGTACACCGATTTCACCGTCTCGAGCTCCAACGAGATTCAGTCCGTCGTCGAGTCTGCCGTGGGCAAGGTCGACGCGCTGTACTCCCCCACCGACAACACCATCGCCGCGGGCGCCTCGCAGGTGGGCCAGATCTGCAAGGAGAACAAGCTTCCCTTCGTGACTGGCGAGGAGGGCATGTGCATGGCCGGCGGCCTGTTCACCCTCTCCATCAATTACGAGGATCTGGGCTACGCCGCGGGCGAGATGGCCGTCAAGATTCTGAAGGGCGAGGCCAAGCCCGAAGACATGCCTATCAAGCACCTCTCGAGCAAGGACCTGGTCGTCGTCAAGAACGACGAGATGGCCGAGGCCCTGGGCATCGACCTTTCCGCTCTGGACGCGTAATGCTATACGCGGCATGCGTCTAGAGCCCGTGCTCGCGCTTTAGCTGCGTTATTCAATATCTGAGCCACAGGGGCGGGCGCTGTAGACCGGCGTCCGCCCTGCTTGTTTCAGGTAAAACAAAACGTCTGTCCGCAGCTCTTCTATGCATTGTTACCGCTATTATGGTGAATCACGTGTCCACCCTATCCTAGGAGGTATGAAGCATGCTCATTGCATTGCAGGGCGCCGTTTCGCAGGGCGTCCTCTGGGGCATTATGGTGCTTGGCGTGTTTATCACGTTCCGCCTGCTCGACATTCCCGATATGACCTGCGACGGCAGCTTTGCCCTCGGCGGCTGCGTCTGCGCTGTGCTCATCGTCAATAACAACGTCGACCCGCTGCTCGCCGTGCTGGCCGGTATGTGCGCCGGCGCCATCGCGGGTGCCGTCACGGGCATTTTGACCACCGTCTTCGAGATTCCCGCGATTCTCGCCGGAATCCTCACCCAGATCAGCCTGTGGTCCATCAACCTGCGCATCATGGGCAAGTCCAATACGCCAATTCTTGCCAAGGGCACCGTGTTTTCGGCCGTCAGCAATATGACCGGCCTGCCGCAGTCCACCGTTGCCATCATCTTGGGCATCCTGCTCGCCGTGGCTATCGTTGCCATCCTGTATTGGTTCTTTGGCACCGAGATTGGCTCGGCGCTGCGCGCCACCGGCAACAACGAGTACATGATCCGCGCCCTGGGCGTCAACACCAACTCCACCAAGATGATCGCCCTCGTGCTCTCCAACGCCCTCATCGGCCTTTCGGGCGCGCTCATCTGCCAGAGCCAAAAGTATGCCGACATTGGTATGGGCACCGGTGCCATCGTTATCGGTCTTGCCGCCATTGTTATCGGCGAGGTGCTCGGCCGTCTGCTGCCCGGCGGCCTCACGCAGTTTAGCGTCCGTCTTGCCTCCGCCGTCTTTGGCTCCGTGGTGTACTTCCTTATCCGCGCCATCGTGCTGCAGTTGGGCATGGACGCCAACGACATGAAGCTGCTCTCCGCCGTGATTGTCGCTGTGGCCCTGTGCGTGCCCGTGGTTTGGGAGCGCTATAAGCTCCGCAGCTCCTACACGAAGGGGGATGAGGCAGATGCTTAAGCTCTCGCACGTCAAGAAGACCTTTAACAAGGGCACCGTCACCGAGAAGCGCGCGCTCACCGGCGTCGACCTCACCCTGAATGACGGCGACTTTGTAACCGTGATCGGCGGCAACGGCGCCGGCAAGTCCACGCTGCTCAACATGATCGCCGGCGTGTACCCGCTCGATTCGGGCGTTATTGAGCTCGACGGCACCGACATCTCGCGCCTGAGCGAGTCGCAGCGCGCCAAGTACCTGGGCCGCGTGTTTCAGGACCCCATGCGCGGTACCGCTGCCGACATGCAGATCGCCGAGAACCTGGCCCTCGCCAAGCGTCGCGGCCAGCGTCGCGGCCTTTCGTGGGGCGTCACCAAGGCCGAGAAAGATGAGTACGTCGAGCTGCTCAAGCGCCTGGACCTTGGTCTGGACACGCGTCTCAACGCCAAGGTCGGCCTGCTCTCGGGTGGCCAGCGCCAGGCACTCACCCTGCTGATGGCCACGCTCACCAGGCCGCGCCTGCTGCTGCTCGACGAGCACACCGCGGCCCTCGACCCCAAGACGGCCTCTAAGGTGCTTAACCTGACCGAGGAGATCGTCGACGAGAACCACCTGACCACGCTCATGGTCACGCACAACATGAACGACGCCATCCGTCTGGGCAACCGTCTGATCATGATGCACGAAGGCCATGTGATCTACGACGTGGCCGGCGACGAGAAGAAGTCGCTCACCGTGGCCGACCTGCTGCAGAAGTTCGAGGAGGTCTCGGGAGGCGAGCTCGCCAACGACCGCATGCTGCTGAGCTAAAACCTGCCAAAAAGGGACAGGTTTATTTTGGTAGGTTTTATCTGCGCAAACGTCAAAACCGCCGCAAAGGGACAGACGCCCTTGCGGCGGTTTTCGCATATTATGTCGATAATCCAGCGTCAGCAGGAACTACTGGTTAAGGACTAAGGAAACTGCCACGAGAAGCTCTCTTCCCCGTCTCGCCTTGACCGCCGCACTCCTTGCCGGCGTGCTCGCCGGCGCCCCAGCTTACGCCACCGCGGCCACCCCATCTCAAGTTATCGGCCCGTCCGAATTTGATCGGACGGGCTTCTTGGTGGGTATCATGGTTGGACGATCATTAGGAGGTTTTCCCTACATGGAATTGTTTGAGCCGATTCTTCATTTCTTTGAGCAACGGTGGGTCCACAACATCATCTGGGCCGTCATCTTGGCGATAGGCACCGCCGTCGCCGCCGAGGTCGTATCCAAGACCCTGAACCATCTGCTTAACCGTGACGATAACCCGCTTCCGGCATCAAGTATCTTCATCAACATCGCGCGCGCCGTCATCTGGATGATTGGCGGCAGCTTTATCCTCGACAACTGCTTTGGCATTAACGCAAACGCGCTCGTCGCCGCTCTTGGCGTCGGCGGCATCGCCATCTCCCTGGGCTTTCAGGACACGCTCTCAAACCTTATCGGCGGCATGCAGGTGACCTTTATGGGCATCATCAAGCCTGGCGACAACATCGAGGTCGGTGGTGTATCAGGCGTGGTCCAGGACATCACCTGGCGCCACACGACCATCGAAGATGCCTGCGGGCAGACTATCATCGTCCCCAACTCCAACATCTCCAAGAACACGCTCGTGCATTTGATGCCCTTTGGGCGCGTAGCCGTCCCCGTCGCGGTGAAAGACCCCTCAAAATGGGCTTCGCTCGACGCACTGGCAGACGAGCTGACCAGCGCCACTAAAACGGCCGTCTCGCCCATCTCGGGTTTTGACAAGGAGCCGTATGTGCTCTTTAGCGAGATCGGCGACTTTGGCATTAAGGGCAAGATCATCTTTATCGTCAGCGACGACAGCACTACTTTCACGGCAGCCGACGCCTGCATCCGCGCCATCGCCCCCATCATCGCCTAAACCACCGCAAAGGGGACAGGCATCTTTGTAGTGGTTTTCATTCGTGGTACCATGGTTCATATCGTTGTTTAAACGACTAAGGGAGTAGACACCATGGAAGAGGCCTATCGTCAAGCACGCAAGCGCGGCGAGCAGGGACGCCGTCGCGCCATCAGCCAAAGCGAGCATCCATACCTTACGGACCTCGATAGCCTGGTTGCCCAGCTCCCCTTAGGTCAGCGAGAGAATGTCGGCCTAAGGGATATTCCGCTCGAAATGGTCGTCGGCACGGTCACCAAGGGCCGTCAGTCCGCCTTTTCGTGTAACTTTATGCCCCTGCTTCCGTTTAGCACCGAGTTCGCCCGCAAGTGGTCCAACCTCTACGATATCCAGGTAACCGAGGGCTATCGCGACCCCATCATCGTCACCGAGTTCATGCATCGGTTCTATGTCCAGGAAGGCAACAAACGCGTCAGTGTCCTCAAATTCCTAGACGCCCCGACGGTTTCGGCCAAGGTCACCCGTCTCTACCCCGGCACATGGGATTCCGTCGAAAGCCGCCTGTACGGTGAATTCTGCGCGTTTTGGCGCGTCTGCCCCCTATACGAGATCGAGTTCTCGCGTGAGGGAAGCTACGAAACGCTCGCCAAGATGCTCGGTCAGAACCTTATCGAAAAATGGCCGCAGAAAAAGGTCGACTACCTGCGCCACACTTTCCTGCTCTTTAAGCGTGCCTACCTTCGCGCAGGCGGCGATCACCTGGACATTACGCCCGCCGACGCCATGCTCGTCTACCTCAATGTGTACAACCAGGACCGCCTGCTGGATACGCCAACGGATATCGTCGTAAACCGCCTGTGCAAGATCTGGCGCGAGCTGGTCATTGCCGGCAAAAATGACGAGGACAAGGTCGATCTTGTCGAAGCACCGAGCGTCGACGAGGAGGAGACGCCCGCCAAGTCCACCTCTGGCGTGCTCAACTTCTTTATGGGCAAGACCGTCTACTCGACGGCCAACCCCCTGCGCATCGCCTTTATCCATGAGTTCCCCTGTGCGACGTCGAGCTGGGACAGCCTGCACGACCAAGGGCGTCAGTATCTCGATGAGCACTTTGGCGGTATCGTGCGCACCGAGGCGTTCGAGGACTGTCACGATCCGGATGTGTTCTACGCCGCCGTGGAAACGGCTGTCAAACATGGAGCAAACGTCATCTTCTCGACCTCGCACCGCCTGATGGAATACACGCTCAGGGCTGCCGTTGAGTATCCCCGGGTTCGGTTCCTCAACTGCTCTATCGGCCTTCCCCATCAAAGCGTCCGTTCGTACTTTGGCAAGATGTACGAGGCCAAGTTTCTGCTGGGCGCCCTTGCGGCCAGCATGGCGGACAACCACCGCATCGGTTACCACGCGTCGGTCTTCGCCTCGGGCGCACTCAGCGAGATCAACGCCTTTGCGATTGGCGCCTCGCTGCTCGACCCGCGCGCGCAGGTCATCCTCACCTGGGGCGATGTTCCCGCCGGTGGTCTTGCCGAAGCCATGTGCCGCGAAGGCGTAAGCGTCATGACCGGCGCTGACATATCAAAGTCGCTCGAAGACCCAACGGCCTACGGGCTTCACCGCTTGGTCGACGGCAAGGTCACCGGCATCGCCATGCCCGTATGGAACTGGGGCCGTTACTACGAGCTCATCGTTCGCAGCCTTCTTCACGGCACGTGGGACGAGACCAGCGACGACAACCAAGTGCGCGCTGTCAACTACTGGTATGGCATGAGCTCCGGCGTTATCGACATCCGTTACGCTCCGGGCCTACCCTACCAGACGCGCAAACTCGTGCAGTTGCTCCGCAACGGCATTGTCGAGGGATCCATCAACCCCTTTGGCGGCGAGCTCCACAGTCAGAACGGCGTGGTACAGATCGAAGGCTTCCCTCCGCTGCCGAGCACGCAGATTGTCGAGATGAATTGGCTGGCGGACAACGTGATAGGCACCATTCCGCAGCTCGATGATGAGCCGAAAGTCCCTGCCCTATGAAAATCCTTGCCATAGCCGATACCGAAGAACGATGCCTTTGGGAGTGCTTTCGCAAGGAACGCTTTGAGGGAGTCGACCTGATTTTGTCCGCCGGCGATCTGGACCCGGACTATCTTGAGTTTTTGGTTACGGTCATCAACAAACCGCTCATCTACGTGCGCGGCAATCACGATGACCGCTACGCACGTCATGCACCGGGCGGATGTATCTGCGTGGAAGACAGCGTGTACACGTACCGAGGGATTCGCATTGCGGGCCTTGGCGGGTCCATGCGTTATCGCGACGGCGCCAACATGTACACCGAACGCGAGATGTCCAAGCGCATGCGTAAGCTGTCGCGTAAGGTTAGGATGGTCGGCGGGTGCGACATTCTGCTTACCCATGCACCCGCCGCCGGTATGGGCGATCTGGACGATCTGCCGCATCGAGGATTCGAGTGCTTTAACACAGCACTCGAATCCTGGAATCCCGACTACATGGTGCACGGGCATGTGCACCAAAGCTACGGTTGCGATTTTCAGCGCGAGCGGCAGCATGTGTGTGGAACGACGATCATCAACGCCTGCGGCTATACGCAGTTTGAGCTCGACCAGACGCGCTACCCCATCCGTGGCTGGCAGGCAGCCTGGCTCAATTCGCAAACCATGCGCCGCGAGCTCAAACGCCACGATGCCATCGAGTCCTCAACAGCCAGAACACCCTGGTAACCACCACAAAGAGGACACTGTCCCCTTTGTGGTGCTTTTGACGCGATAGTAAGAAACCCGGTCCTGCACAAGGCAGAACCGGGTTTCTTTAGCAATGCTTGCTTTGCTCAGGCAGTAACTAGCAGTTACTCAGCCAGGAAGTCACGCTGGACAGCGGTATCGACCTTGACTCCAGGGCCCATGGTGGAAGACACGGAGATGGACTTGACATACTTGCCCTTAGCAGAAGAGGGCTTGACGCGCAGGATCTCAGTGTACAGGGCAGCGTAGTTCTCGACGAGCTGCTGCTCAGAGAAGGACTTCTTGCCCAGGGGCACGTGGCAGATGCCGTAGCGGTCGGCGCGGTACTCAACGCGGCCAGCCTTGAGCTCGGAGACCATCTTGGCGACGTCCATGGTCACGGTGCCGAGCTTGGGGTTCGGCATGAGGCCACGGGGACCAAGGATCTTACCGATGCGGCCAACCTTGGCCATCATGTTCGGCGTAGCGATAGCGGCGTCGAAGTTGATCTCGCCCTTCTGAATCTGGGCGACGAGCTCGTCGGAACCGATGATGTCGGCGCCGGCAGCCTCGGCCTCGCGGGCCTTCTCGCCCTCGGCGAAGACGGCAACACGAACGGTCTTGCCGGTGCCGTGGGGCAGGGAGATGGAACCACGGATGTTCTGGTCAGCCTTACGAGTATCGATGCCCAGACGGAAGTGGGCCTCGACGGTCTCGTCGAACTTGGCGGTGTCGAGCTCCTTGATGAGCTTGGCAGCCTGAAGGGGGGTGTAGAGCGTGGCGCGGTCGATCTTCTCGGCAGCGGCGTTATAGCTCTTACCATGCTTAGCCATGTGCATTACCTCCTGTGGTTAAACGGGCGTGAGCCCTCCCACATCGTATCGTGTGCCCTATTGCACACATTTAACGGGCGCCCCGGTCGGAGCACCCGTCGTTACCATAAGAAATCGCTACTCAGCGATGGTGACGCCCATGGAACGGGCGGTACCGGCGATGATCTTCTTGGCGGCGTCAATGTCGTTGGCATTGAGGTCCGGCATCTTGATCTCGGCGATCTTGGTGAGCTGCTCCTGGGAGAGCTGGCCAACCTTGTCGGCCTGGGGCTTAGCGGAACCAGACTTGAGGTTCAGCTCCTTCTTGATGAGGTGAGCCGCCGGCGGGGTCTTGGTGATGAAGGAGAAGGACTTATCCTCGTAGACAGAGATCTCAACGGGGATGATGTCGCCCTTCTTGTCCTGCGTCTCGGCGTTAAAGGCCTGGCAGAACTGCATGATGTTCACGCCAGCAGCGCCCAGGGCGGGGCCGACGGGAGGAGCGGGGTTAGCTGCACCAGCAGGAATCTGGAGCTTAATGACGTTGGCAACCTTCTTCTCAGCCATGGTCATTCCTTTCGAATCACGAGTGTGAAGTACTTGCTATATCGTAAGCACGCACGTGTTAGAAGCACTCCTGAGATGAGCAGTCACAGAAGAAGCACGCTCGCGCGAACGGACGAAAACTTAAGCGATGACAGCGACCTGGTTAAAGTCGAGCTCGACCGGCGTCTCGCGGCCAAAGATCATCAGCGTGACCTTGAGCTTGCCAGCCTCGGTGTTAACCTCGGAGACCTTGCCATCAAAGTCGGTAAGCGGGCCATCGGTGACGCGGACGGACGTGCCGACCTGAATATCAACCGAGGTGCGCTTGGGCGAATCGCCCTTACCGGGACGACGAGTCATCTTATTGTACTCATCGCGGGAAAGCGGTGCAGGCTTACCGTTGCCGCCCAGGAAACCGGTGACGCCGGGCGTGTTGCGGACACACGTCCAAGCATCGTCATCCATCTCCATGCGGACCAAGACATAACCCGGGAAAATCTTGGAATCCTTGGTCTCGCGCTTGCCACCCTCTTTAATCTCGGTGACGCGCTCCATAGGAATCTCGATATCAAAGATACGGTCCTGCATGCCCATGGTCTCGATACGATGCTCGAGATCGGACTTTACGCGGTTCTCGTATCCGGAGTAAGTGTGAACGACGTACCAACGCTTAGACATGGTTTAGCCCCTCAATCCAGAGAACAGAGCAAGAGCCTCGCCAAAGCCAGCATCGAGCAGAGCGATGACGACGCCGACGACGACCAGAGAAGCGCAGACGACGACCGAGTAGTTCACGAGCTCCTTCTTATCGGGCCACGTGACACGCTTCATCTCGGACTTGACCGAAGCGAAATACTTCTTGGTGCGGACGAAGAAACCAGGCTTCTCGTTCTTCTTGGACTTCGCAGCCTTCTCGTTCTTCTTGGCAACGGCCTTCTTGGCCTCAACCTTGGAGTTGGCGGCAGCGCTGTTGGCAGGTGCCGACTGCTGAGCCTTCTTCTTGTTCTTCTTGTTGGCCATTTGGGTTACCTCCGCGCAATGCGCTTATACATGAGTAAACCGTAAGCCCCCAAGTGGGAGCTTACGGAATAATGACTGGCACGCCAGGAAGGACTCGAACCCTCAACACTCGGTTTTGGAGACCGATGCTCTACCAATTGAACTACTGGCGTATGTGACTAGAGACTAGCGAGTCTCTTTGTGCAGCGTGTGGTGACGGCACCAGGGGCAATACTTCTTGATCTCCATACGATCAGGCATGGTCGACTTGTTCTTGGTGGTCGTATAGTTGCGGCGCTTGCACTCAGTGCACGCAAGAGTAACTAGAGTACGCATGTATCCTGAACCTTTCATTTCCGCCCCGTACGGGCACGAGTTGTTACTTTATCAGCTCCACGTAAGTGCTGTCAATGAAAACCTCGAGTCAATTGGTTCTCGGTGGATCCATTCATATTTGGAACACATCAATGAAGCCATCGAGAGCTAATCGACGGTGCATCCAGGACCATTATCGATCCTCTCGACACCAGCAACGGCTCAATATCCATTGCAGAAAAGAACCCGGCACCCATATAAGTGCCGGGTTCTTTAAGTCAGCTATATCAAAGAGCTAATTTACTCAATGATCGTGGAGACGATGCCCGAACCGACGGTGTGGCCACCCTCGCGGATAGCGAAGCGCAGGCCCTCCTCCATGGCGATCGGGTGGATGAGGTCGCCCTCGATGGTGATGTGGTCACCAGGCATAGCCATCTCGGTGCCCTCGGGGAGCTTGACCGTACCAGTAACGTCGGTGGTACGGAAGTAGAACTGAGGACGATAACCATCGAAGAACGGGGTGTGACGGCCGCCCTCCTCCTTGGTCAGAACGTAGATCTCACCGGTGAACTTGGTGTGCGGGGTAACCGAACCGGGCTTGCAGAGAACCTGGCCGCGCTCGATGTCCTCACGCTTGATGCCGCGGAGCAGCAGACCGACGTTGTCGCCAGCCTCGCAGAAGTCCATGGACTTACGGAACATCTCGATACCGGTAACGACAGTGTTCTGGGTATCCTTGATGCCGACGATCTCGACGGGCTCGTTGAGCTTGAGCTCACCGCGCTCGACACGGCCGGTAGCAACGGTACCACGGCCGGAGATGGTCATAACGTCCTCAACGGCCATCAGGAACGGGAGGTCGTTGTTACGAGCAGGCGTCGGGATGTACTCGTCGACAGCCTTCATGAGCTCGCGGATGGCGTCCATCCACTTGGCGTCGCCCTCGAGAGCGCCCAGAGCGGAGCCACGGATGACGGGGATGTCGTCGCCGGGGAAATCGTACTCGGAGAGGAGCTCACGGGTCTCCATCTCGACGAGGTCGATGAGCTCGTCATCGTCGACCATGTCGCACTTGTTCAGGAAGACGACGATGTAGGGAACGCCGACCTGACGGGCGAGCAGGATGTGCTCGCGGGTCTGAGCCATGGGGCCGTCGGTAGCAGCGATGACCAGGATAGCGCCGTCCATCTGAGCAGCGCCGGAGATCATGTTCTTGACGTAGTCAGCGTGGCCCGGGCAGTCAACGTGAGCGTAGTGACGGGCAGCAGTCTCGTACTCGACGTGGGAGACGGAGATCGTGATGCCGCGCTCGCGCTCCTCCGGAGCCTTGTCGATGTTCTCGAACGCAGTGAAGTCAGCCTTGCAGCCCTCGGTCTCGGAGAGAACCTTGGTGATGGCAGCGGTCAGCGTGGTCTTGCCGTGGTCGACGTGACCAATGGTGCCGATGTTAACATGCGGCTTAGTGCGCTCAAACTTCTCTTTGGCCATAAAGCCCTCCTCTTAACAGGTCGTCCCCGGACGGGACTTTGCCTTTATACCATAGTGGCCTCTCAACATACTATTGAGAAGCCACCGTGTTACCTATGGTAGCGGTGACTGGATTCGAACCAGTGACGCCACGGGTATGAACCGTGTGCTCTAACCAACTGAGCTACACCGCCGGATGGAGCCTGCAACCAGACTTGAACTGGTGACCTCTTCGTTACCAACGAAGTGCTCTACCGACTGAGCTATACAGGCACTTGACGGGTGGGAGCTATAGGATTCGAACCTATGTAGGCAGAGCCAACGGGTTTACAGCCCGTCCCCATTAACCACTCGGGCAAACTCCCAATCGTTCAAGTATCCGCAGGTCCTTTGGTCTTTTGGACCGCCGCCCCCGCGAACGAAGAAGATAATACGATGCCACCTTGGGGGCTGTCAACGAAAACCTCTAGATACACGGTGCCGGGCGTATCTATATAGCCGTGACCTGCGGTTTTGTTGAGTTTGGATATGAAGGACGGTGGTTTTGGATACTGAGGTGACGTTTCCCGAGGTAACACTTTGGTGTAGTGGAGTACACCTTCAGGATCGAACTTCGATAACGGCTTATTTGCACCTATATAT
>NZ_JBCPDN010000022.1:0-30001 GCF_040915425.1 Collinsella aerofaciens | reverse complement strand
GCGAGTTCCGCACGCAAAGGAAAGCACTTAATGTGCTTTCCGTCTTGCGCAGGACTGTAGAGCAGCAAACTTAACCCCCGCCCTCAGCCCCGGAGACCCTCCCGGATGGCCCCGAAAAATTTTTTCAAAAAAGTTGTTGCGCGCCGGACAGACTTCTGTGTATACTAATCCCCGCAGCGCACGCGAGCGGAAACAAACGCGAACGTCTGCCTGGGGAGTTAGCTCAGTTTGGTTAGAGCGCCGGCCTGTCACGTCGGAGGTCGCGGGTTCGAGCCCCGTACTTCCCGCCAACGCAATTAAAGCCACGTCTTCGGACGTGGTTTTTTGCGTTTGATGCACTTTGTTTCGATAGAACGATCGCCCTGGTGCATCTTCGCCCAGAATCCCCGCGCCTTCGGGAACGCAAGTAAAATCTAATAAGTATATCTGTCTGAACAACAGCTTTGTTGCGCAACACCTGTTCTACGAGACAGGGGGTTAGGTTATACTAAATTGCACTGTGCGCCGCATCTGATGCATTTCGCTCCAAGCGCGGCACTCAGTGGATATCCGATTTACCATTTGGATGTCCTGGCGGTCATTTAGCGTCTCGACACAAGCTCGGCCCCGGAGCTCGTTCGAGCTGTTCGTATTCCTTGAAAGGGAAAAAATGGACATATCGAGGAAGACTGATTACGCCCTTCGAATGCTGGCGATGCTTGCTGAGGATCCGGAGTGTTTGCTTTCTGTTCGCACCGCTGCCGAAGAGGTCAATGTCCCGTATTCGTTTGCCCGCTCGATTCAGCACGGTTTGGTCCAGGCCGGTATTGTGGAGAGCCTGCGTGGCGTCCACGGTGGCATGCGTCTCAAGGTCAGTCCGGACGACGTCACTATCCGCCAGGTCGTCGAGGCCGTTCAGGGTCCTATGGTTATGAACGATTGCACCGCGCCCGATGGTGACTGTGCGCGCATGGGCGCGTGCTGCTATCATCCCCTGTGGGCCGGAGCTCAGGCGTTGATGCGCGACTACCTCGATTCCGTTTCGCTCGGCGACATCGTCGCTCACCGCCAGTTCCCGGCCGTCGATCCCAAGTTCGCCGACCGCGAAGCGTTTCCCGAGTACGCCACCTGCGCGTGCGCTTACCGGGAGGAATAGCGCCGCATAAGGAGCATAGCCATGATTCAGGACCCCTTTCGTTCGATGATTCGTTCGGAAGGGGTCCTGCGTTATCGCGACCTTCCGTGGCGCCGCACACGCGATCCGTACATCATTTGGCTTTCTGAGGTCATGCTGCAGCAAACACAGGTGCCGCGTGTGGAGGCGCGCATGCCGGTGTGGCTCGATCGTTTTCCGACTGTGCAGGCGCTTGCCCAGGCCGCGCCTTCCGATGTTTTGGACGCTTGGCAGGGCATGGGCTACAACCGACGCGCTCTGGCGCTTCACGGGGCCGCTCAGCGCGTTGTAGAGGACTGGGACGGGGAGTTTCCGCGTGAGACGCGTGACTTGGTCGCTCTGCCTGGTATTGGCCCGGCAACGGCGCAGGGTATCCGTTCGTTTGCGTTTGATCTTCCGGGCGTGTATTTGGAGACCAATGTGCGCACGGTCTTTTTGCATCATTTCTTTCCCGATGTGCCGGCCGTTCCCGATCGCGAACTGGTGCCGCTGATCCAAGCTGCCTGTCCGGCGGTCCCCGGTGCGGCGGCGGACGAGATCGCGCCCTTTGCCGCGCCTCAAGACGATGCCGACACGCCGCGCGCGTGGTATTACGCATTGCTGGATTACGGCGCGTATCTTAAAAAGACACTGCCCAATCCGTCCAGGCGGTCGGCGGGCTATAGTCGTCAGTCCAAGTTTGAGGGCTCGCGCCGCCAAAAGCGCGCCCACATTGTGCGTATGTTGTTGGCAGCGCGCGATGGGCAGCCGGCGGGGATTACGCTTGCTGATGCCGTGGTGGGCGTTAACGAGATGGAAGCGGCAGCCGGTCGCGGGCCGGTCGAGTGCGACTTGATCGCGGGCATTCTAGCTGACCTGGAGCGCGAGGGCTTTTGCCGAGCCGAGGACGATCGTTGGTTGAGTGTGTAGCCCGCTCAAATCTGAAGAACGGGATTGTAAGGTTTAAATTCGCGGCTTGAGGGCATCCTAAAGACAAGGTCGCTCAAAGCCTATGGGCGGCACGTGTTGAAGGGAAGTACACCTATGGATTTTGAGAATTCCCAAACCAAGAAGAACCTCGAGACCGCTTTTGCCGGTGAGTCCCAGGCACACACCAAGTATCGCTACTACGCATCTAAGGCCAAGAAGGATGGCTACGTTCAGATTTCGAATATCTTTGCCGAGACGGCGGGCAACGAGTCCGAGCACGCCAAGCTGTGGTTTAAGTATCTGCACGACGGCGCCGTTCCGGGCACTCTGGACAACCTGCGCGACGCCGCCGCGGGCGAGAACTACGAGTGGACCACGATGTACGACGAGTTCGCCAAGACCGCCGAGGAGGAGGGCTTTGCCGAGATCGCCGAGAAGTTCCGTGGTGTCGCCGCCGTCGAGAAGGCCCACGAGGAGCGCTACAACAAACTCGTCGAGCGCATCGAGTCGGGCGAGGTGTTTGAGCGTGAGGGCGTGAAGGTGTGGAAGTGCCTGAACTGTGGGCACCTGCACGTTGGTGCCGAGGCGCCCGAGGTGTGCCCGGTCTGTAACCACCCGAAGGCGTACTTTGAGGAGCAGGTGGTGAACTACTAGCGCTTGGCGCTGGCTGCTGCGGAGCGCGGGGCGGGAGGCCGGATTGCCTTCCCTCCCCGCTCACGGCTTCGCAGGGTCGCGTTGAGGGAAGGCAATCCGGCCTCCCGCCCCGCGCCCCGGCGTTGGGTCGTTGCGTGCTCGCTACAGAAAAGCTGATTAGAAGTTTGCGTGCCGCCCCTTTTGGGGCGGCACGTTTTTGTGTGGGGTCCCGGTCTTCACAATTTCCGTCAAGCTTTTGGCCAGCTTTTGGTTAGTTGGCGGGTTGGTGGAAGGGCAAAAGATTATTCGACAAAAAAGCTCAGAGAAAGTGCTGGTAGGGGAGTTGTTGAGGTTTTCGACAGCTTTTGTCAACAAGAAACTTTGCGGCTATTGCTACGGATTGCGTTGCCGTGGCCTTGGCGGTGCGGGATGCTGGGCGTAAGCGTCGAATGCTCCGATTTTGGAGGCCAGCATGGATTTGTTTCTTGAGACCCCGCAGCGACAAGCCGAGCGCATGTTGCGCCAACAGCAACGGCTTATGGAGATGCAAATGCAAGGGGCGGCCGTTCAACCTCCTGCACAAAACGCCGCACCTGCGGTATCGTCTGCGGGCGAGGTAGACCCAGGAGCATATTCCGTACAACAAGATTCATATGCGCAGGAGCTTGCGTTCGACAAGCGCCGCACACGTCACCGCCGCGTGGGCCAGCGCCTGCGCACGTTAGCGATGATCGTGCTGATCCCGTTGGGACTCGCGGCAATCTTCTTGGCCTCATATGCCCTCACGTGCATTCTCAACGGCGCCTCGCCCAATGAGGTGCTTCAGCACTTGGCAGCTCTCGGCCAGCGCCTAGGCGACGTCATAACAACCATCCGCGCCGGCTGGGAGAGTTAGCGTTTGTCACATTAGGACTTCTAGAGTGTACGGATTATCGCCACGAGTAGAATTCTTGCATCCTTTGGGTCCTGCCGTGCGACTGAATAGTATTATTGAAGATGAATAATAATAGGATTTGCTATGTATAAGCAGGATTTAGAGCAGACTCTTTTGGGCATTGACGAAGAGGCGGAGCTGGAAATAGGTCCAAGAGACGACAGGCCGAGCGTTGTATTGGTGGGAGGAAGCGCTTTCATGCTAAACGATGTGACGAATCGGTCGGTTACACATGACATTGATGTGTTTGAGGCAGACAGGTGCCTCCGCGAGATCATAGCTCGATACCCCGAGGTGAATGGTATGGCGGTGGCATATTGTAATCAGATGCCATTCAATTACGAAGATCGTTTGATTCCCTTGAAGATTGGGGCGCGTTTTATCAGGTACTTTACGCCATCTTTGGAGGACCTGGCGGTGATGAAGCTTTATGCCTATCGTCCGAACGACATCGTCGATCTTCATAGTCAGGCATTTGTTGACCGACTTGATTGGGATCTGCTCGAGCGGCTTATATTCGACGAGGGAGAGGCTCTGGCGTCGTCGCCCTCGGAGCGGAGTTATCAAGAGATGGTCTGCGCATACAGGCAATACAAAAAGGAGGTGCTCGGTTGAATCTGACTTTTGAGGGATTTTTGAAAGGCTATTGCCGAGAACTATCCGGACAGCAGTCTCTGAGTTTTAGAAAGCTGGTTGAGCAGGCGACGACGGTTGCGCCGCGCGTGGCGGAGCCTCTGTTTTTGCTCGCTTTGGCGCAGGGAAAAGCCGAATACGTTCTGGGTTTATCCGAGGGCTCGTGGATGGAAGAGAGCTATCGAGGTGTTTTGTCTCTGTATGGCCAAGCGGGTAGCCTGGCATCTCTATGCACCGAGGATAAGCTCCCCAATCGTTATGCCAACGTTTGGCACGCGTATAGAGGGGTGAAAGAAAAGCCAGCGGCCGACAGAAGGGTGAACGCCCTGATGAGAAAGAGAACACTGGAAGCATTGGAGGAATCGGGTGTAACGCGCTATGGCATCTGCCGTGCTCTGCACCTGAATAAAGGAAACGTATACGCATACTTGGCCGGCGATGACTCAAAGGTGAGCAGGAAAACGGCGCGCCGCATTATGGAATATGCGGAGGAGAGGGGCACCCAAGAAGGGGCCGGGCGCTCAGTGCGTGTGGCGGGGTAAGATTGATCGCGGTTTTGATTGATAATCGATTGGGTTTGTTGGGCGGAGTCTATGTCTGCTATTGATATTGCGCTTGTTGTGATTGCCTTGGTGGCGGTGGGAGTTGCTGTGGTTTGCGCCCTGCAGCTTAAAGGCCTTCGTGCCGAGTTGCGAGAGCGTGGCGGCAACGACGCGGAGACGCTCGCGGCGCTCGAGCAGGCCAACAACGCGCTCGACACCCTGAACGTCGCGCTGGCAGAAACCCGCCGCACGGCAAACGCCATCGCGCAGCAGCAGACGACCGACGCCGCCGTAGAGCAGCAGCGCTACCTGACCATCGCGCGTGAGTTCTCGCAGGCTGGCGACCGTATGGATGACCTGCGCCGCGAGACGGCCCAACAGCTCGGCGCCAACCGCGAGGGCATCGAGCACCGCCTGGACAAGGTGCGCGAGACGGTCGACGCCCAGCTGGGCGCCATTCGCAAGGACAACAACGTGCAGCTCGATCAGATGCGCGCGACGGTGGACGAGAAACTCTCCCGTACGCTCAACGACCGTCTGTCTGCATCGTTTAAGCAAGTGAGTGACCAGCTCGAGGCCGTGTACAAGGGCCTGGGCGATATGCAATCCATCGCCACCGGTGTGGGCGACCTTAAGCGCGTGCTGGGCAATGTGAAGGCGCGCGGCATTTTGGGCGAGGTGCAGCTGGGCGCAATCCTGGCGGACATCCTTACGCCCGACCAGTATCTGGAAAACGTGGCCACCAAGCCTGGCGCCTCGGAGCGTGTTGAGTTTGCCGTCAAGCTGCCGGTGGACGAGGGCGATCCCGTGCTGCTGCCGATCGACTCCAAATTCCCGGGCGATGCGTACGAGCATCTGCTCGACGCCCAGGAGTCGGGCGACGCGGAGGCCGTCGCCGCTGCGCGCAAGACGCTCGATATGATGGTGAAGCGCGAGGCAAAGGACATTTGCGAGAAGTACCTGAGCGTGCCCGCGACGACCAACTTTGGCATCATGTTCGTGCCGTTTGAGGGCCTGTACGCCGAGGTCGTCAGTCGTCCCGGGCTTATCGAGACCCTGGGCCGCGACTATCACGTCAACGTTGCCGGCCCCAGTACCATGGCCGCCATCCTCAACAGCCTGCAGATGAGCTATCAGACGTTTAGGCTGCAAAAACGCACCGATGACGTGCTGCGCGTGCTTTCCGCCGTCAAGGCTGAGCTGCCGCGCTATCAGGCGGCGCTGCGCCGCGCGCAGCAGCAGATCGAGACCGCGGGCAAGACGGTCGAGGGCATTATCACCACGCGCACCAACGTTATGGTGCGTAAGCTCAAGGACATCGACGCGCTGGAGGACGCGCGGGAGGCCGACGAGATCTTGGGGCTCACATCCGCGGAGCTGCTCGCAGACCAAGAGGACGAGGACTAGTTGCAACAGGCGGCGGGGCACCAGCGCGGACGCGGGCGCCTCGCCGCTTTTCGCATCGTGCCTGCCTGAAGTGCACTTTAGTGTGCAACAATGGCGTTTCGCCCTATCAGACGCGAAAGGAAGCCCATGTCTCAGAGAAGCACCAGTCCGCTCAAACGCTCCACCGTGCGTCGCACGTTGCAGCGTTTTTGGGACGTTACGCGCACGCAGCCGCTAATCGTCTTTCTCTCGGTGTTCTCGTCGGCGGGCTACATCTTTTTGCTCACGTTTGCCAACACCTACGTGATGGCCCTTATCGTCGACCGCGTCCAAGCCGGCCCCGTGGCGGGCGACCAGGTGTTTGAGGTCTTTGGCCCTTACATTCTGGCGCTCGTGCTCGTTAACCTAGTGGGCCAGATCCTCTCCAAGCTGCAGGACTACACCGTCTACAAGCTCGAGATTGCGGGCAACTATCACTTGGCGCGCCTGTGCTTTGACACGCTCTCCAACCAGTCCATGACATTCCACACCAGCCGCTTTGGCGGATCGCTTGTGAGCCAGACGAGCCGTTTTATGAGCGGCTACACGGGTCTGGTGGACGTGACGGTGTATTCGCTCATCCCCACTATCACCTCGGTTGTCTGCACGGTGGCAGCGCTCGCTCCGGTGGTGCCCACATTTACCGTGATCTTGGTGGGCATCATGGTCGTCTACATTGCGTTTGTCTGGCTTATGTACAAGCGCATCATGCCGCTTTCGGCCGCGACGTCCGCCGCACAGAACAAGCTGTCGGGCGTGCTTTCCGACGCGGTCACGAACATCCTGGCCGTCAAGACCTGTGGGCGCGAAGACTTTGAGCGCGACCTGTTCGATACCGCCGACCGCGCCGCGCGCGATGCCGAGACGGTTTCGATGCACGCCATGATGCAGCGCAACTTTACGACCTCGGGCCTTATCGTCATCACCATGGCTGTGGTGAGTGTGTTCGTAGCGGGCGGCAACGCGTGGTTTGGCATCTCCGCCGGCGCGCTCGTCATGATCTTTACCTATACGTACAACCTCACCATGCGCCTGAACTACGTGAGCTCCATGATGCAGCGCATCAACCGCGCGCTCGGCGATGCGGCCGAGATGACGCGCGTGCTGGACGAGCCGCGTCTGGTGGCAGACGACGAGAACGCCCCCGAGCTCAAGGTGGGCGAGGGCGCGATTGATTTTGAGCACTTGAGCTTTGCATACCGTGATGCCGCGGCGGGCGAGAGCGTGTTCAACGACCTGACGCTCCATGTGGCGGCGGGCCAGCGCGTGGGTCTGGTGGGCAAATCGGGCTCGGGCAAGACGACGCTCACCAAGCTGTTGCTGCGCCTGGACGACGTGCAGGGCGGGCGCGTGCTCGTGGACGGCCAGGACGTCTCGCGCTGCACGCAGCAGAGTCTGCGCCGCCAGGTTGCCTACGTGCCGCAGGAGGCGCTGCTGTTCCACCGCTCCATTCGTGAGAATATCGCCTACGGCCGCCCCGATGCCACTGACGAGCAGATTCGCGAGGCCGCGCGCCTGGCCAACGCGACTGAGTTTATCGACCGCTTGCCCCATGGCTTTGACACCATGGTGGGCGAGCGCGGCGTTAAGCTTTCGGGCGGCCAGCGCCAGCGCGTGGCCATCGCCCGCGCCATCCTCACCGATGCGCCGATTCTGGTGCTCGACGAGGCGACGTCTGCCTTGGACAGCGAGTCCGAGGCGTTGGTGCAAGAGGCGCTCGAGAACCTGATGCGCGGGCGCACCTCCATTGTGGTGGCGCATCGCCTGTCCACCGTGGCGGCGCTCGACCGCATCGTGGTGCTGGCGGACGGCGAGATTGTCGAGGATGGCACGCATGCTCAGCTCGTCGAGGCGGGCGGCGAGTACGCAAGCCTGTGGGGACGCCAGACCGGCGCATTTTTGGAGGCGTAAAGACCCCATACGTGGGACAATCGTGCCCATAGGTTTGTTATGCCGCTGAAGCGAGGAGTCGTTATGCCACGCGAGACCAATGCCGCCAAACGCGAGCGCGCCATCGAGGTGTGCGAGCGCCTCAACCGTCGCTATGGCCCGGTTGAGTGCTTTTTGGACCACGAGAATCCCTTTAGGCTACTCATCGCAGTGCTGCTCTCGGCTCAGACGACCGACGCGCAGGTCAACAAGGTGACGCCGAAGCTGTTTGCCCAGTGGCCCACGCCCGAGGCCATGGCCGGGGCAAGTGTGGCCGACGTGGCGGACACCATTAAGTCGCTCGGCTTTTATAAGAGTAAGGCCAAGCATGCCGTGGAGGCCGCGCAGATGATCGTTGCCGACTACGGCGGCGAGGTACCGGCCGACATGAAGGAGCTTGTAAAGCTGCCGGGCGTTGGGCGCAAGACGGCGAACATCGTGCTCAACGTGGGGTACGGCATCGTGGAGGGCATCGCGGTGGATACGCACGTCAACCGCATCGCGCACCGCCTGATGCTGAGTCCCAAGACGCACGCCAAAGAGCCGCTCAAGACCGAGCAGGATTTGCTCAAGATCTTGCCGCACGAGTATTGGGAGTCGGTCAATCACCAGTGGATCACCTTCGGCCGCGAGATCTGCGACGCCCGTAAGCCTAAGTGCGACGAGTGTCCGCTGGCAGATTTGTGCCCCAGCGTGCGCGTGACGGGGTAGGGCCCGGCACGTTTTGCCGGCGTCCGAAGGCTGTGGCCAATGTTGCGCAACACATTTGGGCCGCGAGGGCTCAATATGATGGCGACGGATGCTGTTTGTTGTGAGGGGATGCCCGAATATGTTTTGCACCAAGTGTGGCTCCGAGGTGCCCGACGGAACCGATTTTTGCACGAACTGCGGGGCGCGCATGGGCGCCGCTTCTCCGGCGGCCGCGCCTGCTGAGCCCGCATCGATGCCGGCGGCAGGGATGCCTCCCGTGCAGAAGAAGTCGCATAAGCGCGCGGTGATTATCGGCATATGTATAGCGGGCGTGCTGGTGGCCGGTGGCGCTGCGCTGGCGCTGACCGGCGTGCTGGGTCCGCTTGGGCAGGGCAATTCATCGCAGATTACAGTACTTGGGTCCGACGAGGGTTCGGCCGAGCTTAAGGACCAGGGAAGCGCCAAGGAGAAGCCTGCCGAAGAGCAAGAGGAGCCGGAAGAGCCCGGGCAGACGGGCAGCAGCGTAAAGGTCGACCTCAACGACCAGGCAACTTATGCCGCGGCGAACCTGTTCCTGTCGAACTTCACGGAGGAGCACTTCGATCGGGACTGGTATCAGGCGGGCGGCTTCGATTCGACTGACGGACTTTCTGATGACGAGAAATACAAGCTGGTCAAGTTTATCTGGTGCCATTTTATTGACAACGCGCCGTATCGAATCGAGAAAGGCGACTATGACAACGGTCACTATCAGCGCATGGCGACCGATGTGATCAATAGGGAACTCAATCGCCTGACGGGTCTGACGCTCTCGGATGCTGACATGACCTTTGATAAAGGGTCGGGTGGGCAGATGCTTGCCGATTCGGCCGAAGCGCATGACGGGTACTTGTATCTGAAGCAGGAATACGGCCAGGGAAATTACAACCCATCGTGTGCCATCGTTACGGGCGCGACTGACCTTGGCGACAACATCTACGAGCTCACCTATGAGGTTTACAGTGCTGGCGGTGCGTTACTTCCTTCCGACATCCCCGAGAGCACCTACGGCCTGCCAAAGGACCAGTTCATCGCCGCAATTCAAGCGGATGCATCCAGGGGCCGTACCGAAACTTGCACGGTCCGCGTCGCACAGGGTGACGGCGCCCCGACCTTCACACTGCTTAAAATGGGCGTCTACGATTAGACTCGGCGTATAGCTCACTCTGATAACGCCAGGCGACTCGTCCGTCTGGCGTTTTTGTTGCGGGGCTGGGCATGCGCTTGAGCTGGAGTATTTGTCGCCTCCTGCCGCCTCATGCAAAAATGTGTTGCTAATTTAGAAGCCTATTCACGCGCGCCGAAGTCGTGCGTGCTGGCGTAGCATGAGCAAAAAATCAAGCAATGGAGGGTAACGTGGCAACATTGAAGACGCGAGAGCTCGAAGATTATTTTGAACGCATCGTACGCACGCGCGAAGGTGACCTACCTGGTCGTCGCAAAGGCGACGAATACTTGTCTCAAACCCATGCGCTCTACCATGGTGATCCTGCGCCCTGGGCTCTGACGCCAAAGATATTCGACATGGATATGACGGCGCTTCTTAAGGAGGCCGCCGAGCGCATGTACGGCATTATGGACAAGGTGACGCGGGCGTTTTGTTCCGATGCCTCCGTGCGTGCGTGGTTTCGCATGGATCCGGCTTTTGCTGACCTGTGCGCTATGGATGCCGGCTATGATTGCCAAATTCCCCTTGCGCGTGTTGATATCTTTCTTGACGAAGATGCCGGTTCGTATACGTTTTGCGAGCTCAATACCGACGGCAGTGCCGGAATGGTAGTGACCGATGCGGTCTGTCAGGCGGTGCGAATGACGCCTTCCTTTGAGGAGTTTGCATCCGACCACCCCGGCTTTCGGCAGTACGATTTGTGCGGTAGCTGGATAGACGCATTGTTTGAGACCTATGCAGAGTGGAAGCTGGCCCATCCTCGCCGCACCGAGGATAGTGCACGATCGGACGACGGGGCCCGCGTTGACGAGGGGCTCTATGCACCGCAATCAAAAATATATCCCGCTTCGGTGGCAATCGTCGACTATTCGGAAAGCATCGACTTGGAAGATGCGGCTCATTTTGTCGACCTTATGAGGCGACGGGGTGTGGTGGCGCGCTTTGCGGATGTGCGCGACCTGCGGATTGGCGAAGACGAGAGCGGTGTTAGGCGGCTGTGCGATGCCGCCGGTCCTATTGATTGCGTTTGGCGGCGCGCGGTGACCGGCGAGCTGTGGGATAAGCCGTGCGACGGACGCTCGGCCTTAATTGAGGCTGCCCAAGAAGGGCTCGCATGCGTCGTCGGCGGATTTAGAACGTGGCCGTGTGCGACTAAGACCGTATTTGCATTTCTGTGGTCTCGGGCCGGTCAGTCCTTGTTGAGCCCGGAGGAGCAATCGTTTGTACGGGAGCATGTGCCCTATACCGAGATTTTGGACGAAAGCGCCCAGTTGTCGAGATTTGCCGAAAAGGATCGATGGATTGTCAAGCCGTGCGGCGGCTACAACGCGGTTGGCGTTGTTGCCGGCTTGGATGCCACGGAACGGGAATGGTCCCAGGTGCTTGCTCGCGCTGCGGCCGCTGGGGCGATTGTACAGGAGTATGCTCAGCAGTATCAGACTCCCTGCTTGCGCGGAACGCTTGTCAATGGGCCGCATCGAGGAGAGGCACCCAAAGGACTTGTGGATGATCTCGGTTTTGCGCCCGCTTCTAATATGGAAGGCCTGTACCTGTATCGCGGTCGTTTCGCGGGCGTGTACACACGCGTCGGCTTTGCCAACACCATAGGCGAGTGGACGAGCCGCTTGAACGTTGCGAGCTTTTTTGAGGAATAGCCGTTTCTTGGGGCACCTTCCGTGGTTGCGGCGTTCGAAGTGACGGGGAGATTTTGGCGAAGCCGATGAGCCCGGTTCTATCTGGCGTTTTTTGCGGGGCTGGGCGTACGCTTGAGCTGGAGTCCTCTCCATGCGCTACCATGACAGGCAACGAATTTGACGAACGACCCGCCGAGCTTGCCTCGGCGGGCTTTTGGCGTTGCAATGCCGGAGGAACAGCATGCTCATTCACCGTATAGCCGCGCAGCTCTACACTGCCGGGGCCTTGCAGACTGTCGAGGCCGGACTCGATGCCGGCGAGGACGTGACGCTGGCCGTGTCGCAGTCGGGTCGCACGCTTATGGCCGCCGCCCAGTTTGCGCGTCGTCCGCGCCCCACGGTCTACATCGTGAGTGGCGAGGATGCGGCCGATCGCGCCGCACGCAGTCTGGCCGCCTATGTGGGCCTGGCGCACGTGTGCCGCTTTCCCGAGCGCAAGGACTACCCTTGGCGCGAGCAGGCGCCCGACGACGCCGTGGTAGCCCAGCGCTGCGAGGCACTCGGGCGCATCGTGCGCGGCGACAACTGCATCATGGTCGCCTCGGCCCGCGCGCTGCTGCGCTGCGTGCCGCCGGTCGAGAGCCGCTACTGGGAGTCCACTACTTTTGCGGTGGGCGAGGAGATTCCTTTTGACGAGGTGCCGCAGCGCCTGGTGGGCATGGGCTACACCAATGCCGGCGCTGCCGACGCGCCCGGCCTGTTCCGCGTGCACGGCGACACCGTCGAGGTGTTTCCCGCGCAGGAAAAGGCGCCCGTGCGCATTGAGTTCTTTGGCGACGAGATCGACCGCATCCGCCGCATGGTGAGTTCAACGGGCCAGACCATCGGCAACGAGGACAGCATCGAGATCTTCCCCTGTCGCGAGCTGGCGCTTACCGACGAGGCCGTCCACAACATGCATGTGGCGCTCTACCGCGCCAGCCAGGACGACAGCAAGTTGGCGGCGCTGCTCGAGATGGTGGATGCGCGCATCGTCACGCCTGAGCTCGACCGTTTTTTGCCGGTGATGTACGGCCAGACCGTGAGCCCGCTGTCGCATGTGAGCGGCAAGGCGCTCGTGGTGCTGTCCGAGCCGCGCTCGCTGTTCGACGATTGCCTGCGCGCCTACGAGGATATCGAGGCACGTGCCGGCGAGGCGGGGGTCGACCGTCTGGACGGCCTGTACGTGCGTGCCCAGCAACTTGACTTTGGTTCCCAGCAACGCCTGAACTATGTGAGTCTCATCCGTGCCGGCGGTGCGGTGACGGCCGAGCTCAAGATTGAGCAGCCTGCCATCGCAGGCTCGGACAACCGTTTTATGACGCGCATCCAGGAGGTCGTGGGCAAGCGCTATGCCTGCGTGTTTGCCATCCCAGACCGCGGTGCGCGCGAGTCGATGGAGCTTACCTTTGGCGACGAGGGCATTACCTTTGAGGAATCGCTGACCGCGGCGCCCGAAAATGCCGGTGCCATCGGCGATCGCGTGCGCGTGGCGGCGGCGGATTCCGCCGACCGTGCCGCACGCCAGGAGGCCCATGCTTCCATTCGCGAGCGTAAGGCCGACGCGCTCAACGCCCGCTCGCTCGAGGCGGGTGCCGCGCAGGCTGCCGCCGGCGCCGCCGTGCCCACCATCTCGCGCGGGCGCGTGACCTTTGTGGACGCTGCCCTGCCACAGGGCGTGGTGGTGCCCGACGCCAATTTGGCCGTGTTCTCGATCGCCGACCTCAACGCTCGCATGGATGCCAACCGCGCGCGCAGCCGCCGCAAGGTTGACATTACGCAGATCACCTTCCCGTTTAAGCCGGGCGACTACGTGGTGCACGCTACCCACGGTATCGCTCTCTTTAGCGAGATCGCGCGCCAGGAAGTGGGCGGCAAGGAGCGCGACTACTTTTTGCTGGAATACGCCGATGGCGACAAGCTCTACGTGCCGCTGGAGCAGGTTGACCGCATTACGCGCTACGTTGGTCCCGACGGCGATAAACCGCGCTTGACCAGGCTCAACACCGCCGACTGGACGCGGGCTACCAACAAGGCGCGCAAGAATGCCAAAAAGCTGGCGTTTGACCTGGTCGACCTGTATACGCGCCGCTCGTCGATTACCGGTATCGCCTGTCCGCCCGATACGCCCGAGCAGATCGAGATGGAGGAGAGCTTCCCCTACGACGAGACGCGCGACCAGCTGGAGGCTATCGCCGACATCAAGGCCGACATGGAGGCGCCCAAGCCCATGGACCGCCTGCTGTGCGGCGACGTGGGTTTCGGCAAGACCGAGGTCGCCCTGCGCGCGGCCTTTAAGTGCGTGGACTCCGGCCGTCAGGTCATGGTGCTCTGCCCCACGACCATTCTGGCCCAACAGCACTACGAGACATTCTTTGAGCGCTTTGCCCCGTTTGGCTTGGAGGTCGAGGTGCTCAGCCGTTTCCGCACCCCGGCGCAGCAAAAGCGCGCGCTCAAGGCGTTTGCCGAGGGCACGATTGATGTGCTCATCGGCACGCACCGCTTGCTTTCTGCCGATGTGAACCCCAAGAACCTGGGCATGGTGATCATCGACGAAGAGCAGCGCTTTGGTGTGCAGCACAAGGAGCAGCTCAAGAACCTGCGCGAGCAAATCGACGTGCTCACGCTCTCGGCAACGCCTATTCCGCGAACCATGCAGATGGCCACGAGCGGCGTGCGCGATATGAGCCTGATCACCACGCCGCCGACCGGGCGTCGTCCCGTGATCGTGCACGTGGGGGAGTACGACCCCGACGTGGTGAGTGCGGCGATTCGCCTGGAGGTGGGCCGCGGCGGTCAGGTGTATTACGTGTCCAACCGCGTCAAGACCATCGACGATGCCGTGGCGCGCGTGCACGAGGCCGCGCCCGAGGCGCGCGTGGGTGTGGCACACGGCAAGATGGGCCCGCGCGAGGTCGAGGACGTGATGATCGAGTTCGCGACCAAAAAGATCGACGTGCTTATCGCCACGACCATCGTGGAGAGCGGCATCGACAACGCAACGGCCAATACGCTCATCATCGAGGACTCGCAGCGCCTGGGCCTGGCACAGCTCTACCAGCTTAAGGGCCGCGTGGGCCGCTCGGCCACGCAGGCATACGCGTACTTTATGTTCCCCGGCGAGCTGCCGCTCACCGAGGAGGCCACGGCGCGCCTGACCGCACTTTCCGAGTTCCAGGACCTGGGCAGCGGCATGCGCATCGCCATGCGCGACCTGGAGATCCGCGGCGCCGGTTCGCTCATGGGTGCCGAGCAGCACGGTAACCTGTCGAGTGTGGGCTTTGACCTGTTTACGCAGATGCTGGGACAGGCCGTGGCCGAGGCACGCGGCGACGACGATGCCGGCGTGGAGGCGGCGAGCGTGGGCATCAACCTGCCGGCCGACTACTTCTTGTCCGAGGAGTACATGCCGGCGGTGGACCAGCGCGTGCTCGTGTACCGCAAGCTCGCGGCGGCTGAGGACCTGGAGAGTGTCGACGGGGTGCAGGAGGAGACCGAGGCCGCGCACGGTGAGCTGCCGTTGGCGGGGCTCAACCTGTTCAATCGCGCGCGTATCCGTATCCGCGGCGAGCGCCTGGGGCTCGAGAGTGTCACGCTCAGCGGTGGGCGCATTACCTTCCTGGGGGTTGACGTTCCCAAGAAGGTAGCCTTTGAGTTCAAGAATCGCTATGGCGCGGTGAACTTCCCCAAGAGCCGCAAGCTGTCGGTGCCCTACAAGGCGGGCGCCGGCGCGGGCAGCGGCCTGGGTCGTGGCCTCGACGCCAACGACGGCACCGGCCCCGTGGCCGCGGCGCTCATGCTACTGCAGCAGCTGGGTGCTAGCGACGACGACTAACGGGTCGACGCTGCAAACGCCCCATTTGGGCACTCTGGTTCCATCGAAAGGAAAGCATGTTCGGATACATCTATAAGAAAGACGTCGCCATTATCGCGGTTGTCCTGTGCCTTTGTCTGGGCGTGGGCAGCTTCTTCGATTATCAGATCTCGAGTGCGCTGTTCAACATCGGCAGCATGTACGGTCGCTTTGTCGAGGCGGCCGGTGAGCTGCCGTTCGAGCTGACGGCGAGCGTCGCGGGCGTTATGCTCGTGCGCTCGGCACGCCCCGATTCCAAGACGAGCAAGTGGCTCGCCGTGCTGGGCGTTCTGATCAACGTGGGCCTGGTCGGCTACGAGATTATCGGATCGCTGCGCGTCGGTGGCAAGCTTATTGCGTTTCAGCTGGTTCTGACGTTTGTGCTGGTCATCGCCGCTAACCTTGTCGTCTATCGCCTCACGCGCACTACCGAGCCCGACGAGCTCACGCGCTGGGCGTTGATGGTGCTTGTCGTGTGGGTCGCTCAGGCCATCATCCTCAACGTGATTGTCAAGCCGCTGTGGTCGCGCCCACGCATGCGCGTGATCGAGGTGACGCAGGGACTCGAGTTTCAGCCGTGGTGGGTGATCGGCAACCCCGACAAGTGGGCCTATATTGCCGCCGGTGTAGTCAAGGACGGCTTTAAGTCGTTTGCGAGCGGACACACGGCGCATGCGGCGATCGGCCTTATGCTCGCCGGGCTTCCCGCGACGGCCTTTAAGGAAAAGCCGTCGCGCCGTCGTGTGGTCTTTTGGACGGCGGCTGTGGTCGCGGCGCTCGTCGCGTTTGGCCGCATCGTGATCGGAGCGCACTTTTTGAGTGACGTGAGCTGCGGTTTTGCTCTGGTACTGGCACTTGAGTGCCTTGCCGCGCGCATTGCCTATCCCAGCGGCGTACAATAGCTCCGTTTGAATCATCTGGCCGATACCCGGTAAGAGAGGATTGCCATGCTCGCGTTCAACAACGACTATTCCCACGGCGCACACCCAGCGGTGCTGCAGGCGCTCGTCGACACCAATATGGAGCCGCAGCCCGGCTACGGTACCGATGCACATACCGAGCGTGCCAAGCAACTTATTCGCGAGGCCTGCCAGGCGCCTGACGCCGACGTGTTTTTCCTGGTGGGCGGCACGCAGGCTAACGCGACGGTGATCGACATGCTGCTTGCGCCGTACGAGGGCGTCGTTGCTGCCGAGACTGGCCACGTTGCCTGCCACGAGGCGGGCGCCATCGAGTTTGGCGGCCACAAGGTGCTCACCATCCCCGGCTACGAGGGCAAGATGCACGCCGAGGACCTCGAGAACTATATCCAGGTGTTCTACGAAAACGAGAGCTACGAGCACACGGTGTTCCCGGGCGCCGTGTACGTGAGCCTATCGACTGAGTACGGCACGCTGTATTCCAAGGCCGAGCTCGCGGCGATTCATGCGGTGTGCCAGAAGCGTGAGATTCCGCTGTTTGTGGACGGCGCCCGCCTGGCCTATGCGCTGGCGGCCGATGAGTGCGACATTACCCTGCCCGAGCTGGCGCAGCTGTGCGACGTGTTCTACATCGGCGGCACCAAGTGCGGCGCGCTATGCGGCGAGGCCGTGGTGTTCTGCGGCATGCACGCCCCGGCGCACCCCATTCCGCGCATTAAGCAACACGGCGCGCTGTTGGCCAAGGGCCGCCTGACGGGCGTCCAGTTTGAGGCGCTTTTTACCGATGGCCTGTATTTTGAGATTGGTCGACAGGCGATCGAGACGGCTCAGGCGCTGCGCCGCGTGCTGCACGAGCACGGTTACCAGTTCTTCTTGGAGACGCCGACCAACCAGCAGTTCGTGATTCTGCCCAACGAGGATATGGCCCGCATTCGCGAGCATGCCTCGATCGAGTACTGGGAAAAGTACGATGAGACCCACACGGTGGTGCGCTTTTGCACCAGCTGGGCCACGACGCAGGAGGACATCGACGCGCTGGCGGCTGTCCTGTAGCCTGATGTAATGACGAGGGGCCGCCTTGCGCTGGGTTTGGCGCAGGGCGGCCTTTGCTTTTGGGGAGAAGGGTTGTATGACCGAGATGTCCGAGCCGACGATTCGCCTGGCGACGCCCGAAGACGCGCCGGCGTTGCTTGCCATCTATGAGCCGTATGTGCGCCAGACGGCGATTACCTGCGAATACGAGGTGCCGAGCGTTGAGGAGTTCGCCGGGCGCATCGAGCGCACGCTCGAGCGCTATCCGTATCTGGTGATGGAGCTGGGCGGGCGTCCGGTAGGCTATGCCTATGTGAGTCCACTCAACAGCCGCGAGGCATACGACTGGTCGGTCGAGACATCGATCTACCTGGCGCGCGACGTGCGCCACGGCGGGTTGGGCCGCAAGTTGCACGATGCGCTCAAGCAATGCCTGATCGCGATGGGCATCACCAATATGTGCGCGCTCATCGCCGTGCCGCACGACAAGGACGACGAGTATCTGACGCACAACAGTCAGGATTTCCATGCCCATATGGGATATCGCCTGGTGGGTGCCTTTGACCGCTGTGCCCAGAAGTTCGGCCGCTGGTACGACATGTGCTGGATGGAGCTGGTCCTAGCCGAGCGCACGCCCAACCAACCCAAGCCAACCTGGTTCCCCGACCTCCCCAAACCTACCATTTAGGGGCAGGTTTATTTTGGCAGGTTAGCCGATGGGCTCGGTGTATTTGGCGCGGTCGGTGCGTTGGATGCGCTTGGAGACATGGAGTGGGCGGCCGTCGGTGTCGTAGACGTAGTCGGTGATCAGAATCAGCGCCTGCCCGCGCTCAACGTTGAGCAAAAACGCCTCGTTTTGCGAGGCATAGCACACCTCAAAGGTCTTATGTCCCTGTGCCGGCGCGCGATGGAATTCCTGGCGCAGCGTGGCGTAGAGCGAACCGTTGATATCGCGGTCGATGAGTGCTTCAAAGCTCGGTGGTAGATAGGTGGTCTCCAGGCACAGTGGCGCATCGTCCAGATAACGCAGACGGACAAGTTTGACGAGCTTGCTGCCCACGGCGGCATCAAAGAACTTGGCTATGCTGCCGCCCGCCTTGGTAAAGCCCGAGTCCACCGTGCGCGTGGTGGGCTTCATGCCCTGACCCTGGACCTGCGCCGTATAGCTCGAAAACACCAGGTTGTTCTCGTGGAGCGCCGGCGTGTCGGCCACAAAGGCGCCGCGCCCGCGCTCGGTTCGAACCAGACCCTCATCAACGAGCACCTTAAGGGCATGGCGTACGGTGCTGCGCGACAGCCCCGATTCGTCCATGAGTTCCATCTCGGACGGCAGCTTGTCTCCGCGCGCGTAGGTGCCGGCGGCGATGCGGTCGCGCAACATGCCCGCCAAGCGCTCGTACTGGCTCAGTTTCTTTTTAGATGAAGCGTTCATGCGATCAACCTGTATCTAACTTGTATGCGAGTCTAATCAAGCATGTATTCAATACAACAATAAAACCGCTGGTAGCTAGTTATCGAAAACCGCATCAGCAAAATTTCTAAGACAAATATAGCATACAACTAGTCGACATAGCCAAAACATGTATGTAACTTGTATGCCATCGAGAGCATCAAACGAGAAGAAAGGCTGATGCACGATGACTACTCAGGAACAGGTTAAGGACGTCGTCTCCCAGGTTTTGGCTGACAAGGCTGACAAGGGCGGCATCAAGCGCGTCGTGTGGATTGGCGCCGGCGGATCCAACGGCGGTAACTATCCTGCCCAGTACTTTATGGAGCACGAGGCCACACAGGTCGTGAGCTCCAGCTACACCAGCAACGAGTTCGTGCACGCAACCCCTGCCTATGTCAACGAGAACACTCTGGCCGTCGTCGTGTCCATGCGCGGCACCAAGGAGACCATCATCGCCGCCCAGGTCGCCAAGGACCACGGCGCCAGCACCATCGCCATCTATGTTGACGAGTCCGGCCTCACCGAGGTCTGCGACTACAAGATCCAGTACGACAGCCTGGCCGTCGACGAGTCCTGCATGGGCCGCACCAACTCCGCTGTCGTGACCATGATCGCCATGGAGCTTACGCAGCAGACCGAGGGCTATGCCGAGTACGAGACCGCCATGGCCGCCTTCGACTTGGTCGACCCTATCTATCGCAAGGCCGTCGAGTACACTCGTCCGCTCGCTGCCAAGTGGGCCGAGCAGAACGCCGACAAGCCCTGCATCAACGTCATGGCTCAGGGTCCGCTCTTTGGTGCCGCCTACGTCTTTAGCATCTGCAACGTGCAGGAGATGCTGCAGATCGACTCCTGCACCATCAACACCTGTGACTTCTTCCACGGCCCCTTCGAGATCCTGGACAAGCGCACCTCGCTGTTCCAGCTCATCAGCGTCGGCCGCAGCCGCTGCAACGACGAGCGCGGCATCCGCTTCGTCAACCAGTACGGTGGCGAGCGCGTCTATCAGCTCGACGCCAAGGAGCTCGGCCTCAATGACATCAAGGACAGCGTGAGCGAATACTTCAACCACCTGATCTTTGCCCCGATTCTCAACAACGTGTACATGCGCGCGCTCTCTGCCGTCACCCACAAGGACTACATGACGCGACGCTACATGTGGAAGCTGGATTATTAGTTACGGCGTTTTACCAAACGCCGTAACGGCTCGACGCTGCAAACCCACCTGAGCGGCAATCTGCCTTTCAGCTTCAGCGGCATGACCAGAAGGTCAATGCCGCTTCGCTTCAAGGCACCTTGCTCGCTCAGGTGGGTTTTCGCTGGCGTTGCCAAAGCATCGGCGTCGCCTTGGCCCAGATGCGGCACTTGGAGACGTTCGGCACTTGGGGACAGTCCTAGTCATTGGGGACAGGTTACTTTACACCAAGTTGGCGCATATGAACCTGACCCCTTTGCACCAATGGGTTGTAGCGGTAGAGCAGATTTTTCCGCTCGCCGATTTGTGTCTTGAAAAATGTATATAACGACTATAACGTAGTGTGAAACATATTGGAAACAATACCGAGGAGGCTGCGTTGAAGAAAAGCAATCTGGGCTATGTGCTGGTGCTGATCGCCGCGCTTATGTGGGGCAGCATCGGAATCTTTGTAAACGGCATCTCGGCCATGGGCGTTTCGTCCCAGAGCATGGCTGCCTTTCGCTTGTTGGTCGGAGCGCTTATCTTGGCGCCGGTCCTGATGTTTATGGGCTGCCGTCCGGGTGAGGGGTCTACCGTGGCTCAGGGTCCGCTGGCTCTGTTCAAGGCAAGTCCTAAAGAGCTCGTTCCCTGCGCGCTTGTCGGTATCGTCGGTTTGGCCGCCGCCAACACCTGCTATTACGAGTGCATGGGCGAGGTGGGCATGTCCACGGCCTCGGTGCTGCTCTACACCTCGCCGGTGTTTGGCGTCATGCTCGGCCGCGTGCTTTATCGCGAGGACGTGACCCCCAACAAGCTCGTTGCCATTGTCTTTAACATCGTTGGCTGCGTGCTTGCAGTGACCAATGGTGACCTTTCCGGTTTTCATTTTTCGGTTTGGGGCGTCACGTCGGGCGTGATTGCAGGCCTTTGTGGTGCGTCACTCGCGGTGTTTAGCCGGATAGCAACCAAGACGGTCCACCCGCTGGCTGTCACGTTTTGGGGCTTTGTTTTTGGCGGTGCGGTTATGGCAGCTATCGCGGCTCCGTGGCCGGATGTCGCCGCGGCAATGTCGCCACAGTTGCTGCTGCTGTTCCTTGGTTTTGGGCTCATCCCCACAGCCGTGGCCTACATCCTATATATGCAGGGTCTGTCCATGGGACTCGAGACATCGAAGGTTCCCGTCGTAATGTCTTTCGAGACGGTCGTCACCGTACTGGTGGGCATTGGTGTCTATGCCGAGCCCGCCGGCGCGATCAAGGTCCTGGGCATTGTGCTGGTGCTCGCGTCCATCCTGATTATGAACACCGACTTCTCCAAGCTGCGCAACAGTGTGTTTGTCGGTCATGTCGTTGAGAGCATGACCTTTAAGCCCAACGCGTGGTGGACAGAGAAATCGCAGGACATGGATCTGTTTAAGGAACGCACGGGCATTGCCTTGGAGCCCACCGTGCAAGAAAGCCCCTGGTACTTCGTGCGATAGGGGGTTGCGCACGGCGTCCGACCTGGGGTTATCCCGCCGTCGCCGGCCTACCCAGCTCCCACGTTTCAAGTGCGTTAAACCCGCGAACGGTCGATTTTCACCCGCAAACGGTCTTTATACTAATTAGCAATATAAGCAACGTATAAGACGTTATAATGACCATAACGAAAAGGAGGAGGCAAGATGAATCAGATCATTCTCGCATCTCATGGCGGCCTGGCCGCAGGCGCCAAAGACACGCTCGAGATGGTTCTCGGCGACGTGTCGAACGTCCACGTCGTGTCGCTTGCTCGTGACGACAAGGAGCCCATCACCAATAAGGTTGAGGCTATGATCGCCACGTTCAACGCGGACGACACCGTCTATGTGCTGACCGATATGCTCGGCAGCTCGGTCAACAACAACATGGTCGAGCTTTCCAAGAACGGCACGAAGTTCACGGTTGTCAGTGGTTTCAACATTCCGCTGGCGCTCACGCTCGCTATGAGCCCCGTTCCCGTCAAGGGCGCCGAGCTCGCGGCCCTCATCAACGAGGCCCGCACCGGTCTGACCAACCCCAACGCGCCGGTCGAGGCTCCCGCGGCTCCCGCTAAGAAGGCAAAGGCGCCCCGTCACAGCTCCGGTCCCGCCAAGATCGTCCTCGCACGTCTTGACTACCGTCTGCTGCACGGCCAGGTCGTCTTTACCTGGACCACCAAGGTTCAGGCCGAGCGCATCATCGTCGTCGACAACGCTGCCGCCAACGATGACATCAAGAAGGGCGCTCTTAAGCTGGCCAAGCCTCAGGGCGTGCGCCTGAACGTCTTCACCGTCGAGCGTGCCCTCGCCAAGATGGACAAGCTCAACACCCTCGGCGAGCGCGTCATGTTCGTCTTTGGCAACACGGCCGAGATGCTGCAGTTCTGCCAGGGCTACAAGCTCGACGCCATCAACCTGGGCGCCACCGCCAACCACGACGGTGCCGATCAGGTCGGCGGCAAGGACAGCTCCGTCTTCCTCGACGCCAACCAGAAGGCCGACGTCAACCAGCTGCTCGACATGGGCATTAAGCTCTACGTCCAGCAGACCCCTACGTATCAGAGCGTCGACATCGACGCCAAGCTGTAATCAACCAGGCTTTTGCCTGACTGAAAGGAGAAGGGTATGAATACGTTCATCAGTGCGGTGCTCGTCGGCCTCGTCGGCGTGTTCTGCATGTGGGACTCCCGCCTGCTCGGTCGTCTTAACTTCGAGCAGCCCCTCGTTGGCGCTACGCTCGTCGGTCTGCTGCTGGGCGATGTGCCCACCGGCCTTGCCGTCGGTGCCGCCGTCGAGCTCGTGTCCATGGGCCTGGTGCAGGTCGGCGCCGCCGTTCCGCCCGATATGGTCCTGGGCGGCATCGTGGCCGCTGCCTTTGCGTGCCTGACCGATGCTTCCGCCGAGACCGCCATGACGATCGCCATCCCGGTCGCCGTCCTGGGTCAGCTCCTCGGCATCGTGTTCCGTTCCATCATCGCCGCCCTCACTCATGTGGCAGATAGCGCGATCGATAACGGAAAGTTCAAGACCGCCTACCGTATGCACATCTGCGCCGGCTCCGGTCTGTACGCCGTCATGTACTTCCTGCCGATCTTCCTCGCCGTCTTTGTTGGCACCGACCTGGTTCAGGCCATCGTCAACATGGTTCCCGAGTGGCTGTCCACTGGTCTTAACGTTTCGACCAAGATCATGACCGCCTACGGCTTGGCCCTGCTGCTCACCATGATGATCAAGAAGGGTATGACTCCGTTCCTGTTCATCGGTTTCCTGCTCGCCGCTTACCTCAACCTGTCCGTCATCGCGGTCGCTCTGATCGGTGTGTGCCTGGCTGTCGTCTTCATGGGCTTCAAGTTCAACGGTTCCCATGCAGCCGCCGGTGTCGATTCCGACTACGATCCGCTCGAAGACGACGAAGACTAAGGAGGAACACACTATGGCAACCGCAACCAAGGACGTGTCCCTGAACAAGAAGGTCAGCCAGTTCTTCTGGCGCTCCTGGCACATCCAGGCCTCTTGGAACTACGAGCGTCAGATGAACATGGGCTTCCTCTACGGCATGGTTCCCACGCTTGATCGCCTCTATCCGGATGAGTCCGACCCCAAGCAGCTCGCTGCTAAGAAAGAGGCTTACCACCGTCACATGGCGTTCTACAACTGCACCCCGCAGACGAGCGCTTTCATCCTGGGCCTCGCCGCCTCCATGGAGGAGGAGTACGCCAAGGATCCCGAGAACTTCGATCCCGATTCGATTAACGCGGTCAAGACCTCCCTCATGGGTCCGCTTTCCGGCATCGGTGACTCCTTCTTCCAGGGCACCATCCGCGTTATCGCCTTTGGCCTGGGCGTTCAGCTGGCTCAGCAGGGCTCCATCATGGGCCCGATCCTGGCCATGCTCATCTCCATCGTCCCCTCTGTGCTGATCACTTGGTTCGCAGCCAAGATGGGCTATCAGGGCGGCCACGAGTACCTGAGCAAGCTTCAGGGCGGCGACCTCATGGAGAAGCTCATGTATGTCTGTGGCATCGTGGGTCTTATGTCCGTGGGCGGCATGATCGCCACGCTGATCGGCGCCACTACCCCGCTGCAGTTCGCTGAGGGTACCGTCGTTATCCAGGACATCCTGGACGGCATGATGCCCCAGATGATCTCCCTCGGCCTCACCGGCCTTATGTACTGGCTCATCAAGAAGAACGTCAACACCGGTTGGCTTCTCGTGATCGCCATTGTGGGCGGCATCGCCCTCTCCGCGGCCGGCATCCTGGCCTAGTCGCGACTAAGCGCCTAACCGCTTTCCCCCGGAGGCCTGCCTGGCATCCCATACCCCAGGCAGGCTTCCATCCCCAAAATGTGACAAAGGGCAGTCCCTTTGTCACATCCTCAACGGGCCGGCGACTCGGTCCAAACCACGGTAACCCTGCGAGCGCCCGGCAATGTGGCGCCGCAAAAATCGAAAGGAATGTGTCAGATGTACGAGATCGACCTTGACCTCCCTAAGCAGATCGTCGCTGACGTCCTGTCCAACCACGAGATCCACAGCGTCGCCTTCGTCGGCTGCGGCGCTTCCATGTCCGACCTTTACCCCGCCAAGTACTTCCTGGCCAACAACACGGACAAGCTGAACGTTCAGATCTTCACTGCTAACGAGTTCAACTACGACACGCCCTCCTGGGTCAACGAGCACACCTTCGTGATCACCTGCTCCCTCGGTGGCTCCACGCCCGAGACCGTCGAGGCCAACAAGACCGCCAAGAAGCACAACTGCCCGGTCGTCTCCCTCACCAACAAGGCTGGCTCCGCTCTGACCGTCGACGCCGACCACGTCATCGTTCACGGCTTCCACGCCAACTACGCTGCCAAGTGCGAGAAGCCCGGCTATGCTATCGCTCTTGCTCTCGAGATCCTTCAGCAGACCGAGGGCTATGACCACTACGAGGACATGATCACCGGCCTCACCAACATCTTCGATCTCTGCGAGAACGCCGCTCAGCACTGCAAGAAGCTCGCCAAGAAGTTCGCCGAGGACTTCAAGGACGACAAGATGATCTACTTCATGGCTTCCGGTGCCTCCGAGAAGATGGCTTATTCTCACGCCGCCTTCCTGTTCACCGAGATGCAGTGGATCGACGCCGCCGCCTACAACACCGGCGAGTACTTCCACGGCCCGTTCGAGGTTTCCACCGAGGGTAAGCCCTACGTCTTCTTCATGTCCGATGGCGCCACCCGTCCGATGGACGCCCGCGCCCTCACCTTCCTTGAGCGCATGGGCGCCAAGGTCGCTCTGATCGACTCCAAGGACTACGGCCTGGCCGACGCCGTGCCCGCGAGCGTCGTCACCTACTTCAACCCGCTGCTGCACCTCGCCGTTATGCGCGAGTATGGCAACCAGATCGCCGAGGCCCGTCAGCACCCGCTGACCATGCGTCGCTACATGTGGAAGCTTTCCTACTAATCACAAGTAAGTAGACCTTACGGGTTGATTGAGAGGGGATGGGGTTTGCGCCCCGTCCCCTTTTTGCTTTGGGGGCGTGTCTGTCGCGTCATAAAACCCCAGACAAAACCTACCAAAATAAACCTGTCCCTTTTTGGCAGGTGGGAGGAGATGCATATGATCAAGGCAGTGCTGTTTGACATGGACGGAGTGCTGGTCGATACCGAGTGGTTCTACAACCGCCGCCGCGTGGCGTTTATGGAAGAGAAGGGGTTCCACTTTGACGAGATTCCCGATCTTTCGGGGTCTAACGAGCCGGCCATTTGGGAGGCGCTGGTGCCCGACGATGTTGAGCTGCGCGAGCGCCTACGCGTGGAGTACAAGCGGGTCTACAGCCCGGACCACCCCGTTCCGTATGCCGAGCTGCTCAACGAGCAGACGGAGCCGGTGATGCGTGAGCTGCATGAGCGTGGCGTGAAGTGTGCCATCGCGAGCTCGTCCTATCGCGAGTTGATCGACGAGCTGGTGGAGATTGCCGGTATCGCCGACGTGCTGGACTACACCATCAGCGGTCACGAGTGCAGTGCGTTTAAGCCCGACCCCGAGATCTACCTGCGTGCCATGGAGGCGCTGGGGGTGGAGCCTGCCGAGTGCTTGGTTATCGAGGATTCGCCTTTGGGGATCGAGGCTGGCAAGCGTTCCAGCGCCCGAGTCCTGGCGCTGCGTCCGCACGAGGGCGTCAACCTGGACCAGTCCGCCGCCGACACCATCATCGACAACCTGGCCGACATTTTGGCCGCTTTGTAGCGTCAATCCATCGCGAGAAGTACGGATTCACGCGTCTTTTGATGCGGATGGGCTTAATTTGGCTTAGATTTGGGCCCGTTTGGCTTCGACTCAGACTAAGTGAGTAGACTTTTTGGCGCAGGCCGAGCACAAAGCGTTTCTGCCTTAGTAAAACCGCAGGTCACAGAGGTGGCTGTTATTGGCTGTGCTCGGCAGGTCGCGAAAAGTCTACTCACTTGGAATTTTGCCCTTTGGTCGTGGGCTTGCTTGTCCCGTTTTGGTTGTCGAGAGAGGGTGAATTGAAGCGCCCTCTGTCGCTCCATGCTACAATCGCGGACATACCCCACAACTACATCTGCCTTCGAAAGGAGCCTGCGTGGCGAACGCCATCGATCAGCTCACGGACCGAGTGCTCGTACTCGGCCGCCTCACCATCGTCCGCCGCGCTATTACTGCCGTGGCGGTCACGATTTCCGCCGTTCTCCAGACATTCCTGATCCAGGCGTTCATTCAGCCCGCCGACTTGCTTCCGAGCGGCCTCACCGGCGTTGCGGTCCTGCTCGATCGCGTTACCTCGCTGGGCGGCGTTCACATCGACATCTCGCTCGGTATGCTCGCGCTCAACATCCCCGTGGCGCTCCTATGCTGGAGTGGCATCAGCAAGCGCTTCGTCATCTTCTCGATGATGCAGGTCGTGCTCTCGTCGCTGTTCCTCAACGTCTTTCACTTCGCTCCATTTTTGGGCGACAAGATCATGCTCATCATTTTTGGCGGCGTGGTCTCGGGTCTGGGCGCTGCCATCGCACTTAAATCCGGCGCATCCACCGGCGGCACCGACTTTATCGCGCTGTGGGTTTCCAACCACACGGGCAAGACCATCTGGGGCGTCATCTTTGGTTTCAACTGCTTTATCCTGGCGATCTTTGGCTTTATGTTTGGCTGGGACAAGGCGGCGTATTCCATCGTGTTCCAGTTTATTTCGACCAAGACCATCGACAGTTTCTATCGTCGCTACGATCGCGTGACGCTGCAGATCACGACGCGTAAGGCAGACGAGGTCATGACTGCCTACGTAAACCATTTTCAGCACGGCATTAGCTGCGCCGAGGTCGTCGGCGGATATAGCCGCGAAAAGATGTACCTGCTGAACACCGTTGTCTCGACCTACGAGAGTCAGGACATTATCAAGCTGGTGTGCGACGTTGATCCCGGCGCCGTGATCAACGTGTTCCACACGCTCAACTTTGTGGGCGGCTGGTGGGGCGGTCATGTCGACGAGCCCATGCCCACGGCCGTTCCCGATCCCGACAAGCCCGCACGCATGGCCAGCAGGCAGGCGCGCCTCAGTGAACAGGACAGCCTGCAGCAGGACGACGGCAAGTAAGGATTTGCTGTATGTGGTGTATCGTTTTATCAAACTGAGATAACATATAAAAAGACGTTATATACGTATTAGTTATTTCGATAGTTTGATAAGAGTGATCAGATATGCCTGCGCCCAAAAATGCACCGCTTTACCAGCAGATTTACGACGAGATCAAGGATGCGATTGAGAAAGGTGTTTATGCACCCAAGGAGCGTATTCCGTCCGAACTTGAGCTTGCCGAACAGTACGAGGTGAGCCGTATTACGGTGCGCCGTGCCGTCGAGGAACTGTGCTCCGATGGCTACCTGGTTAAGCAGCAGGGCCGCGGCACCTTTGTCTCCACGCCGCACATCAACCGCCAGTTCCACGCCTCGACGCTGCAGACGTTTACCGCGCTGTGTGCCGACAATGGCATGAAGGCGGGCGCACATGTGGTCGATCGCCAGATCGTTCCGGCGCGTCAAAACGAGATGGAGTTCTTTGGCTTGCAGAAGGATGCGCTGCTGCTGCATATCAAACGCGTGCGTACGGCCGACGGCGAGCCCATCTTTGAGGAGAACATCTTTGTGCCGTTTGACGCCTACCGCGAGCTGTTGACGGCCGATCTTGAGGACAAGTCCATTTTTGCCGAGGTCGAGCGTGTTGGCGGAACGCCGATTGTCTCGGTTGGCTACCGCACGGTCGAGGCCGTTCGCGCTAACGCCGAGCAGGCGGCCGAGTTGGGCATTGCTCCGCACGATCCACTGCTCAATCTGCGTGCCGGCTTTATCGGCCCCAATGGCGAGCCGGTCCTGATGGGTAAGCAGTACTACGTGGGATCGCGCTACGTTATGGTCATGTAGGGTTGGTTCCGCCGTTCTGACGAACGGCGGACCGGTCGACGCTGCGCCTTTGGTTACGCGGTTTTACCAAACCGCGTAACGGCTCGACGCTGCAAGCCCGCCAGAGCGGCAATCTGACGTTCAGCTTCGGTGGCATGACCAGAAGGTCAATGCCGCCTCGCTTCGCGTCACCTTGCTCGCTCTGGCGGGCTTTCGCTGACATTGCCAAAACATCGACTACCCATAGAATGAGCGTGGATAATCTTCCGTTTTTGGCTTGGTGACGGGTTCAAAGTGGGAGATTATCCACGCTCATCCGGAAAGCGTCCAAAAATCCACGCTCGTTCCCCTTGGATCCCTTTCGGACCGCAATGCCCGTGGCCGGCAGCCGTGCGGCACCGGTCCGCGTGGCGGCGTATAATCGGCGGCAGATGACTTGGACGTTAGGAAACCATGACCGATAGCATGCAGCAGACGGCGCTCGACACGCTCGGCGCCTATTTTGGCTACACCTCGTTTCGCCCGGGACAGGATCGCATGGTCGATGCGATCCTTGCCGGTCGCGACGCACTGGGCGTTATGCCCACGGGCGCCGGCAAGTCCATTTGCTACCAGGTGCCCGCGCTCATGCTGCCCGGTATCACCTTTGTGGTGAGTCCGCTGCTGTCGCTTATGGAGGACCAGACCCGTGCGTTGCTCGCGGCGGGTGCGCGCCCCAGCTATCTCAACTCCAGCCTTACTCCGGCCCAGCAAAACACCGTGCTCAAGCGGGCACGCGAGGGCCGCTACCAGCTTATGTACGTGGCGCCCGAGCGCCTGCTCGAGCCGCGCTTTTTAGCCTTTGCGCAGGAGGCCGCGGCGGACGGCGGCATCGGCGTGCCGCTCGTGGCCATTGACGAGGCCCACTGCGTAAGCCAATGGGGCCAGGATTTCCGCCCCGCCTACCTTCAGATTCGCGAGTTCATCGATTCCCTGCCGCAGCGCCCCATCGTGGCGGCCTTTACCGCTACGGCGACCGAGCGCGTGCGCGCGGACATTCAGCAGATGCTCGGCCTGCAAAACCCTGCGACGGTGGTGACGGGCTTCGATCGCAAGAACCTCTACTTTGGCTGCGAGGAGATGGGCGACAAGGCCAAGGCCGCGTGGGTGCGCGACTATGTGATCGCGCATTCGGGCGAGAGCGGCATCGTGTATTGCTCGACCCGCAAGACGGTCGATGCGCTGGCAGGTGAGCTTGCCGAGGCGCTGGGTCCCAGCGGCATTCGCGTTGGCCGCTACCATGCCGGTATGGGCAACGACGCCCGTCGCCAAAGCCAGCGCGCCTTTATCGACGACGATATTCAGGTGATGGTTGCCACCAATGCCTTTGGCATGGGTATCGACAAGCCCAACGTGCGCTACGTGATCCACAACAACGTGCCCGAGAGCATCGAGGCCTA
>NZ_JBCPDN010000021.1:18888-30271 GCF_040915425.1 Collinsella aerofaciens | reverse complement strand
GACTGTCCCCGGCCCCATCGGCACCATCATGGGTCTGGGCTTCCAGCCGCTCGCCTTTGTGATGCTCGCCCTTATCCTGGTCGTCGACTTCGTTCTGTACTATCCGTTCTTCCGTGCCTATGACGCCCAGAAGTGCGCCGAGGAGGCCGAGATCTCCCAGGAGGAGCTCGCCGCCAAGAACGCCGAGAAGGCCGCCAAGCTTAACGATGCCTTCCAGGGCAAGGCTGACGCCAAGAGCGTTGCCGCCGGCGCTGCCGCCGAGGCCGTGAAGGCCGACGCTCCCGCCGCTGTCGCCACTGAGGCAACGACCGCCAGTGACCTCAACGGCAAGCGCGTGCTCGTGCTCTGCCAGGGTGGCGGCACCTCGGGCTTGCTCGCCAACGCGCTGGCCAAGGCCGCCAAAGAGCGCGGCATCAATCTTGAGACCGCTGCCGAGGCCTATGGCAACCACGTTGACATGCTTCCCGACTTTGACCTGGTCGTCCTGGCCCCGCAGGCCGCCAGCTACCTGGCCGACCTGCAGAAGGACTGCGAGCGCGTGGGCAACAAGTGCGTCGCCTGCCGCGGCAAGCAGTACATCGAGCTCTCCCAGAACGGCGATAAGTCTCTCGCCTTCGTAAGCGGGCAACTTTCGAAGTAAGTAACGCCCAAGGCCAGCCGACCATCCACAGCCGGCTGGCCCTTCGATTTAGACGATTGGATCATCATGTCCGTTAACCCTGCTAGCGTCACCAACCCGCCTGCGCAGTTTCCCGAGGACTTTTTCTTTGGCGGTGCTACCGCTGCCTACCAGGTAGAGGGTGAGACCCGCACTCACGGTAAGGGCAAGGTTGCCTGGGACGACTTCCTGGAGGCCCAGGGGCGCTTCTCCCCCGATCCCGCTTCGGACTTCTACAACCAGTACCCCGTCGACTTGGAGCTGTGCGAGGAGTTCGGTATCAACGGCATCCGCCTCTCCATCGCCTGGAGCCGCATCTTCCCCAACGGTACCGGCGAAATCAACCCCGAGGGTGTCCAGTTCTACCACGACCTCTTCGCCGAGTGCCACAAGCACCACGTTGAGCCGTTTGTCACGCTGCATCACTTCGATACACCGCTGCCCCTCTTTGAGAAGGGCGACTTCCTCAACCGCGAGACCATCGATGCCTTTGTGGACTTTGCCACCTTCTGCTTTAAGGAGTACGCCGACCAGGTGACCTACTGGTTCACCTTTAACGAGATCTGGGCCGACGCCTCCAACACCTACATCGAGGGCACCTTCCCCGGTGGTGTTAAGGCGCATCTGGCCGAGGCCTTCCAGTGCGAGCACAACATGATGCTCGCCCACGCCAAGGCAGTACTGGCCTTCCACAACGGCGGTTTTAAGGGCAAGATCGGCGTCATCCAGTCGCTGGAGTTTAAGTATCCGCTCAACGAGAACGACCCCGCCGACATCAAAGCCGCCAACAACGAGCACGTGCTGCAAAACCAGTTCTTGCTCGACGCCACCTTCCGCGGCGACTATGCGCCCGACACCCTCGAGTGCGCCAACCGCCTGGCTGCCGTCTCGGGCGGCACCATCGAGATCCTAGACGAGGATCTGGAAATCATGCGCGAGGCCGCGCTCTACAACGACTACCTAGGCGTTAACAACTACCAGTGCCGCTTCTTGAAGGCTTACGACGGCGAGAACGACCTGCACCACAACGGTACGGGCGAGAAGGGCACCGGCCGCTGGCGCGTTAAGGGTATTGGCGAGCATGTGAACAAGCCTGGCATCCCCACCACCGACTGGGACTGGATCATCTATCCCGAGGGCCTGTTCGATCTGCTCGTCTACATTAAGCAGCGCTACCCCAACTACAAGCAGATTTTCATCACCGAGAACGGCATGGGCTACAAGGACCCCTACAAGGACGGTTTTGTGGACGACCAGCCGCGCATCGACTACATCGAGCAGCACCTGCGCTGGTTGCTCAAGGCCATGGAGGTGGGCGTCAACGTGGGCGGCTACTTCCTGTGGAGCCTGCAGGATCAGTTCTCCTGGACTAATGGCTACAACAAGCGTTACGGCTTCTTCTACGTTGACTTTGAAACCCAGAAGCGCACGCCCAAGGCAAGCGCATACTGGTATAAGCACGTGGCGCAAACCCGTCGTCTGGACTAGCGGCTGGCGGGGTTGCCCGCGCACATAACCTGTCCCCATTTCTCAGCCGGGGGCGGCACGTCACACGGCGCGCCGCCCCCGGCCTTTTTTGGGCGGGTCGAAAGCCGTCTGTCTCGATCTGTAACATCTAGCCGAGTTTTTTTGTCCTAGCTGTTACAGATTGAGACGAACAGGATTGCTCTTTCCGAAGAATCTAAATCTGTAACACGTAGCCCGCTTTTGACCGTCTACCTGTTACAAATCGAGACAAACGGAGTAGGACCTAACCCCGTATGTCCCTAACAGTCGAGCGTTCGACCAGCGTACTCGGCACATGAATCGCCTCGATAGACGAGCTCTCTCCAATCGCCGCCTCAAACGCAAGCTTACCGACACCGCGCAAATCAAATCGCAGCGTCGTCAGCCGATTGTGAGGAACAAGTCCCTCGAGTGCGTCGTCGATACCAACCACGCTCACGTCGTCGGGCACGGACAGGCCCGCGTTCTCGAGCGCGGCGATAACGCCCAGCGCCATCTGGTCATTTGCCGCAAGCACGGCAGTCGGCGCCTGCGACCCGCCGGCAAGCACCTCGGCCGCAATCCGCTCGCCCATGGCGTACCCACTGTCCGCACTCCAATCGCCACGCAGCATCGGAGCGGCATCGACATGAGCACGACCCAGCGTATCGCGCCAACCGGCCTCACGAAAACGCGAGGAAATCGAGTTTTCCGGACCCGCCACAAACCGCATATTCGAGTGACCATGTTCCAGCAGATAATTGGTCAACAGCTCGCACGAACCATACTGGTCGGAGTCGATCGTCGTGCAGCGCGGATGCGCATACATGGACAGGATGACCGTTCGCACTCCCGGCTGGGGAACAAACTCCTCAAAATCGGGAGCCATGCGGTTCATGTTGAGAATCATGCCGTCGACGGGTCGCTCGACCATGCGGCGCGAGGCATCGGCAAGTGTATAGGGCTTGTCGCCGCCCATCTCGATCATAGTGACGGCAAAATCGTGCTCGCGCGCCGCTTGCATGATACCCTCGAGCGTCGCCAGGTTACCGACACGTGTGATGTTGTACATGCACAGGCCAATAGAACGATACGACCCGCCGCGCAACGCCGCTCCAGCAAAATTGGGACGAAAGCCCAGCTCTTCCATGGCGGCCAGCACACGCTTGCGCGTCTTTTCCGTCACGTTGGGCATACCGTTGACCACGCGAGACACAGTCTGGCGGCTCACGCCAGCGAGCGCCGCAACCTCTGCCGCGCTCGCCGAATGACCATTCCTTGTCTGCTGAGCCATGCCTTCCACGCTAACCTGCTTCCCAACTATTCCCCGCGCCCATGGCGCATCGTACATACATCGATAACGTGCTCATGATACCCGAGCCATATACCACAACATGAAAACTTCTGTCAATCAAAACCGCTTACCGAACAAATACAACCGTTCGCGGCTATTTGAAGTTGTTTTGTTTCTATACATCCCAGCCGGATGTTAACGTGCTCATTGTCAAATGTTCACGTGCTCATTTTGGTTCTAATCATTTTAAGATAGTGTTTATCGGGCTTTTTCACCGCTGAACGCTAACCAGGGAGCCTCCTGAGCGCAAACGCACAATATCGAACAGCGAGACGAGAGGGTGTATGCATATGTCTTTGCTAAACCGCGTACAGCAGCTGCCGAAGGGCTTTGTTTGGGGCGCCGCAACCGCCGCGTACCAAACGGAAGGTTCCACGAAGGTGGCAGGCAAGGGTAAGACCATGTGGGACGATTACCTTGTCGCCCAGGGTCGCTTTTTGCCCGACCCGGCCAGTGATTTCTACAACCGCTACGAGGAGGATATCCGCCTTTCTGCCGAGCATGGACTCAACGCCATCCGTGTGTCCATCGCCTGGACCCGCATCTTCCCCAACGGCGACGATGCCGAGCCCCTCGCCGAGGGCGTTAAGCACTACCACGAGCTGTTCGCCTGCTGCAAAAAGTATGGCGTCGAGCCCTATGTGTCCCTGCATCACTTTGACTCCCCCGCCGCCCTGTTCAACCAGGGCGACTGGCTCAACCGCAAGACCGTCGACGCCTATGTGCGCTATGCCGAGTTCTGCTTCCGCGAGTTCCGCGAGGTCAAGAATTGGTTCACCATCAACGAGCTCATCAGCCTCTCGCACTCCCAATACATCCAAGGCAACTTCCCGCCCAACCATCACTTTGATGTGACGAGCGGCATCCAGAGCCAGCACAACGAGCTCGTTGCCCACGCCCGCGCCGTCAACCTGTATAAGGATCTTGACGAGACCGAGCACCTGGGCGGACGCATTGGCATGGTCAACGTCCTGACGCCGGCATATCCTGCCACAGACTCGCCCGCCGACCAGCACGCCGCCGACCTGTACAACGCCTTCTACACCGACTTCATCATGGACGGCGCCTTCCTGGGTCACTACTCCGCGCGCACCCTCTCACTCATCAACGAGATTCTGCGTGCCAACAACGCCACGCTTACGGTTGAGGACAGCGACATGGAGGAGCTCGCCAAGGCGGCGCCCCGCAACGATATGTTCGGCCTCAACTACTATCAGTCGGCGTTTATCGCCGCCTACGATGGCGAGTCCACCAACAGCTTTAACGGCACCGGAGACAAGGGCACCTCGTGCTTTAAGTTTAAGGGCGTCGGGCAGCAGGTCGATATGCCGGGTATCCCCACCACCGACTGGGATTGGCTCATCTACCCGCAAGGCCTCTACGACACGCTCAAGCACATCAGCGCCACCTATCCCAACCTCCCCGTCATCTATATCACCGAAAACGGCCTGGGCCACAAGGACCCCGAGCCCGACGCAAACGGCATCGTCGCCGATCCCGAGCGCATCGACTTTGTCGACCAGCACATGGAGAAGGTGCTCCGGGCGCGCGCCGAGGGCGTCGACGTCCAGGGCTACTTTATCTGGAGCCTGCAGGACCAGTTCTCGTGGGCCAACGGCTATAACAAGCGCTACGGCCTGTTCTACATCGACTTCGACACGCAAAAACGCTACATCAAGCAGTCGGCACTCTGGTACAAGGAGCTCGCCGACACTATGGCGGACGCGCAGTAGCGCATCGCCTCGCTTTCCCCCGAGAGGGGAGCGGCCCTATGCGATACAAACCCAGCCGCTCCCCTCTCTCCCCCTGGGACCGACCCCGCCTGCACCCGGGCTTTTAGCAAGCGGGAGACCATATAGGTTTTCAACGTCCATGCCATTAAGATTTCATGCAAAGAGGAGCGTGAACTATGGAATCGATCGTTAAGTTCTTGGAGAAAGGTCAGCCGTACTTCGACAAGGTCTCTAAGAACATCTACCTTCAGGCCATTAAAGACGGCTTTTTGGCAGCAATGCCCATCATCCTGTCTTCTTCTGTCTTCCTGCTTATTTCGACCCTGCCGGGCGTTGTCGCCACGGTCGGCGGCTTTACGCTGCCCGACTGGTGGAACGTCGACGTCGTGAACTTCTGCAACAAGGTTTACAACTTCACGATGGGCGTCGTGGGCATCATGGTCGCCGGCACCACCGCAAGCGCGCTGACCGGCTCCAAGAACCGCCGCATGCCTGCCGGCAAGGCCATCAACGCCACGAGCACCATGGTCGCCGCCATGTGCGCTATGCTCATCTTGGCCGTTACCCAGACGAGTGCCAAGATCGACGGCGCCGATGTCTCGGTGTTCTTTACCGACAACATGGGCACCAAGGGCCTACTGAGCTCCTTTGTCGCCGCATTTGCCACGGTCAACATCTATGCCTTCTGCATTAAGCGAGACATCACCATCAAGCTGCCCAAAGAAGTCCCCGGCGCCATCGCCCAGAACTTCCGCGACATCTTCGCCTTCAGCTTCTCCATCCTGTTTGTCGCCGTCATCGACGTTATCTGCCGCACCTGCTTGGCCGTCCCGTTTGCCAACGTCATCTCCACGCTGGTGAGCCCGCTGTTCGCCGCTGCCGATTCCTACGCCGGCCTCGCCCTCATCTGGTTCATGATCCCGCTGTTCTGGTTCATGGGCATCCACGGCCCCTCGGTCGTTAAGCCTGCCCTCAACGCCGCGCTGTTTGGCAACATCACCACCAACCTCGCCACGCTGCAGGCCGGCGGTCACCCCGCCCTCGCCCTGACCGAGAACTTCGGTAACTACATCGGCGAACTCGGCGGCACCGGCGCCACGTTCATTGTCCCGATCATCTTCCTGCTCTTTATGCGCTCCAAGCAGCTCAAGGCCGTCGGCAAAGCCTCTGTCGTACCCGTGATGTTCGCCGTCAACGAACCGCTGCTGTTCGCCGCGCCCATCATCCTCAACCCGTACTTCCTGATCCCGTTCCTGTTTGCCCCCGTGGCCAACGTCCTCATTGGTAAGTTCTTCATCGACTTTTTGGGCATGAACGGCTTTATCTATGCCATGCCGTGGGCACTCCCCGGACCGATCGGCACCTTCATCGACACCAACTTCCAGCCGATCTCTCTGGTCCTGGTTGTCGTCCTGCTGGTCGTTGACTTCTTAATCTACTACCCGTTCTGCAAGGCCTACGACAACGTCCTGTGCAAGCAGGAGGCCGAGACCCTGGCCGAAGAAGAGGCCGAGGAGACCAAGGCCGTCAAGACCGCTGCCGCCCCCGCCGTTGAGGCTCCTGTTGTCGAGACCGCTTCTGCCACTGAGGCCTCCGCAGCTCCGTCCGCCCTTAAGGGCAAGGATCTGAGGGTTCTGGTTCTGTGCGCTGGCGCCGGCACCTCTGCACTGCTCGCCAACGCGCTTAAGGAAGGCGCCGACGAGCTGGGCATCGACATTACCGCCAACGCCGGTGCCTACGGCAGCCACTACGCCATCATGGACCAGTACAACGTCATCGTCCTGGCTCCGCAGGTTCGCACCTATTACAACGAGATGAAGGCCGACACCGACCGCCTGGGCATCACGCTGCTGTCGCCCAAGGGCAAACAGTACATCGACCTCACTAAGGATCCCAAGGGTGCCGTCGCCTGGATCGAGGAAAACCTCGAGGCATAAGACGCTGACGCCACCTGCCGCTCGCAGAAAAAAAAATGGCCCGTGCATCGATGCGTGATGCGCGGGCCATTTTGTTTAGACCGCACCCGTCCTCCTGTTCATCTTAATCTGTAACATCTAGCCGAGTTTTTGGGTCCCAGCTGTTACAGATCGAGGTGAACGCACAGGCCAAGCCAAAAATCTCAATCTGTAACATGTAGACCGCTTTTGACCGCTTAGATGTTACAGATCGAGACAAACAGATGGGTCAATCCAATCAATCTAGATCTGTAACACCTGGCTGGTCATTTCACTCCTAACTGTTACAGATCGAGACAAAGATGATGGCTGGGTAGACAAAATCTCAATCTATAACACCTAGTCGAGTTTTCGGGTCCCACCTGTTACAGATTGAGACAAACAGGCCGAGCACGTCTACGCCCGCAAGTCCTTTACGCTGGAACGCTCGACCAACACGCCCGAGACGAGCGTACGGCTTCTGGAGCTCGGAGTTTCTATGCCCGCAACGACCTCGTTAAGCGCACGGACGCCCAGCTCGCGGTGGCGGAACTTCACCGACGTCAGAATCGAGTTGGGAATCGTCTTGTAGAGCTCATCGTCGAAGCCGATCACGGACACGTCGTCGGGCACATTGAGCCCTTTGTCACGTAGAGCCATCATCACGCCGTTTGCCATGCAGTCGTTAGCAGCGAGGACCGCCGTGCAATCGGGCTTATCGGCAAGCACAAGGCCCGCGGCATAGCCACTATCCGCATTCCAATCGCCTTGCAGAGGCTCGGGCGGCTCAATGCCACGTGCCTCGAGTGCCGCTCGCCAACCTTTCATACGGCACTGGCTCGACAGTGACTCTTTCTTACCAGAGACGAAGTACACGTTCTTGTGCCCGTGGTTCAAGAAGTACTCGCACGCCATGCGCGCGCCGCCCTCTTGGTCGTCACTGACGGTAGAGCAGGTAGGATGTTCCATCGGTGTGATAATCACCGTCTTGAGGTCTTTCGGCGCCTCAAAGGTATCAAAGTCATCGACCATCTGGCGCAGGTTGAAAATCATGCCGTCGACGGGGAGCTGCGACATCCTACGCGCCGCTTCGGCAAGGGTCATCTTCTCCCCCGCCCGCTTTTTGATCATCGTAAGAGCAAAGCCTCGCTCTTCGGCGGCATCGGCGATACCGTCGATCATGTCCACGGCACCGCCCGACAAGTGGAACAGCACGACGCCGATGCACCCGTAACGGCCCAACTTGAGCGAACGCGCGGCAAAGTTGGCTCGAAACCCGAGCGCCTCCATGGCCGAATGAACCTTATCGCGTGTCGACTCTCGCACGCTATCGGGCTCGTTAATCACGCGCGAAACCGTCTTGAGAGAAACACCAGCGGCAATCGCCACATCATTCATTGAGACATTTTTCTTGTCCATCGTTGCCACTGCTTCTCCAGTCGGTTTTACATCGCTTGTTTTTGCGTTCTAGCATACACTACCTGCCTGACTGATAAATCAACCGTTTACCGAACAATATCGACCGCTCACCCGTATATCCTTGTTGCTCTTCCAAAAATGTCTTACGTTGTCATTAACGAAATGACAACGTTGTCATTTCGCAATGCCTTCCTTAAGCAGGAAGGTTTCCGGGCAGTCCTGACCATCCATCGACGACCAGTTCCATCCACATGCATCGCGCATCAAGTAGCAAAGGAGCTCTATGGACGCCATCGTAAAGATGCTCGAAAAGCATCAACCGTTCTTTGAGAAGATCTCGAGGAACATATACCTCCAGGCCATCAAGGACGGATTCCTTGGGTGCATGCCCATCGTCCTTACCTCTTCGATCTTTCTGCTGATCGCCACCCTTCCCGGCGTCGTTGGCATCACGCTGCCCCAGCCGCTCATCGACTGGTGCAACAAGCTGTACAACTTCACCATGGGCGTCATGGGCATCATGGTTGCCGGCACCACTGCCAAGAACTTTACGGCTTCCATGAACCGTCGCATGCCCGCCGGCAAGGTGCTCAACGACGGCTCCACCATGGTGGCCGCCCAGTGCAGCATGCTGCTGCTCGCCGTTACGCAGTTCACCACCAAGTTCGACGGCTCCGAGCTTTCGGTCTTCGATTGCACCAGCATGGGTACGCGCGGTCTGTTCTCGGCCTATATCGCCGCGTTCATTACCGTGTGGGTCTACAAATTCTGCGTCTCTCGCGATCTGACCATTAAGCTGCCCAAGGAGGTCCCGGGCGCCATCGCTCAGAACTTCCGTGACATCATCCCCTTTGGCGGCGCCGTCATCATCTGCGGCATCATCGATGTCGTCGTGCGCAACCTCATGGGCGTTCCGTTCTCCGAGCTGCTCATCAAGCTGCTCTCCCCGCTCTTCACTGCAGCAGAAACCTATCCTGGCCTTATCCTTATCCAGGCAGCCACCGCGTTCTTCTGGTTCATCGGCGTCCACGGCCCCTCGATTGTCCAGCCGGGCATCGACCCCATCCGTCTTGCCAACCAGGCCGAGAACCTGCAGGTTCTGCTGGCAGGCGGCCACCCCGCACACTCCCTCACCTTTAACATGTCGCTCGTGGGTGAGTTCGGCGGCACCGGCGCCACGTTCATCGTGCCGCTTCTGCTGATTCTCTTTATGAAGTCCAAGCAGCTCAAAGCCGTCGGTAAGGCCTCGATTGTTCCTGTTGCCTTCGCCGTCAACGAACCGCTGCTCTTTGGCGCGCCGATGATCCTTAACCCTTACATGCTCATCCCCTTTGTTGCCGCCGGCTGCGTCAACGTGAGTGTTGCCAAGTTCTTTATCGACAACGTGGGCATGAACGGCTTCTCCTTCGTGGTGCCTTGGGCTACCCCCGCTCCCATCGGCATCTTCATCACCACGAACTTCCAGCTTATCGCCCTGGTGTTTGTCGCGATCATCATCTTGCTGGACGCCATCATCTACCTGCCGTTCTTGAAGGCATACGATAAGCTGCTCTGCGACCAGGAGGCCGAGCGCGCCGCCGAGCTGGGTCTTGAGTCCGATGGTGCTGCCACCATCGCCGCCAGCACCTCTGCGCCCGCTGTCGAGCAGACGACCGCTTCCGTCGAGACGACCGCCGCTGCCGCCGACAGCAACCCTGTCGCCGATCAGCCCGAGCCCGCTGCCGATGCATCCGCCAAGAAGGATGTCGATGGCTTGAAGGTCCTCGTCCTGTGCGCCGGCGCCGGCACCTCTGCCATGCTCGCCAACGCCATCAAGGAAGGTGCCGCACAGACCGGAGAGAACATCGCTTCCTCCGCAGGCGCCTATGGCCAGCACACTGCCATCATGGATCAGTACGACGTCATCGTGCTCGCCCCGCAGGTTCGTAGCTACTACAACGACATGAAGGCCGACACCGATCGTCTGGGCATTAAGCTGCTCGCTCCCCGCGGTAAGGAATATATCGACCTTACCCGCGACCCCGCTGGCGCCATCAAGTGGCTCCGCGAGAACCTCGACTAGTTCCTCCCTCTGTTGGTGCCCGGATTCCCGGTTCGGGCACCTCTCCCTATTCGTATCCCACAGAAAGGATGACTCATGACCAACCCCATGCAGTTCCCCGACGGCTTTGTGTTTGGCGGCGCCACCGCTGCTTACCAGGTTGAGGGCGAGACCCGTACGCACGGCAAGGGCAAAGTGCCCTGGGACGATTTCCTGGCAGCCCAGGGTCGCTTCTCCCCCGATCCTGCAAGCGATTTCTACAACAAGTACCCGGTCGATATTGACCTGTGCCAGCGCTTCGGCATCAACGGTATTCGCGTCTCCATCGCTTGGAGCCGTATCTTCCCCAACGGCACCGGCGAGATTAACCCCGAGGGCGTCGCCTTCTATCACGAGCTTTTCGCCACCTGCAACAAAGCCGGCGTTATCCCCTATGTCACGCTCGATCACTTTGATACGCCCGAGGCCTTTTACCAGAACGGCGGCGAGGGCTTCCTGACGCGCACGACGATCGACGCCTTTGTCGAGTACGCCAAGTTCTGCTTTGCCGAGTTCACCGAGGTCAAGCACTGGTTTACCTTTAACGAGATTCCCGCGACCGCCGAGGGCAGCTTTATCGTCGGCAACTGGCCGCACGGCGAGAAGTATCGCCTGGACAAGGCTTTCCAGCTCATGCACAACATGATGGTGGCCCACGCCAAGGCTGTCGTCGCCTTCCATGAGGGCGGCTTTGAGGGCGAGATCGGCATTGTCCAGAAC
>NZ_JBCPDN010000021.1:0-18737 GCF_040915425.1 Collinsella aerofaciens | reverse complement strand
GGCTCATATCGCCGGCGGTGAGCTCGACGTCCGCGACGAGGACATCGCCGCGCTGACCGCCGCGCTCCCCTACAACGATTGCCTGGGCGTCAACACCTACAAGTGCCAGTTCCTGCGTGCCGCCGAGGGCGAAAACGACATCAACCACAATGGCACCGGCGACAAGGGCTCCTCGCGCTGGTTCCTCAAGGGCGTGGGCGAGTCATGCGTGCGCGAAGGCATACCCACCACCGATTGGGACTGGATCATCTATCCCGAGGGCCTCTACGACCTGCTGCTGCGCATTAAGAACGATTACCCCAACTACAAGAAGATCTACATCACCGAGAACGGCATGGGCTATAAGGACGACTTCGAGGACGGCTTTATCGACGACGCCCCTCGTATCGACTACATGCGCCAGCACCTCGCATGGATCCTCAAGGCAATCGACGGCGGCGTGAACGTCGACGGTTATTTCGTGTGGTCGCTGCAGGACCAGTTCTCCTGGACCAACGGCTACAACAAGCGCTACGGCCTGTTCTACATCGACTTTGAGACCCAGAAGCGCTATCCCAAGGCGAGCGCGTACTGGTTCAAGAACGTCTCGGAGACCGGCCTGCTTATGGCCTAGTTTCCGCTGCATACCCCCTGTCGGCCGCATACGAATCCCTCCACGGGTTCGCATGCGGCCTTTTTTGTTTTTGATGGGCCCGTGCGGGCCGTTTATCTCGATCTGTAACATCTAGCAGTGATTTTCGGCCCTACCTGTTACAGATCAAGACAAACGAGCGGCCCGAAGCAGAATATCTCGATCTGTAACATCTAACCCGGTTTTCTACTCCCAACTGTTACAGATTGAGACAATTAGATAGTCAAATCCGTGCTTTCCAAGCAGCTGTGATGCGCGCCTCTTACCTTGTTTTCAGTATCGCGAACATATTTTCGGTATCATTTCATGTTATTATGATACCGAAAGTATGTTCGTGATACTGAAAGGAGCCACATGCGCCAGTTTGATTACGCCACAGTCCCAGCGGAACTCGAAGCAACCCCAATCACCAATCTCCTTCTCTCGATACGCGAGCATAAAGGCCGACAGCTTGTTCTGAGTCAAGTCAAACCCGAACTTCTATCGTCCCTTATGGAGGAAGCTAAGATCCAAAGCACCCGATCCTCCAACGGACTTGAAGGAATTGTTACCACCCAAAAAAGACTCAAAGCAATCATGGCGTATTCCACCGAGCCAAGCTCCCGCGCAGAGGAAGAAATCGCTGGATACCGAGATGCGCTGTCACTTATTCACGAGCAACACGACTTCATTCCCGTAACACCATCGGTCATTTTGCAGTTGCATCGTGACCTCATGGCACACACAGCAATCTCGTATGGGGGCCATTGGAAAGACAGCGATAACGAAATCGTCTCCATCGACGATCAAGGTAATCGATTTGTGCGCTTTAGACCTCCTTCGGCTCTGGCAACCCCGGGGCTTATCGAAGAAGCCTGTCGGTCCCTCAACGATGCCCTATCTCGCCAAGCTTGCGATCCCCTCCTTATATCACTCCGCTTTATCTTCGATTTTGTCAGCATTCATCCCTTCAACGATGGCAATGGCAGGATGAGCCGACTCCTTACAACGCTACTGCTCGAAAAGACTGGATACGACGTTGCGCGCTACATCAGCATCGAACGACTTATTGAAGACAACAAAGCGCTCTACTACAGTGCCCTCGCTGCAAGTTCCACTGGATGGTATGAAAACGAAAACAGCGAGGCTCCCTTTATCCGGTTCATGCTCGGAACCATACTGGCGGCTTACCGACAGCTCGAACAGCACACCCTGATTGGATTCAACACTCGCCCCATGTCGAAGCAAGCGCGCATAGCTGTTCTATTTCAGGAGAAACCCGGCGTCATTAAGAAATCCGACATCCAGTCCAACTGCCCCGATATCAGCGAGGTAACCGTTAAACGAACCCTCAGCCAGCTTGTTAGTTGCAGCGCAATCGAAAAAACAGGAGCGGGCCGTTCGACGGGCTACATACTTAAAGACGTCCATGCTCTGGAATTATTCTTGCAATCTGCAATACCCAATAGCGAGCCGGCAATAAAACAAGGGTCCCCAAAGGATAGACTCCTTGAACGCATGAACCGCGCCGAAGATGAAAGCAGAGACGAACTCTACGAAGACTACGATTCATTCTCAAGGGATATCAAAGCGAGATATGAAGTTTAGCCATATCTCAGAATTGCCTCACCCTTGTTGCCCAAAACTATTTGCGCGTCATTTCACGTCACTTTGACGCGTAAAATGACGCGCAAATTTTTATGTGTCATATTTTTGACGTGCAAAATGACGTTTTAACTTTTATGTGTCATTCTGCACGTCACATTGAAGCGATAATCCCCGCGCCGGCAGAGGGCAGAAGCATCGCCTGCAGCGTTAGCTAGCAGATGACCTGCGTGTGCTCCTCGATGGCGGCGCGATCCTCGGCGGTAATTCCCGGCTCGCACACCACGGCGTCCAAATTGTCCAGGCGGCAGAAGGTGTAGAAGTCGCGCTTGCCGATCTTGCTGGAGTCGGCAATCAGATAGCGCGAGTCTGCCTTGCTAAAAGCGAGCTGCTGGATACGACCCTCATCCATATTGGACGTAGACACGTCGCCATCCAGAATGCCGTTGGCGCCGATAAACGCCGCATCGATGCCCAGCGCGCGCAGGGTATCCTCGGCCGTTGGTCCCACAAAAGCGGCGGTACGGCGACGGTACATACCGCCCACGAGGCACAGGTCGCAGTCCTCGCGCGCCTCGAGCAGGTTAAACACCGAAAGCGAATTAGTCACGATGCGCAGGCGAAACGCCGGCAGCAACGAGGCCATCTGCTCAACCGTGGTACCCGTGCCCAAAAAGATAGTAGAGCCCTCCTCGATAAGCTCCACAGCACGGCGTGCGATCTGCAGTTTTTCCTCGGCATGCTTGGTGCGCTTTTCGCTGTGCGAATACTCATGGCGCAACATAGCGTGGGGACGACCCTGCGCACTGCGGGCGCCGCCGTGCACGCGCTCGATCTCACCCAGACTCGCAAGTTCTTCGAGGTCGCGGCGAATCGTCATGTCCGAAACGCCCAGCGCATCCGAAATCTCCTTGACCGAGACCGTGCCCTGCTCCTCGAGCAGCTGACGAACCTTATCCTGTCGCTCTGCCTTAATCACGATGAATCCTCGCCGTTCTTTGCGCGCATATCATTCAAACAGTAACGAACAAATTGTATCAGAATCGCGCGCGCCAAAAATGAGCGTCCACACAGCTCAAATCATCACTTTTTTGAGAAAAATACTCCCTGCTTTAGTGGGGTGTAGTGATAATCTCACCTGTTCGCGCTACAGTTTGTCCGAAATATCTCGATGTTAGGAACCAAATGATCACTTCCGAGCTTTTCGGCACCGCGCCGTGCGGTACCCCCGTTCATCGTTACACCCTCAACGGGCCCGAGATTTGCGTTCGCATTATGGACTATGGCGCCACCGTGTTGGGCATCGACGTGCCCGACATTCCCGGCAACGTGCGCGATGTGGTGTTGGGCTTCGATAAGCTCGAGGATTACTTTGACAACCCCGCCTGCTTTGGCGCGACCATCGGCCCCGTGGCCAACCGCACCGCGGGTGCCACGATCACCATCGCCGGCACGGACTGGCATATGCCCACCAACGAAGGCGTCAACAACCTGCACAGCGATCTTGAGCGCGGCCTGCACAAGCGCGTGTGGGATGCTGAGCTCGACGAGGTCCACAACGCCGTGCGCATGACCACCTCGCTTGAAGACGGTGAGCTGGGTCTTCCCGGCAACCGCACCTTTACGGCCGTGTTTACCGTTACACGCACCGGACGTTTCCGTATCGAGTATGGCTGCGAGAGCGACCGCGCCACCTATGTGTCCATGACCAACCACACCTACTTTAACCTTGCCGGTCATAACGCCGGCATGGACTGTGAGCACTTCTTTGTTGCTAACGCCACTCACTACCTGCCCATTAACGAGCAGAACATCCCCACCGGCGAGATTGCTCCGGTCGAGGGAACACCGTTTGACTTTCGCGAGCTGCGCCCCGTCGCTCCCGGCATGGAAGCCGACGACCCGCAGATTAAGCAGGCACGTGGCTACGATCACTGCCTGTGCATCGATAACTATCAGTACGGCCGTAATCTGCGCCGTGCGATGCACGTCGAGGAGATGTGGACCGGTCGTGAGCTGGACTACTACACCACCGCCCCGGGCGTGCAGCTCTACACCGGCAACTGGCTGGGCGACGAGCACGCCAAGGACGATGCCAACTATGGCTGGGGCGCCGGCTTTGCCCTCGAGGCCGAGATGTACCCCGACACGCCGCACCAGCCGCTGTTCCCGCAGGGCATTGTGGGCCCTGGTCACCCCTACAGCAATGTGATCGAATACCACTTTATGAGGCACTAAGCCCATAACGCAACATATCGCACAGCAGCGCCCGCCGGCACCACCGCCGACGGGCGCTTTTTCATCTTTTGGGCTCATTTTCGCTGTGACTGTATGGGTGACATATCAAAACTATGTCTATTTACTACGTTTAGCCCGGGATGCTCGACCATGCACCAGTTTTGTTTAATTCGCGAGCCGTCTACCTGCGGTTTTGTTTTTCTCAAATTCGACATGCTCGGCGATAGCCGATCAAACGTAGTAAATGGGCATAGTTTTTGACAGGCGGCATCGCACGCGTCCCTCGCAAGGGCAAAATGATCCGTTTTCCTCCGTCCCCAAGGATCAGTTGAACAGATTGCCGATGGGGTCGGGGGCGGAACTGGGGAGGTAGCGGATTTCTAGCTCTATGCCGAGCTTTTGCAACTCTTTGAAGGCGGCGATGTCCGTATCGTCTACGGCAACGGCAGGCGTTGCAGAGCGCTTGCCCTCCCCTGCCTGCATATGGCCGATACTGATCTTGGTAATGGGTACACCGCCCTTAACCAGCGCGAGTGCATCGGCGGGTGAGGCCACCATGATCAGAATCCATTGACGCGGTGTTGCGGTATGAATGATGTCGATGGTCCTTTGCACCGAGAAAAACCGTGTCCAAACGCCTTCTGGCGCCGTCACCCTCATGGGTGCCCACTTGCGTGAATCCGCCGCAATCTCGTCGTTGACGATTAGGACGAGGTTGGAACCAACCGCCTCATTCCACTGCTCAACGTCTTGCCCGTAAAGGAAACGGTCATCGATACGCGTGAGAAGGATCTTGGGTTGAGCCATGGCAGCCCCATTCTGTTTGAGACCCGTAAGAGCAAGACATCGCGTCTCCAATATTAGTGCATTTAAAGTGAGAAAAGCCGTCAGAACCCTTGCACGGATGTGCGATGTCCCGTATCATAGACAGCCGTTGACGCCTCAGTTGCGTCACCACATGGCCGCCAGCGTAGCTCAGTTGGTAGAGCACCGCTCTCGTAAAGCGGGGGTCACCGGTTCGAGCCCGGTCGCTGGCTCCATTGCACAAGATAGCCGCCTTCGGGCGGCTTTTTTGTTGCCGATTTTGAGTGCGTGCGCGCCAATCCAAGCATCGCCACGTCAATTCGCCCACTCGGTGGACTTCGGGTTTAATGCTTAGGGGCGGGGATTTACCAAAGTGAAATTTTAATGAAAAGAAACCCAGCTGCAGCAATTGCCATGGTGAGGGCTCGAATTGGCCATATAGATCTAAAATAGTCACGATATACAAATGTCGAGAGACGTTGGGAATATAGATCAAAAGAACTAAGGGTTTTCTTTTGGTGGTAATGATGCTGCTCGGACTGTTCTGCCTGAGTGGCCCTTCTTGGGCCGAGGCTGCCTGTCCTGAAGGTGAGCCTCAGCAGTCTTATACGGGCAGCCTGCTGATAACTGCTAAGGAAGGCGATGCCGACTCTCAGTCTGGGGTAAATCCCCTTGCCACTTTTGAAGGGGACGGCGGAACGGTCAAGCTTGACCATATTGGTAGCGGGATTTTGAGGTGGCAAGTTCTTCCGGACAAAATTGCGAACGATCCCTTCTCATTTGCTGGAACGATTTATCTATACTAGGTTGTGAGCGGAAAACAAAAATACGTCGATTGCTATCCGACAAACGGGTCTGGAATTGCATTCACCGGCATTTCGGGGCAGATTGATACACATGTACGAAAGGGAACCTATGTGGTGCGTTGGGTTGGAGCTGCTGCAGGCCCGATATGGATTGCGGTCTTGCGCCCCGATGTCCAAATAGGTTTCTCTCTCTAGACGGGAAGTTGCTCATGGACGCCATATATGACGGGGATGACTGGGTCGATCATTATACTTGGCGCCTGGTCGGCTCGAACGACAATGGGGATGTGGTGTTTGATGGACTATGTCCAAAGCATCTCCATCCTTTTGTCTCGTCGTTAATTGAGAGTTCCGCTCGTGTTGCCCCCTACAGCTCGGCATCGCTTCATGATACGGACGTTTTGAAGACCATAAGGGAGTCAATTGACGAGGGCACGATGAGCGGCCCGCTGTTTTCTCGGCTTGTGGGGCTAGATGAGATTGGCTCGAAACGACTGCTTGCGGGCGAAAAAGTGGAACTCACTTATCGGTCGATGATTTCAATCCTGCGGCTAGCCGATGTTCTTCGCAAATAAATGAGGCTTCCCTATTCAAAAACCGAAAACCCCGCCAAGCGTGATTCCCCTAGGGAAACACGCTTGGCGGGGTCCTGGCGTGATTTCCCTAGGGGAATCACGCCAGCATACGAACAGCTCAACCGAGCAGCTCGTTACTCCTCCCAGTAAGCGTCTGCAAGAAGCTTAAAGCAGATCTTCTTGACCGGCTGTGCGCCATCGCCCGGGAACTCGAGTGTGGGCATGTGAGGCTCGCCGGCAACAAACAACGCAAACTTGTCGTCGGCAAGATCGCCGGCGATCGAGGCGTCGGAATCGACCAGATCGTAGTCGTCCTTCTCGTCGAACTCCTGGACCAGCGTCAGGCTGCCCGTGGCAACCTTAAAGGCCTCGCGACCCTCGACGTCGACCTGCAGGTCGTGATAGCGCTGATGCGTCTCATAGTGAGCCTCGGCTTCGGGACGCGTCGTGGGAGCCATGACGTTCGCAAAGACCTTGTCGCCCAGAATCGGATGGCTGCCGACCTCGAGCTTCGCCGGATCGTTCTCCTCGAGCCAATCGATCAGCACGTCGAGGCCCTTGAGCATTCCACGGTACTCCTCGATATCGCCCAATGCACCGTAAATCATCTAAATCCCCTCTCGGATCGTTTCTTTGGCGGCTACTCGGCAAACGCATTACCGACGCTGTTGCCACCCACATGCGTCTCGACCAGGGTAAGGTCGGGATTGAACACGACAGTGTCGGCGTCGCGCCCCGACATAATGCTATCGCACTTGTCGTCGACATGAGCTAGCAAGCGATGCCGGGACCGACGCCCAAGCCCTTACAGCTCGGTCACGACAACGCCGTTGTAGACCTCGTCCCAACGGTCCATGACCAGATGGCCGGTCATAGGATCCATGGCGTTGAGCTTGCCGCAAGTGTTGGCGGTTCGCAGCACCGTTTCGTCGTCTGCGCCAGCAGCGATGGCATGCGCGAAGCCTGCGATAGTGGAGTCACCAGAGCCCGTTGCGTTAACGGCAGGGATATCGGGCGTCTTTGCGCGGAACGCACGGCCATTGTGGAAGCCAACGGAGCCGGCAGCGCCCATGGACACGACGACCCAGGGGATATCGGAGAAGCGGGCGTCAGAAGCGAGCGCGGCGCGGAGCTCGTCCACATCGTCGGTGGTAAAGCTCGTGCCCAGAAGGCCGTTGATCTCGGTCAGGTTAGGCTTGACCAGCTCGGGCTTAACCTCGGACTTGAGCGCAGCCTCGAGCGAGGCACCCGAGGTATCGAGCAGCACCTTGGCTCCGGCGTTCTCGGCAATGCCCGTGATCTTGGCGTAGTAGTCCGCCTCGACGCCGCGGGGCAGCGAACCCGAGATGGTGACGACGTCGGCCTTACCTGCAAGCTCGGTAAACTTGGCGGTAAAGGCATCGAGCTCCTCGGGGGCAATTGTCGGGCCGCTCTCGAGCAGCTCGGTCTGGTTGCCGGCGTGGAGAATGTTGAGGCAAATTCGAGTCTCGCCCTTGATGGGCACAAAGTCGTTGTTAATACCGTTGGCGTCCATGAGCTCAGCCATGTAGGCGCCCATGTGGCCGCCGAGCAGACCGGTTGCCACAACGTCGTCGCCCAGCTGACCCAGCACGCGGGCCACGTTGAGGCCCTTGCCGCCGGCGGTCTTTTCGGGCGTCACACGGTTGACGTCGTCGATAATGAGCTCATCGAGCTGATAGCGCGTATCGACAGACGGGTTCATCGTAACGGTGAGGATCATTTTTAGCTCCTTATCTCGCAGGCTCCTTGTGCCTCGCGATACGAGTCGACAAAACGGAATTACAGAATCTCAATCGTGAACGAGCGAACGACGGTCTCCTTGGGCTTGGCGACAAGGCAGCCGCGCTTATGCTCAAGCACGTCGTCCTCATCGGAGCAGGTCGAGAGACCGCCCCAAGGCTCAACCGCCACAAAATCGCCCTCGGGCTTGCTCCACACAATGAGATATGGGAAGCCCTCAAAGCTCAGGCGGACGCCCTTGTCCTCGCCCTTTTTGGAAAGCGTGACCTGACGGCTCTCGAGCACGTCAAAGATGGTCTCCGCAAAATCGAAGAGATCGTGCGACAGGGGCAGTGTCTTTCCCACCATGGGGTTCTTGGAGCGGTTTGCCACGTCAATCAATCCAGTCGAGGGAACGGCGGTGCAGAGCTCCGCAGCCTCGTCTTTCTCAAAGCGCAACTCGTAGTCCGTATAGGCCTCGCCCTCATCGAGCGGACACCTAAAGCCGGGATGACCGCCGATAAAGAACGGCATGTCCTCGGTGCCCTCGTTGGTGACCTCGTAGGAAACGCGCACGGCAGCGTCCTCGAGCGTATAGCGGGCGACAAGCTTAAACGGATACGGATAATCGCTCAGCAGCGCGGCGTTATCCTCCGAAGCCAGGCACATCGCCAGCTCGTTCTCGCTCTGGCTCAGCAGCTTCCACTCCTGTTTGCGCGCAAACCCATGGCGAGCGAGCTTTACATGATGCCCGGCAAACGTCATGGCGTTGTTGTCGCGCAAGCCTCCGCAAATCGGGAAGCAAATCGGTGCTTGGCCGGACCACACGGCGGGATCGCCCTGCCACAGATACTCGCGACCTCCGGCCTCGATCGAGGTAAACGAACCGCCAGCCGTGGACACCTTAATAGAAATCGAATCGTTGGAAAGAGCGTATTCCATTGCCTATCCTTTCGAACAACTGCTTTTTGCTCGCAAGTACCCGTCTCGGCCCTGACCAAAGGACAAACCCGCACGTTCATCGATGCGTCCGGTATCCCAGCCATGTAACGGGGTACCATACAGACATTGATGCAATTACAGCTGAAAGGCCTTCTTATGCGAACCATCATCCTCTACGCCTCGCGCCATCACGGCAATACGAAAAAGCTCGTGGACGCCATCGTCGAGGCGCACCCCGAGATCGATACCCTCGACGTGAAGTCACTCGGTAAAAACGAGTACCCCGACCTGCACGAATACCATCTGATCGGCGTCGCCACGGGCATTTATTACTCCGAGATCGACAAGGATATGGCGCGCGTGCTCACGAACGTGCTGCAGCCGCAGGACAAGGTGTTTGGCCTTATGACCTACGGTGGCAAAAACAAGTGGTACGGCAAGGATATCGATGGCATCTGCCGCATGAGGCAGGCCATCTTTATGGGTGTCTACGGCTGCCCCGGCTTTGATACGTGGGGGCCGTTTAAACTCACCGGCGGTGTCCAAAAGGGACACCCGACCGCTGAGGAAATTAAGGGCGCCGTCGACTTCTTCGATAAGATCGAAGACGAATATGGCGATATCATCGTCGAAGAGTACGCCAAGCGCGAGAAGCGTCTAGCATACGAGAAGGAGCATCCTGCAGGAGGCCTGGTGGCCGGCGTCAAGCGCACGGCAAAGAAGATCGCTAACAAGCTGTAACTGTGAAGGTGCTTTTGAGCGTTTAACCCATACGGCGGGTCCGAGCAGATTCGGGCCCGCCGTCTTTTTCTATCGTTACTCGGTAAAGGCGTTGCCGACGCTCTGGCCGCCAACATACGTCTCGACGAGGGTAAGCTCATGGTCGAACACGACAAAGTCGGCGTCGCGACCCGGCATGATGCTGCCGCACTTATCCTCGATGTGCGCGGAGCGTGCCGGCACCTCGGTTGCCATACGAATGGCGATATCGGCGCTGGCGATGCCCCAGTCGACGATGTTCTTGACGCCCTGGGCAAGCGTGAGCACCGAGCCAGCAATGCTCTTGCCGTCGGCGAGCCAGCACAGGTTGTCCTTCATGATGACGTCCATGCCACCACTGGTGTAGCTGCCCTCGGGCATGCCGCCGCAGCCCAGGCAGTCAGTGATGAGCACCGTGTGTTGCCAGCCCTTTGCCTGCAGCAGCGCCTTGATGGCGGCAGGGTTAACGTGCTTGCCGTCACAGATGATCTCGGCGTAGGTCTCGGGCGTGGACATGGCAGCGCCCACGACACCGGGCTCACGGTGATGCAGCCCGCGCTGACCGTTATAGGTATGCGTAAAGCAGCTGGCACCGGCGTTGATGGCGGCGATGCACTCATCGTAGGTGGCGTCGGAGTGACCGATGCTGGTCACCACACCCTTGGCATTCAGAGCAGCCGCATAAGCAGCGGCACCGTCGCGCTCGGCCGCCATGGCGCTCTTAACGATGCGACCACCCGCAGCCTCCTGCCACTGATCGAAGACCTCCTCGGAGGGATCGATCAGGTAAGCGGGGTTCTGCGCGCCCACGTGCTTCATGGTAAAGAAGGGGCCCTCCAGGTAGATGCCCTGAATGCGAGCACCGCAGAAGTCGGGGCCGCGACCCTCGTCCGCCTGAGCGATGGCGGCGCAGGCGTCCTTGATCTGCTCGACGCCATCGGTGAACGTCGTGGGCAGCCAGCTGGTGGTGCCGCGACGGGCGAGCTCGGTCGAGCTGATATCGATGCCCTCGGGATCGTTATCGGTTGTTGAGTGGTTGTAGAAGCCATGGATGTGGGTGTCGACCATGCCCGGCGCGATCCACGATCCCGTGTAGTCCTTGATTTCGCAGGAGGGCTCGTCGGCCTGCCAAGCGCCAAAGACGCCGTCCTCGACCATGAGATAGCCGCCCAGCTGCGGGCCTGCCGGCAAGAAGAACTTGTCAGCCTTAATTGCGTACGTGCTCATATGCACTCCTTGCTTCTAAAGCAGTTGACTGTGGTGATGCTTATACCCAGCTCACGTAAAACAAAAAGCGCCCGCCCGCCGTTATGAGCGGACGGGCGCCCTTACAGGGGGACGCGATTAAGCGGTGAAGGGGTGAATCGTCACGCCCTTGACCACGCGGTTGACCGTGCCGGTGGGGCTCGGCGTATCGGGCGTGTTGCCCACGCGCACGGAGTTGAGCAGGCTGATGGCCTGGGCAAACATCACGAACGGCAGGGCGAGGTAGCCCTCGGGGAGTGCCTCGTAGCCCTTAAAGGTGAAGGACTCACCCTCATAGACGGTGGCACCTTCCTGCTGAACGGCGACGGTGTGCTGAGCGATCTTGTCGCCACCGATCTCGTTGAGGATGTCGATATCGTACTGACGGGTGTAGGCGTCGTTGTTGACGAACACAAAGACGAGCGTCTTATCGTCGACGAAGGACTTGGGTCCGTGACGATAGCCCATGGAAGTGTCGTAAGAAGTGGCAACCAGGCCGTGAGCAAGCTCAAGAATCTTAAGCTGGCTCTCCTGAGCAAGGCCGCCAAAGGAGCCGGAGCCCAGGTAGGTCACGCGGTTGAAGTCGCCAGCGAGGTAATCGGCGACCTCGGACTCGCGAGCGATAACCTCCTCGCCCATCTTGGCGATGGTCTCGACCCACTCGGCCTTCTGCTCGTCAGAGGCAGTGTCGAAAATAAGGGTGGAGAGCAGGGTCATGCAGGAATAAGAACCGGTCATGGCGAAGCCCTTGTCGTTGGCGCGCGGAATGAGCAGCGTCAGCGCATTGGGATCATCGGCAGACTCGACGGCGAGCTTGCCCTCGGGAGCGCAGGTAATGTTGAGGAACTTGACGTTGTGGACGAGCTCCTTGGCAACGGCAACGGCGGCAAGGCTCTCGGGGCTGTTGCCAGAGCGGGCAAAGGAAACCACGAGCGTGGGATCCTCGGCGCGCAGGAAGTCGCGCGGGGCGCTCACGATGTCGGTCGTGGCGATGGGCTTAAAGTCGTAGAGATCAGTGTTGCCAGCGTGACGCAGGTACGGGGCGCAGGTATCGCCAACATAGTCGGACGTACCGGCACCGGTGAAGACAACGGACAGACGGCCCTCGCCCATAGCGCGAGCCTCGGCCAGGAAGGCCTCGATGGCCTCCTTGTTCTCGCGATAGATGTTGAGCGTATCACGCCAAAGCTCGGGCTGCTGAGCAATCTCGGCCGTGGTGATCTGGGCGCCGAGCTCGGTGAGCTCCTCGACACTCTTCTCGAACATTTCTAATACCTCTCTCTAGAAGTAATCCTCTGACGTGCAATTATACACTTCGGTTGGTTATCTGGTAGTAACCAGTTAAATGCAAAGAATCACCATATGGAAACGATGCGGACACTAGTTGCTACGCTGGTGGTAAACCTTGTATTTAAACTGATCGGCACGAGCAACCGAGAGTGTATACTCCACAACCTCGTTTGACTCGTTATACGTAGTTCTGACCAAATCGAGCACAGGCGAGCCCTCGACAATTCCCAAAAGGTGGGCATCGGTGGGACGGGCTATGCTCGCATAGAACTCCTCTTCGGCCACGCGAATCTTTTGCTGAAAGTCCTGCTCAATCACATCGTAAAGCGGCTTACGCTCCAGCAGCGGTCGCTTTAGGGACAGAAATTGACGAACCGGCAGATAGCTGCGTTCGACCATCATGGGCATATTGTCGGCAGAACGAAGACGCTTGAGCTTAAAAATGCGATCACCGATGCGCAATCCCATATGCTCGGCCAGATTCTTATCGGCCTCCATCTCGCAAAACTCGAGAATCGTGGTCTCAGGTTCTCGACCCATCGCGCGCATCTGCTCGGTAAAGCTATAGGACTGCATAAGATTGGTTGCCTTTGCCGAACGGTCGGTCACAAAGGTACCGCGACCGTGCTGCCGAACCACCAGTCCTAAACGCTCCAGTTCCTGCAGAGCCAGGCGTACTGTAGTGCGCGAGAGACCATAGCGCTCCGAAAGTTCGCGCTCGGAAGGAATCATGTCACCGGCGCGATATTCATGGTCGATCTTTTCGGTCAGAATATCGACCAGCTGATCGTACAGCGGTTGCTTACGCGCTCCGATCGCCATCCTATCCTCCCTTTTGCTCGAATTCGGCTAACTACCTAGGGTGTTTAGCATTATCTGTCTGCCACACCCGAATCAACAAGAAAACAAAAGCCGCGCGCTCTTTCGAGCACGCGGCTTTTAACATACACATGGCTTAAGGGGTCGGGGTGTGAGCCGCGTAGGGACACACCCCTCAAGCTAGAGCCTTACCAGATGCTCGGCCAGAGACCAAGCGGGCCAGCGCCCAGGATGCCAAGGACGAAGAGCAGGAGAATGCCCTTGGTCGGGGTCCAGCTGTGCTTAGCGAACATGTAGTAAAGCAGCAGCGTAAGCATAAGCGGGACGAGCTTCGGGACGATGGTGTTGAGGGTGTCGGCAACAGAGAAGTTGACCGGATCCTCGGTAACGGTGCCGTAGGTAACGGACTCCATGCCGTTGCCCAGATCGGTGACGCCGCACTCGACAGCGTTGCCGTCGGCATCGGAAGCGGTGAGGGCGTTGCCGTCCTCATCGGTCATGGCGATGGTACCGGCCTCAGCGGTCTCGGTATCGATGCCCTCCATACCGGTGAAGTTCTCGGCCTCCTTCTCGGAGACGATCACGGTAGTAGCGGAGAGGCCACGGGTGGTGCCGTTGGGGATCTGGAGGTTGATCTGGGTGCCACCCATGGTGACGACCAGGCAACCGACGACGAAGACGCCCATGATGGAAGCGGCACGCGTGAAGGCCTGCATGTTGGCGGTCAGAGCGTCAATAGCGCTGGTGCCAAGCTTGTAGGACCAGTTCATGAGCCAGAAGCGCAGAGCGAACTGGACGACGTTAAAGATCACCAGGAAGATGATCGGTGCAGCGGCGTTGCCGTTGATGGCCATGTTAGAGGTGATGCCGGCCGTGATAGGCACAAGCGTCAGCCAGAACAGGGCGTCACCGATACCACCGAGCGGGCCCATTGCGGCGACGCGGACGGCGCGGATCGTGGGGATGTCAACCTTGTTCTGCTCGAGCGAAAGCACGATGCCCATAACAAAGGTGACAAGGAACGGGTGGGTGTTGAAGAACTCCAGGTTGTGGCTCATGGAAGCCGCGAGGTCGTTCTTGTTGGTGTGGATCTTCTCCAGACCGGGGATGATGGAGTAGAGCCAGCCAGCGGCCTGCATGCGCTCGTAGTTGAACGATGCCTGCAGGAAGCAGGAGCGCCAAGCCATCTTGTTGAGGGTCTTCTGGTCGAGCTGCGGAGCAGGAGTGAGATCCTCGTAGTGCTCCGGGATCACATACTCATTAGATGCCATCTTCGAAGTCACCTCCGTCAGAAACAGCTGCACCCTTCAGCTCGGTCTGCTGCTGGAAGTCCCAGAAAGCGATGCCGAAGCCGATGAGAGCGAGGATGAGCAGAGCAGGGGTTGCCAGCGAATCGTTGGCAACGGTGATGAGCGCGAGGCCAAAGCCCATGAGGAAGAAGCCCCACATATCGCGGTTCATCATAACCTTGAGCAGGACGGCGAAGCCGACGAAGCGCATCATGCCGCCTGCAGCGGAGAGACCGGTCTGCAGCCAAGTCGGGATGGCAGAAGCGATGGTCTGACCGATGGTAGCGCCAGCGATGAAGAACAGGGTGACGACGACAGCGAAGATCAGGCCGAGCAGAGCCATGGCGAAGTAGTTCAGGCGCTCGATGCCCTTGGTGTCCGCGTTGTGAGCCATGTTATCGGCCGTGGACATAAGCGGGGACATAAGCGTGAAGACCAGGGTAACGCCAAGCTGGCCAAGCAGAGCGAACGGAATGGCGAGACCGACTGCCGCGTTGGGCTCGAGGCCCGTGGCGATAGCGAGAATGGCTGCCATGATGCCGCCGATGACGGCGTTAGGCGGCTGAGCGCCTCCGATCGGCATGTTGCCGATCGTCATGAGCTGATAGGTACCACCCACGAGAAGACCGGTGTTGAGGTCGCCAAGGATAAGACCGATGACGGCGCCGGTGACGATGGGCTGATAGAGAGACTCGAGGAAGTCAAACTGGTCGATTGCCGCGATGAACGTGACGACGAAGACCAGAGCGATCTGGATGATCGAGTATTCCATCTTGCTCCTCCTTTCAAAATGTATGTACGCACTTTGGATTTCACGTACAGAACGTCAGGGTTTCACTCCTGACAACGTGGATCACGAGGATTACGAGAAGAGCTTGCTCGTGTCCTCAACAGGCGTGCTCGGAACGCGCCTGATCTCCAACTCCACCCCCAATTCCTGCAGCTCTTTAAACGCAGCGACATCCTCGTCGTTAACTGCGACGGAGGTGGCGACTTGGCGCTTTCCTTCCGACATGTGCATGTTGCCGATGTTTACCTTCTTTATAGGCACACCGCCCTTGACGAGCGTAAGCACGTCTTCCGGTGTTTCGGCCACGATGAAGATCTTCTGGCGCGGGCTCGCCTTGCCAATGACGTCGATGGTCTTCTGCAGAGAGAAGAAACGCGTAGCGACGCCGGCGGGAGCGGCCATCTTCATGAGGTTCTGGCGCATGGTGTTGGACGCCACGTCGTCGTTGGCGACGAGGATGAGGTTGGAGCCCAGGGTGGAGTTCCACTGGGTGGCAACCTGACCATGAACCAGTCGGTTATCGATGCGGGTAAGAAGAATGTTGGGTTCTGCCATGTTGATCAGCTTCCTTTCGTTATTTGCTGACGACAGTTACTTGATCTCCTGAATCGCGTAACGCGAAACATCTACGACGGCTCCGGATCGGACTTTGATCTGGACCTTCTCGCCTTCGATGCCTTTGACGGTTCCGTAGATACCGCCGGCGAAAAGAACCTCTTGACCCGGCTTGAGCTCGGTGTGCAGCTCCTTGAAGTACTTCTGCTTCTTCTTCATGTTGATTTGCGACCAGATGGTGTAAATCAAGCCCATGATGACAAGCAGGCCTAAAAGGGCGACCGAGGAGCTCAGGACGTTGGCTCCGAAATCGGCCATTAGATGCCGTCCTCGTCGCCGAAGATATCCTCTTCCTCGGAGCCGGCAACGGATGCGACCGTCTGGGCGGTGACGCCCGTCTGGCCAACGGTCACGGCCTGCTCGCCAAGCTCGGCGAGCGTGGCATTGCCGCGGAGGAACAGAAGCTCAATAACCATGGGAAGGTTGGTGCCAGTCAGAACCTCGACGTTGTCGACATCCTGGGCAATCATCATCGACTGGTTGAATGGGGTGCCGCCAAGCAGGTCGGTAAAGACGAGCACGCCATCGCACTCCTCGCGCATGGCGGTAATAGCGGCGCGGAGATCCTCACCGTAAGAAGCAGCCTGGTCGCCCTCAAAAGGAACGACGGTAAAAGCGGGCTGGTCGCCGGCAACCATAGCGATAGCGCTAGCTAGGCCGGGTGCGAACTGTCCATGACCGGTAAGAATAAAGCCAACCATTCAAATTTCCCTTCCGAAGGTGTGTACAATCTGAGTCCGATGATTTTCGGAAGCCAGCGGGCGCTCGCCCTTAAAGCTTCTTAGAAAGCGTTCTTTGAAGACCAGTGGTTTCTAAACTGGTAGTAACCACGTGACGTGTTGTTGTCACTATATCACCCCAGAAGAGGTCGCTTTCGTTGATTCATACGGTAAAACGTTTTTGCACCGCTCACGGTGATATTTCGACCGTTTACCGGTCGTTAACACTTCTACCTGCGGTTTTGAAACCGTTTCGAAATGCTTTGGCAAAAGATCGGAACTTTTCCTGTCCCTAAACAACGCAGGGCGGCTAAAAATAGCGTGTAGAAAAATTGCAGGTCATTGTGAAGATATGTGAATTGGTCTTTTTGACTTAATACCAGTTAGAACCAGTTTTGAGATTATCGGTGAACGGTAGTTTTCGACCGTTCACCGGTTACTTGCAATCGTTTGCAGTTGTTTTCCCATATGAATCGGGGAACCCGATGAAGCACTTGTGCGATCTCGGAAAGTTTTGACATTTGTCCTCATCCCCCGCGCACCAAACTCCGGCACCCAAAATGAGCCAATAGTTCACGCTAATCGTTTTCAATCATTACTTACTCAATATTCGTAATTATTTATCGTTTATCGTTAATTCTGATATGATACAAGTATCATCCAAGACATTGGTTGGAGGAGCTATGATCCGCTGGAACGTATCCAAATCGAATGAAGCCATCGACCGTGAACAGGCAATAGCCGATCTGAGGAAGCTCACTCGCATCTGCAAATGGGCCACAATCTGCATTACCACCGCGCTCGCTCTGGGACTCCTCGCAGTCATTGCGATTGACCTTCTACTCATATTGCCTGGACTCTCCCAAGGGTCGTGTCTCCAATCCGTAGAACTTCAAGCCGGCGAAGGACCGTGCCTTGCTATCGTCGGTACCAATGCACAGGCCCCACTTATGCTCGTCGCACACGATGGTCACACTGCCATAGGAAGCCTCTTGATGACATGTCTCGCGCTTACCATCGCGCTAAGCGTGCGCAGGCTTTTCTTCAACATTGAAAAGAAAGGCAGGCCCTTTGACCTTGAATGTAACCAGACACTTCGTCGAGTAGGACATTTATTCCTTATCGGCGGCGTTTCCGTGAGACTTCTTGGTGCCGTAATCACGGGAATGATACTCTCAGGATTTGGCGGCAGCTTTACGAATGCGTTCGTCGGCCAGTTATTCGAGCCCTCCATGCTCTTTGCAGGCCTGATTATTTGCCTGATTGCCAGCATCTTCCGCTACGGGTATATCCTGCAAAAACAAGATGACGAGTTGCTCTAGGGGGAATCCATGATTATTCTGCGGCTTGACCGCATGCTTGCCGAACGCAAGATCTCATCCAAAGAGCTTGCGGAACGCGTGGGCATCTCCCAGGTCAATATGTCGCGCATCAAGACGGGCAAGGTTTCTGCCGTGCGCTTTTCAACTCTTGATGCGATATGCCGGGCACTCGACTGCCAACCGGGCGATGTGCTGGAATATATGCCTGACGATGAAGCCGATAACCTTTTTGGACTTAAAGATTCATAGGCATAATTTAGCCACCAGCGCCTAAACGCAAATAGCCCGCTAGAACAACATCCGTTCTAGCGGGCTATTCAGATATTTCGGCTACGCGCTCGGTAGCTCAGACAAATCTTTACGCAAACAGACCGTAGATGCTGATGTTGGCCTTGGCATAGAGGCCGTTAGCATACTCGGTCCACTTGGAGCTAGCGCCTGAGGCCTGCGAGGAATACTGCTGATAAGCAGTGTAGTAGGCGGTCATGGCCTGCTTGTAGGTGGCACTATCGGCAGTAAAGGCATCGTCAGCGAAGGCCTTAGCGTAGGTGCTATCGGCGTCCTTCCAG